>JANYIN010000052.1 GCA_025362035.1 Gemmatimonadaceae bacterium | reverse complement strand
CGTTGCTCGCGTCCCTTCCCACCCCGAATCCCGCGACAGAACGTGCGCGGCAGGCCCTGCTCGCCTGGGACAATGTGGTGGACCGCAACTCAGTGGCCGCGGGGATCTACGAAGCGTGGTATCAACGACTGGTGCGAGGCTTGATCGACATGGTGGTACCCGCGCCCGCGCGACCGCAGGCCTTTGGTCTTCCGGCCACGCGCATCATCGAGTGGCTCACGGCGCCGGGCGGCGACTTCGGTGTGAACCCTACGGCCCATCGCGACAGCCTGCTGCTCGCGAGTCTGGACGCCGCGGTGGCCGATCTCTCGGCACGGCAGGGCGCGGACATGTCGAAGTGGGCATGGGGCGAGTATCACCGGGCGCTGCTGCATCATCCCATGAGCGCCGCCCTGAACGCGGAGCAGCGGGCTCGTTTTGAAGTCGGCCCATGGCCGCGAGGCGGCGACGGCAACACCGTCGGCGCCACCGGTGGCGGCCCGAACCAGCTCGGCGGTGCGTCGTTCCGCTTCATCGTCGAGACCGGCGACTGGGACGCGTCCGTCGGTACGAACGCTCCGGGACAGTCCGGCGACGTGGACAGCCCGCACTATCGCGACCTGTTCGACCTCTGGAAGAACGATCAGTATTTCCCCGTGAAGTATTCGCGGGCCGCTGTCGAGGGCGTGATGGAGTCGCGAGTGGTGCTCGCTCCCGCACGTCCGCAGGCGGAGCCAACGGGACGCCAATGATCGGGGGCCGTTCGACGTGCGCCATCGTTGCGCGACCTGCTCCTGATGCGTTGCTTTCGCCGACCGTGCGCGCGTCCCCTCTGCCCTGACTAACCCGTCATGCAACTGCATCCGCTCGATTGGCTCATCGTGCTGGCGACGCTGGCAGTCTGTTTCGTCCCCGCGCTGTTCTTCGGCAAACGCGCCGGCAAGAACACGTCGGAGTTCTTCGCCTCGGGCCGATCCGTGCCCTGGTGGCTGGCGGGGCTCTCCATGGTGGCCACCACCTTCAGCAGCGACACACCCAACTGGGTCACACAGCAGGTGCGGCAGTACGGCGTCGCCGGCAACTGGCAATGGTGGGCCTTCGTGCTCACCGGCGTGTCAACGGTCTTCTTCTTCGCGCGGCTCTGGCGGCGCTCGGGAGTGATGACCGACCTGGAGTTCTACGAGCTGCGCTATTCAGGCAAGGCCGCGTCCGTGGTGCGGGGGTTTCGCGCCGTGTACCTCGGCCTGTTCTTCAACTGTTTCATCATGGGGACGGTGACGTTGGCGGCCTGCAAGATTGCCAACATCCTGTTCGGCCTTCCGCAATGGCAGACGATCCTGGCGTTGGGGCTGCTCAACGTGATCTTCGCCGCGCATTCGGGACTGTGGGGCGTGCTCGTCATCGACATGGTGCAGTTCTTCATCAAGATGACGGCGGTGATCGCGGCGGCCGTGTTCAGCCTCAAGGCAGTGGCCATCAAGACCGGCGTGGGCACCGGGGCGTGGGCCGGCCTGCAGAAGCTGGTGTCGGTGCTGGGAGGCCAGCAGGTGGTGATGGCGAACGGCACGCCGGTCATGACGCCCATCGATGGCCGCGGCCAGCCCATTCTCGACATCATGCCGAACTTCAGCATGAGCGAGCTGGCGCTCATGATCTTCATCGTGCCCATCGCCATCGGATGGTGGGCCAACTGGTATCCCGGCGCGGAGCCCGGCGGCGGCAGTTACATCGCGCAGCGGATGCTCGCGTCCAAGTCCGAGAAGGACTCGCTGGGCGGCACGCTGTTCTTCAACCTCGCGCACTACGTGCTGCGACCGTGGCCGTGGATCATCACCGCGCTGTGCTCCATCGTCATCTTCCCCGAGTTGAAGGACATCAAGCTCGCGTTTCCGAACGCGGATCCGGGACTGATCGGACACGACAGCGCGTTCCCGGCGATGCTGAAGTTCCTGCCCGTGGGATTCGTGGGTCTCATGGTGGGGGGGCTCATCGCCGCGAATTCCTCGACGATCCTGACGCACCTGAACTGGGGCTCGTCGTACCTCGTGCACGACTTCTATAGACGCTTCCTCAAGCCGGGCGCGTCGGAAAAGCACTACGTGAACGTCGGGCGCGTGTGCACGGTGGGGCTGTACATCGTGGCCGGTTTTCTCAGCCTCGTGCTGACCTCCGCCCAGGACGCCTTCGAAGTCCTCATCTCCATCGGAGCCGGCACGGGTCTGCTCTACCTGCTGCGGTGGTTCTGGTGGCGCGTGAGCGCCTGGTCCGAAGTGGCGGCAATGGCCAGCTCGTTCACCATCTCCCTGTTCTTCTTCCTCCTCAAGAAGAACGGCCATCCGCTGCCATTCGCCAACACCGTGATCTTTTCCGTGGGGTTCACCACCGTGTGCTGGTTGATCACCGCGTTCGTCGCGGAGCCCACCAGCAGGGAGCGGCTCATCTCATTCTACAAGTTGGTGCACCCAGCCGGGCCGGGCTGGACCACCATCCGCATCGAGGCAGGCATCAGCGAGTCCGATGCCGCGTTGCACGGGGATAGCATGGGCATGGCGGCGCTCGGCTGGGTGTCGGGATGCGCCACGATCTGGTCGTCGCTGTTCGCCATCGGCAACTTCCTCTATGGACGGACGCAACTGGCCGTTGAGCTGGGCGCTGTTTTCGTCGTCAGCGGGCTCACGCTGTTGTGGGTCGTGAACCACCTGTGGGACAAGAAAGGAGCAATCGTGGGGAGCAACGCAAACAACACAACGCGGAGTTGAACGTCATGTCGGCTACCAATTGTCCGAAATGTGGGGGCGAATTCATGGCGGGATTCGCCACCGCGGCGCGCGGCGGCGCGCCCAACTCGTACACGCAGCCCGAACTCTGGGTTGCTGGCCCACCCGAGGCGTCGCTGTGGACCGGTTCCAACGTGCGAACGAAGGAACACTACACATTGCTTGCCTATCGCTGTCAGGGCTGTGGCTTCGTGGAGTTCTACGCGCCCGTCGGCCTCGTGGCCTGATCTCCGCGTCCCATCGCCCGTGTGACTCGACAAGGGCGCGGGACCACCCACCTTCCCCTCACGCCGGAGTCGTCCATGCATCGGTTGTTCGCGTCGGTCGCGCTGCTCGCCCTCGCCACGACGGTCGCGCCCGCCCAGGCGCCGTTGCGGAGCGCCGAAGGATCGGCGCCGGAGCCGAACGTGGAGTTCGGCATGATGACCTGGCCCGAGGTGAAGCAGGCCCTGGCCGACGGAAAGACGACGGCGCTGGTCTACACCGGGGGCACCGAGCAGCGCGGACCCCAGAACGTGAATGGTGGACACACGCTCATGGGACTCGCGACGGTGAAGAGCATTGCGCTCAGACTGGGCAACGCGCTGTTTCTTCCCGTGCTGCCCTACACGCCGAACAATGCCAGCGCCACACTGCCGGGCACGATCGGCCTCACGCCGGAACTCCTGGGCGCGCTCCTCGAGCGCATCTCCGAACAGGCCATCGCTACCGGCTTCCGAAATGTGGTGCTGATGGGCGATCATGGCGGAGGGCAGCCGGTGGTCTATCGCGACGTCGCGAAGAAGCTCGACGAAAAATACGCGGCGCAGGGCATCCACGTGTACTACTGCGACGACGTGTACACGAAAGCCGCGGCCGACTACGACAAGTGGCTGGAGCAGAACGGATATCCGGTCAGCTCGCACGCCGGGATCCCCGACACCTCCGAGATGATGTATCTGAGCGACGGCACCTGGGTGCGCCTGGACAAGGTGAAGGACGCTCTGGGCGATCCGATGGTGCCGCGCGGACAGCCTCGCGACCCGAACGTCCCTCGGATCAACAATGGCATCTCGGGCGACGCCCGACGCTCGTCGGTGGAGCTGGGGAAGCGTGTCTTCGACATGAAGATCGACGACGCGGTCAGGCAGATTCAGGGGTTCATCCCGCCGAAGTGACCGGTTGACCCGCGAGGTCGGCTCGCACGGGTCGATCGAGCCGATCGTGACCAGCATGTTACGCGACTGCGGCGCGATGCGCGGCGTGGCGGTCGACAATTAAGCGGATGAACATCGGATTTGTGCGTACATCATCCTGGCTCAAACACAGCCGGGCGATCGCGCGCGCCGCGGCAGTAGTATTCGTCCTGCTTGCCGCGCTGGACGTCGTCATCTATTTCAACGTGGCGGTGGCACGCACTCGTGCCAGTGCCACGCTCCGCTACTACCGTGCGCAAAACCTGGCCGAGGTGGCGCTCGAGGCGCTCCTGAGCATGCAGAGCGCGTATCGCGAGTTTCTCGTGACCGGAAACGAGCGCGCACTCAAGGCACTCGCGCCTGCTCAGGCTGCCTTCGACTCCGCCTTGGTGGGATTGCGCCGAGCGTTGACGCGCCGAATCGAGTCTCTGGCGGTCAGGGCGCGCGTGCTCGCCACCGGCGATCTCACGCTCGACGTGGCCTCGCACGGGAAGGACGAACTCGGCGTCATCGCCACGGCGCTGGCAGAACTCGCGCGCTTCGTGCGCTCGCTCCTGCTCGACGCCAGAAGCGGCGCGGCCCTTGTCGCCTCCGCTGCGCACGAACTGGCGGCGGGGCAGCTCCACCTCCGCCAAAGCGGCGAACAGGTGCGCGGTGCCGCGAAAGCCATCCTGTCCGCGAGCCAATCGCAGCGAGAGGGCATCTCCGCCATCATCACCCTTGCCCGATCTGCAGCAGAACAGGCGTCCATTGTCGTCTCGGCGGCGTCCAGGGCACAGAGTGCCGCCGACGTAGTGAGTGGCACGGCACAGTCCACCGTTCAGAAGGCTGCGGCGGCGCGCGTCACGATGCGCGACATCGGCACCGTAACGGCGCTGGCGCTTCCAGCGGTTTCCGAACTCGAAGCCAAGTCCCAGCAGATTCGCGGCATCGCCACCGCCATCGGCGATCTGGCCACCCAGGCGAACCTGCTGTCGATCAACGCGGCCATCGAGGCCGCGCGGGCGGGCGAGCATGGGCGCGGATTCTCCGTTGTGGCATCGGAACTCGGTCGTCTCTCCGCCGCGACCGACGAGGCGCTGGACGCGATACAGATCCTGTCGCGCGACATCGAGGCGGTGTCCCGCCGCACGGTGGCTGGCATGCGCAACGTGGACATGAGCGTCACGGCCGGCGTGGTGACGGTGGACGCCACCTCGGAAGCGCTGGAACGAATCATGGAAGCCATCGAGGAGGCGCGCCGCGCGTCACACACCATCGCCGATCAGGCGTCGAACCAGCAACAGCGGGCCGCCATGGTCGCGGAGCACATCATGAGCATCGGCACTGCCGCCGCCGCAAACGTGGCGTCCGCGGAACAAGTCACCAACTTCGTCGAATCGCAGGGAGCCGTCACGTCATCGCTGCAGGAGTCCACACTCCGGCTGGTTGCGGTCGCCGCCCAGCTCGGTGGATCCTTCGAAGGATTCCGAGTCTAGGCATTTCCGCCTCCCTGAGTCGGAGCAACCCCCCACGCCGCTGGTGGCTGGGTCCGCCTGTTGCAATGATTCACGGCAATGACTTCCCCCACCCGCACGCCATCCCCCGTCTTCCAGGACGCCACCGGCATGCGCTGGCGACGGCTCCGCCTCGCTGCGCTCGCTCTGGGCATTCTCACCACGCTGATCGCCGGCGGACTGGTCGCGGGGATTCTCGTCCCTCCTACCCTGCCCAACGCGGATCTCCTGGGTGGCTCGTCCGCGTCCATCTCGCGGCCGCCGTCGCTGGTCACGTCGCGGTTCGAGCGCGCGCGGCTCGCGGCCCGGGCCCGGCTCTTCGCCACGCCGGCCTCGCGGCCCGCCCTGCGCGGCGCGCACCACGAAGCCCGGCTGCCGGTTCAGAGTCAGGGGGTGGACGTACGCGCGCCGGCCGGCCGTGCGCTCGTGGCGGGGTTTTTCGTGAATTGGGACGACAACTCCTTCGTGTCGCTGAAGGCCCACGCCGCGCAGCTCGATTGGCTCGTCTGCGAGTGGCTCTTTCTCGCCCCGAATGCCGACTCGCTCAGGGTGCGAATCGACAGGCGCGTGCTGTACCTCACGCAGCATCTGCCCGCAGGGGAGCGTCCGAGTGTGCTGGCGATGCTCACGAACTACGACTCGGCGCGGGCCGACTTCGATCCTGCGCAGCTTCGGCGCGCCGTCGGCACGCCGGCGCGCCGCGCGGCCCTGGTGGCGCAGGCCGCCTCCGTCGTACGGACGTATGGACTGGCCGGCGTCACGGTGGACTTCGAGCAGATTCCCGCATCGCTGGACCCGCAGGTGGCTCAATTCGTCCGCGAACTTGCGGCGGCGCTGCACCCCATGGGCGCGGTGGTGGCGCAGGCCGTCTCCACGGACTTCCCGCCGACGGCGTTGCGTGCATATGCGGCCGCCGCCGACAAGCTCTTTCTGATGCTGTACGACGAACATTCCGGCCGCGGCGACGCCGGTCCCGTGGCAAGTCAGAAGTGGTACATGGCCAACGCCGCGGCGCTCCTGGCCAGCATTCCCGCCGAGAAGGCGATTCTTGCGGTGGGTGCGTACGGCTATGACTGGAACGACGCGCAACCCAACGCCGTCGGAGATGAGCGGACATTCCAGGACGTCATGCGGAGCGCGCGCAAGCATCGCGCGACCATCCAGTTCGATTCGCTCGCGCTCAATCCATTCGTGCGGTGGACCGATCCCGATTCCACCGACCACGTCGTGTGGTTTCTCGATGCGGTGACGGCGTATAACCAGATGCTCGCGAGTCGCAACATGGGCGCGGCAGGCGTGGCCATCTGGCGGCTGGGCAGCGAAGATCCGTCGCTCTGGCGCGTGCTCCGTCGTGACGGGCTCTCCACCACGCCCGACTCGCTCAAGATCATTCAGCCGGGATACGACGTGGAGTTCGACGGCACCGGAGAGCTGCTGCGCGTCGAATCGCGGCCGGTGACCGGGCGTCGCTCACTCCGCCTGCAGGGGAGCTCGGGGCTCATCGTGGACGAGCAGGTGGCCGCCTACCCATCGCCGTATGTCGTGGCTCGTACTGGTGCACAGCCGCATCGCGTGGCACTCACGTTCGACGACGGGCCGGACGCGCACTGGACCTCGATGATCCTGGACACGCTCCGCGCCTACCATGCCCCGGCCACGTTCTTCGTGATCGGGCAGAACGTGGAGAGCAACATCGCCCTCACGCGGCGCATCGCGCGTGAAGGGCACGAACTCGGAAACCACACCTTCCGCCACCCCAACCTCGCGCTGACCAGCACACTCGTCACGCGGCTCGAGATCGATGCGACGGAGCGCATCCTGGAAGCCGTCCTGAATCGACGCACCGGCTTCTTTCGGCCTCCGTACTTCGGAGACGCGGAGCCCACCACGGCCGACGAGCTGATTCCGGTGGGCATCGCCAGCGATCTTGGCTACACCACCGCAGGGCTGCACGTGGACTCCGATGACTGGGAGCGTCCCGGCGTGAACCAGATCATCGACAACGTGCTGAATGGACGCCGCCACGCGCTTGCCTGCCTCGACTCGCTGCATCAGAAGCGGAATGAGGAAACGCCGCTCGAAAAGGGGTGCAGTGGCAGCATCGTACTTCTGCACGACGGCGGTGGCGATCGCGCTCAGACGGCCGCTGCCGTGGGCGCGCTGATCGATTCGCTGCGCGCATCGGGCGACACCCTCGTGCTGCTCTCCGCGCTGGCGGGGCTGACGCACGCGCAAGCCATGCCGCCGCTCCCGCGGTCGAGTGCGGGGGTCCGCTACGTGGAGCTCGTGGCGTTCGGCACACTTGGCATTCTGGAATGGCTGCTATCGTGGCTGTTCCTGCTCGCGGTGGTGCTCGGCATCTTCCGGCTCGCGTTCGTCACTGTGCTGGCGGTGGCGCAACGCTTTGGCGCGTTCCGATCCCGGCATCGGGTCGTTGCGCCAGCCTGGCATCCGCCGGTAACAGTGATCGTGCCCGCGTACAACGAGGGGCGCGTCGTCACCAAGACCGTGGACACGCTGCTTGCGCAAGGCTACCCGGGAGAATTCCAGATCCTCATCGTGGACGACGGGTCCACCGACGATACGTACGACATCGCCGTGGCGACCTATGGTTCGAACCCACAGGTGGCCATCTATCGGAAGCTCAACGGCGGCAAGGCGAGCGCGCTCAACTTCGGGATCGAGCGCGCGACGGGCGAGATCGTGGTCGCGCTCGATGCCGATACCCTATTTCCGCCAGGCACCGTCACGCGTCTCGTCGCACCGCTGTTCGACCCCCGGGTTGGCGCGGTGTCCGGCAACGCAAAGGTCGGTAATCGCGTCAACCTCGTGACCCGCTGGCAGGCGGTGGAGTACGTCACGAGTCAGAACCTGGACCGCCGCGCGTTCTCGTTGCTCGATTGCATCACTGTGGTGCCCGGGGCCGTGGGAGCGTGGCGTACCTCGCTCGTGCGGGAGGTTGGAGGCTTCAGCGACGACACGTTGGCCGAGGATCAGGACCTGACGCTGGCGATCCGGCGGCGGGGGTACGCGATTGCCTTTGCGGACGAGGCGATCGGATGGACGGAAGCCCCGGACACCTTTGCCGGGCTGGCCAAGCAGCGCTTTCGCTGGAGCTTCGGCACCTTGCAATGCATGTGGAAGCATCGCGACGCCCTGTTCCGCCCCCGGTACGGAACGCTGGGGTTCATCGCCATGCCGAACGTGTGGTTGTTCCAGTTGGTGTTCACGGCCGTCTCGCCGCTGACGGACCTGCTCTTTCTGTGGAGCCTCTTCAGCGTTTGGCTCGTGCGTCAGGAGCACGGCGCCACGTACGCGTTGGCGAATCTCGAGCAGATACTCACGCTCTACGCCGTGTTCCTCGTGGTAGACTGGAGCGCAACGGTCGTGGCGTTTCTCCTCGAACCGGGCGAAGACAAGCGGCTCACCTGGCTCGTGTTCGTGCAGCGGTTTGCGTATCGACAGATCATGTATTGGGTGGTGGTACGCTCGTTCGTCGCCGCGGCGCGTGGGCACATCGTGGGATGGGGCAAGCTCGAGCGAAAGGGTACGGTGGAACTGGAGTCCGGGCCGCTGCCGCACGCCGCTCAGAGCTGACGTCGCAATGCTGCCTCACGTGAACTTCGGGGCGTGGGCTGGGTGCGGCACAAACTACCTACCGCGGATTGGCGCGAATCAACAACATGAATCTGCGCGGATACGACGCACGACACCGCTATTCCGCACTTCGTGCCATCGGTGCGATCACCCTGTCCATCCTGGCAGTTGGACGCGGGGGGGCGCAGGGGACTCCTCCGCCTGCCGCGCCGGCGCAAGTGCTTCGCGACGGCGCGCGGGTGATGCTTCGCTACGAGGGCGCCACGATCGCCGACGGAACGTTTGACGCGCTCGGCCCGAGCGTTTCGTTCGTGTCTCTGCTGGACAGCGCCGACGGACGAATTACGCAGGTTCTCAAGTGGACGACCACCGGAACCGCGCCAATTCGGCTCTCGCTCCACATCACTGGCGGCGAGGAGGCGTTTCCGGTTCAGGCCGATCCACAACCGCGCGCGCTGCCGATCGTCCGGCACAGCGACGGCCTCAGCACCTCGCAACTCAACCGCGCCGTCTACGATCGACGGCGCGACTGGCTTCTGTCCGTGGACTATCCGGCCCGCGTCCACGTGGAGTCGGCGGAGCGTGTGCGCGGCGAGGTTCGTGTCGCGCTCCTCGCGAGCGGTGGCGAGGTGGCGCTTCGCTTTCGTCCGCGATTCTACCAACGGCACCGCGGGTTGGCGCGCTACGAGCCGTGGACGTATCGCCTGCCGCGCGACGTTCCCGCCGGTTGGACGTCGTGGTACGCCTATCGCGACGCCGTCACGGAGGACGACGTCCATCGCGTCGCGGACGTGATGGCCGAGCGTCTCGCGCCATTCGGCTACCGCTGGCTGCAGCTGGACGACGGATACCAGCAGTTGCCCATCGGCGTGGCGGATCACTGGCTACGACCCAATGACAAGTTCCCGGCGGGAATGGATTCACTCGCGCGGTACATCACCGGACGAGGCTTGCGTCCGGGCATCTGGACCAACGTGAGCTTTCAGGACAGCGCGTGGAGCGCGGCGCATGCGCGGTTCTTCGTCCGATCCTCGGATGCGCCGGTGTGGGGCAACTGGATCGGCTGGGTGCTGGATGCCAACGCGCCGTCAACGTACGATTCGGTCGTGGCACCCGTGTACGACGGGTTTCGTCGCATGGGCTACCAGTACTTCAAGATCGATGCGCTTCGGCATCTGCGGTATGAGGGATTCAACAGCCACGCGGCGTACTTTGCTGGCCGCGGCACAACGCGCGAGCGAGAGTTCCGTGGCGTCGTGGCGCGTCTGCGCGAGACGATCGGTCACGATCGCTTCATTCTCGCCTGCTGGGGGCCTCGACCGGAGCTGATCGGCCTGGTGGACGCGATGCGCATTGGCGACGACGGCTTTGGATTCGGCGGGTTGGCCCAGTTCAACTCCTTCAACAACGTCGTCTGGCGGAACGACCCCGACCACATCGAGATCGCCGCCCCCGACGCGTATGCCGCGGCGACCGCGACGGCGCTGACCGGTTCGCACCTGATGCTCACCGACAAGGCGGAGGTCTATCTTACGCCCCGCGTCGAGGTGGCACGGCGAACGGCGCCGGTGCCGTCCACCGTGCCGCAGCAGGTGTTCGACGTGGACCCGTCGCGCTCGTCGCAGTTGTGGCGCGCGGACGTGGAGGTCAGTGGCGCGGGACCTCGACCGCTCGACGCGGACCAACTGCCCGTCACGCACCTGTTTCAGCTCGATATCGCGCGATCGTTTGAGCACTGGACGGTGCTGGGTCGGACGGGAGGTGAAGACCGCAGCATTCACTTTTCGGATCTCGGCCTGCGCGACTCAGTGGAGCATCTGGTGTTCGAATTCTGGACGCATCGATTGGTGCCGAGCACCAGGGCCGGCTTTTCGCTCGGACCGATCGATACCATTTTTCGCGCGCAAGCCTTCTGCATTCGTGAACGACTTGCCCGTCCGCAAGTCGTTGCCACCAGCCGACACGTGACCTGCGGCGGACCCGATCTTGCTCGTACGGCCTGGATCGATGGAGCACTCGTGGGAACAAGCGAAATGGTCAAGGGCGATCAATACATCATCTATCTGACCGAGCCGGCCGGCGCACGCATTGTGGGCGTCACGGCTACCGGGGCTGCCGTGACGAGCGTGGCACGCCGCGGTGGATTAGGCATCGTTCGCCTCGATCCACGCGTAAACGGGACGGTGGAGTGGGTGGTACGCTACAGCGTCGACGCGAGGGGGCGGTGATCGTGATACGACGTGTCGTGCGGCTGCTCGATCGGGGCCGGACGACCATCGTCGGCGGAGCGGCGGCCGTGGTCTGCTGCCTCGTCTTGCATTCGAGCGCGCGTGCGCAGGATCCGGCGCGGGACTCTGCCCGGCGCGCCTGGTCGGACACGTCGTCCGCGTCTGTGTATCATCCCGAGCCCTTCAGTGCGTACGCGCGTGGCATCGTGGGACCCAGAGCTATTGCTCGTGCGACACTGCTGGCCGGCTTTGATCAGTGGCGCGGCAATCCGTCGGCATACTCGCGCACGTGGCGCGGGTTTGGCGACCGCCTCGGCTCGCGATTCGCTCAGGTTTCCATCTCGCACACGCTGCAATTCGGCCTCTCGCGCGCGTTCGATGAGCGCATTGCGGTGTACCGCCCGTGCGTCTGCGGCGACACGAGTTCGCGATTCACCTACGCGCTGTTGTCACCGCTGCGTGTGACATCGCCATCGGGCGTTCACCTGTCGGTGATGAATCCCATTTCCGAGGTGGCGAGCGGCATTCTCGTGACCGGCGTCAGATCATCGGGGTTGCATGTCGCCGAAGGCATTCGAGACGGAGTCACCGGACTGGCGGCGGAGTCCGCGCTGTCGATGCTCAGGGAATTCTGGCCGTGGAAACGGCGTCCGCCGTTTCTGTGATCCGGCGTCAGGGCTTGGCGCCGCGATGACTGACCGACCAGATGTACGCGGCCACGGCGATCGTCTCCGGGTCGCTGATGCCGCCGGGCCGCGGCGACATGACCGTGCCGCGTACGCCTTTGGTGACGACGTTGTAGATCGCGCTCAGGTCGCCGTCCCTCGCATCGCGCCACGCGTGCGCCTTGAGCGTGGGAGCGACGGGTCCCCCCTCGAGTTGCGCGCCGTGGCAGGCAAGACACATCCCCTTGCTATGGAAAACTTTCCTCCCTTCGGTCACCATGTCCGGCGGGATGGCGTTGGTGTCGGGAAGGGTGGGCGCTTGCAGCGCGCGCGTGTGCGCGGCCGCCGTCGACGACATCGCGCCGAGCCCGACGCCGAGTGCTCCAACGACCCACGCGATGCGAACGACGTGCACTGTCAGACTCCGGGAGCGGCGGGGGACCGGCTATTGGCCGGTGTGTAATCGCACGTCGACAAGATTCTTGCCCGTTGGTTGGTCGCTGCCGTTATCATGTCGCGGTGATATACCGAACGTATTAATATGCTGCCGCAGGCGCTATAGTGGCCGCGGAGCATGGGGGTGACGTACTGTACGGTTGGTCCCCGCACGTGTTCGAAGGATGCTCTCACCAGGAGGCGCAATGGACGTCAAGCGTGCAGCGGTGGCCGGGGCGATCGGAACGGGCGTGCTGACGGCGCTGTGGCTGGTGGAACCATCGCTCGGACTGCCCGAAATCGCCGTGGGTCAGATCCTGAGCAGTTTCATGTCCGTGTCCGTGGCGCATCTGCACGTGGGTGCCGCGGGCGGATGGATCGTCCACCTGCTCGTGGGCATCACGCTGGCACTGGCTTACGCGGGAATCGTGGCCGATCGCCTTTTCGGGCCGCCCACGTTGCGGGGCGCACTCTTCGGCGTCCTGGTGTTCGTCGTCTCGCAGACCATTTTCATGCCGCTGGTAGGCGCGGGGTTCTTTGCGCGCGGTGACGCCGAATTCCTCATCGGCAGCTTGATCGGTAACATCGTGTACGGACTTGTCGTCGGCTGGATCTATGGCCTTCCGATCGACACGTCGTCCGCGGCGCCGCGCGCGACCGCACGGTAGGAACGTGTTTTTTGTGAATTCTTTGCGTTGAGGGTGCCTTTCCGACATTCGACCCGGTGTACCTTCCGGTGTCATTTGCGAGCCCACCGCGAGGAGACAGGAAGAGAGCATGCAGTTTCGAGCACCGGCCGCTGGCCGCGGTCTGATGCACGTGTCCAGCGTCGCGTTGATCGTCGGCGTGTTCGGTGGGGCTGCGTGTGGCGGCAAGAGCCAGACTGCCGAAGCGCATTCGGCAACGATACCTGGTGAGCTGCAACTTCCTCCGCGCTCGCCCAAACTTGCAATGCTCGGCATCGACACCGTGCGCGCCGTGAGCGAACGCGTCATCGCCACGCTCCCCGCGGTGGTAGTGCCAAACGAAAATCAAACGGTGCACGTGACCAGTCCGGTCCTGGGTCGCGTCGAGGCGCTGCTGGCGCAGCCGGGCGATCACGTCGGGGCGGGACAGCCGTTGGCGCGGATTCGATCGTCGGATGCCGCGCAGGCAACGAGCGACGTGGCCAAGGCCGCGAGCGTCTTGAACAGTACACGCGCCAGCCTCGCGCGCGCGACAGACCTGTACGAGCACAAGGTCATCGCCGCGCGCGAACTCGAGCAGGCGCGCAACGATGCCGAACAGGCGCGCGCCGAATATGAGCGCGCCCGTCGCCGCGCGTCGCAACTCGGATTGTCCACGGCGGGTGTGAGCGACGACTATGTGTTACGCGCGCCGGTGGGAGGGGTGGTCATCGAACGCTTGGTGAACCCCGGCGCCGAGGTGCGTCCCGACAATGCGGCGGTGCTGTTCACGATCTCTTCCCTTTCGCAGGTCTGGCTCACGGTCAACGTACCGCAGCGCGATCTGGCCGCGGTGCACAAAGGTTCGCGGCTGCGATTCGTCACCGACGCCGTGCCCGGTCGCACGTTCGCGGCGGCCGTGAGCTTCGTCAGCGACGCGCTCGACCCGGTGAGCCGCACGGCTATCGCACGCGCCGTGATCGACAACGCGGGCGGTGCGCTTCGCGTGCAGACGAGCGGAGAAGCACAGCTCATCGTCTCGGATGTCGCGACCGCCGCCGTTCCGTCGCGTGCGGTGGTCACCCACGGCAGCGACATGGTCGTCTTCGTAGCGCTCGCGCCCGGCCGTTTCGCTCGGCGCGTGGTGGTCGTACGAGACGACGACGGGGTGACCGCAACGCTGTCCTCCGGCGTGACGCCCGGCGAACGTGTCGTCACCACGGGCAGCCTCCTGCTCGCGGGCGAGATGGATCGAGTCCAGTAAGCGAGCCGGCACGTGATTCGTCGGCTGGTCCGCTTCGCGCTTCGCCAGCGGCTACTCATCCTCGGCGCCACCGCACTGTTTGCCGCGCTCGGCATTCGCGCCTTCATTGGGCTGCCGATCGACGCATTTCCCGACGTGGAAGACATTCACGTCCAGATCATCTCGCAGTGGCCGGGACATGCGGCCGAGGAGATCGAACGGTCCGTTACGCTGCCCCTCGAGCGGCAGATGAACGGGACCCCGCATCTGACCAATCTGCGGTCGATCTCCATGTTCGGTCTGTCGGTGGTGACGCTGACGTTCGACGACGAGACCACCGACCTGGCCGCGCGACAGCAGTCGCTCGAACGGCTCCAGGGCGTGAACGTCCCGGCGGGCGTCACGCCCGGGCTTGCGTCGCTCTCGAACTCCACGGGCGAGATCTACCGCTACACCGTGCAGGGGGCTCGCCCGCTCACGGAATTGAAGGCGCTGGAGGACTGGACCATCGAGCCCGCGATGCGCACGGTGCCCGGGGTAGCGGACGTCGTGAGCTTCGGCGGACAGGTGAAGGAGTATTCCATCCAGGTCGATCCGGCGCGGATGGCAGGGTACGGCATCACGCTGCCACAAGTCGAGCAGGCCGTCGCCGCGTCCAACGCGAACGCCGGCGGCGGATACATCTCGCATGGGTACGAGCGGCAGGTCGTTCGTGGCATCGGCCTCTTCGCGTCGCTGGACGACATCGCGCGCGTGGTCGTCGCCACCAAGGGCACCTCGGCCATCCGCGTTCGCGACCTTGGCACGGTGACGATGGGCGGCGCCCCGCGCGAGGGCATCGTGGCCAAGGATACGAGCGACGACGTCGTTGAGGGCATCGTCCTCATGCGCAAAGGTGAAAACGCCCTGGAAGTGCTGAAGGGCGTGCGCGCCAAGGCGATTGACATCAACGCCACCATGCTCCCCCGCACCGTACGGCTCATCCCGTTTTACGACCGGGCCACGCTGGTGCACCACACGGTTCGCACTGTCCAGGAGAACCTTGCGACGGGCGCCCTGCTCGTGTTGGTCATCCTCGTGGTGTTCCTCGGCGACTGGCGAAGCGCCATCATCGTTGGCGTGGTAATTCCGTTGTCGCTGCTGGGTGCGTTCATCCTGATGGATCTCCAGCACGTCGCCGCGAACCTCATCTCGCTCGGCGCCATCGACTTCGGCATCATCGTGGACGCGGCCGTGGTGCTGGTCGAGGCGTTCCTCGTCCGACTCGCCCTCACGCCGCCGCGCTCCGCCGAGGAACTCGCCCTCACGGGCGAACATCCGTCGCTGCCGAATGCCACGCCGGATGACCGGCGACGCGACTTTTCGTTGCGCGCCTCCGTGGAGAAGCGCCACCTGCTGGCGAACATCACAGAAGGAATGGGTCGTCCCATCCTGTTCTCCAAGGCCATCGTCATCACGGCCTTTCTCCCGATCTTCACGTTTCAGCGCGTCGAAAAGCGAATCTTCTCGCCGATGGCCTATACGCTGTCGTTCGCGCTGCTCGGGTCCCTCCTGCTCTCACTCACACTCGTGCCCGTGCTCGCCAGCTTCATGCTGCGGCCGGGGACGGGAGAGAAGGTACCGCGGGCGGCTCGGTGGCTGCAGTCGGTGTTCGAACCATTGCTCGATGCCGCCCTGGCCCGACCCAAGCTCGTGATGGTGTGCGCGGGCGTGCTGCTCGTGGCGTCGCTGGGCGTGGGTTCGAGAATCGGCACCGAGTTCCTGCCCGCGCTCGACGAAGGCAACATCTGGCTGACGGTGAGCCTCCCGGTCGGCATTTCACTGGAGGCGTCCAAGTCCGTGGAGCGGCAAATCCGCGCCACCCTGCTCCGCTATCCGCAGGTGAGCCAGGTCGTGTCACACGTGGGGCGGCCGGACGACGGCACGGACGCGAAGGGCGCGAACAATCTCGAGCTGTACGCCGATCTCAAGCCCAAGGGCGAATGGAAGGGCGTGAAAGACAAGGACGACCTCGTGGCGCAGATGCAGCACGAACTCGATGCCATTCCTGGTGTGGAACTCAACTTCTCGCAATACATCAAGGACAACGTCGAGGAGGCGCTCTCGGGTGTGAAGGGTGAGCTGGTGGTGAAGGTCTTCGGCCCTGATCTCACCGTGCTCCAACAGAAAGCAGCGGAGATCGAACGCGTCATGGCCGGCGTCACTGGCGTGGCCGATCTCGCGGTGGAACACCAATTCGGCCAGCCGCAACTGCGGTTTGAACTGGACCGCGAGGCACTCGCGCGTTACGGCGTAGCGGTTGCGGATGCCAACGACGCCATCGAGACGGCGGTGGGCGGTCGCGCCATCACACAATTCCTGGAAGGCACGCGGGCGTTCGACGTCCGCCTGCGATTCGCGGCGGCCGCGCGCGACAACGCGCAGGCGCTGGCCCATCTTACAGTGGCGACGGCGGACGGCCGCACCGTGGGCCTCGCAAGCCTGTCGCATATGGTGTCGTCGGAAGGTGCGTCGCGGATCTCGCACGAGGCGAACGAGCGTCGCGTGGCCATCAAGTGCTCGGTGCGCGGCCGGGATGAAGGGAGCTTCGTGGCAGAGGCGCAACGAAAAGTGGCACAAGAGGTCTCCATGCCGGCCGGCTACCGCACCACGTGGGGTGGCCAGTTCGAGAATCAACGCCGCGCCACGGCGCGACTGATGGTAATCGTTCCGGCCAGCATCCTGCTGATCTTCGTGCTGTTGTTCAGCGCCTTTGGCTCGGTGCGATACGCCACCCTGGTGCTGGCGAATCTTCCGTTTGCGCTCATCGGGGGCGTGGCCGCCCTCTGGATACGAGACATCAATCTGAGTGTTTCGGCCGCCGTGGGATTCATCGCGCTGTTCGGTATTTCGGTGCAGAATGGCGTGCTGCTCGTGAGCGAATTCAACCGTCTCCGCGAGGCCGGTCATCCCATTCTGCGCGCAGTGCGAGAGGGGACGCTCGACCGGCTTCGTCCCGTGATGATGACGGCACTCATGGCGGCGCTTGGTCTGCTGCCGGCTGCATTGTCGCAAGGCATCGGTGCCGAGACGACCCGCCCCTTTGCTTCGGTGATCGTGGGTGGACTCGCGACGTCCACACTGCTGACGTTGTTGCTGCTGCCCATTCTTTACGTGAAATTCCATGAAGATCCTCACGTCGACGTTCCAGCGTGATGCGCGAGTTCGCGAGATGCTGCGCGCCGTGAAGAGCTGGACGGACGCCATGAGCGGACGTGTCGCGCGGGCGGCAGCGGTACTGGCCCTGTGCGGCGGCTACGCTCGGATCAGTTGTGCGCAGGTGGCACCGACGCGCGGAGGGGCGCTCACGCTGGACGACGCGATCGCGGCCGCGATGGCCACGAATCCGGATGTGCGCATCGCGCGCGCCGGCCTCGACTCCGCCCGCGCCGAGACGCGCATCGCCCGCGCATTTCCGAATCCGACGTTGGCCGGGAACCCCAATACGCCGTATCAGTACAACGTGACCATACCGGTGGACGTCGGGCCCCAGCGAACCTATCGCGTACGAGCCAGTGAGCTCGGCCTGACCGCGTCCGGTGCGGACGCGGTGGATGTGACGCGTCAGATCACGGCTGCCGTGGCTCGCGCCTATTATGACGTCTTGCTGGCCGACGCGCGGCTAGTCGTGGTGCAGCGGCGGCGCGACAACGTATTCGTGCTGCTGCAGGCAGACTCCGCGCGGGCCAGAGCGGGCGACATTCCCGAGCGCGCCATCACTCGCAGCGAAGTGGAACTGGCTCGCGCGGACGCGGATGTCACCCGCGCTTCCTTCGACCAGCAGACGAGCCGCCTGGCGTTACAGACGCTCATGGGCGTCATCACGCCCGACACCGCGCTCGTGATGGCGGGAAGTCTCGCTTACCGTCCGGTCACGGTGCAGACGGATTCGCTGGTGGCCACGGCGCTTCGCGTGCGTCCCGACATTGCGGCGATTCGCACACGCGAATTGCAGAGCCGGGCGCTCATCGGCGCGGCCCGCGCGCAACTGGTGCCCATTCCCCAGCTCACGATGAGCCGACAGATTACCGCCCCGTTCGACGGGGGGAGCTACTACTCGTTCGGGGTCAGTTTCGATGTGCCGCTGTTCAACCAGTTTGGCGGACAGCGGGACCGCGCGGTGGCGGGTCTGGAGGCCGCGTCCTTCACCCGTCTGCGCCTCGAGGCGCAGGTCAGGCGCGACGTCCTTCAGGCGGTGGGCGAGCTCCGCGCCCAGCGTTCGCTCGTCGAACGGTACGAAGGCGGACTGCTCCAGAAGGTCTCGGCCAACGTGAGCGCCACTCGATACGCGTACGAGCGCGGGGCGACGTCCCTGCTCGAGGTGCTCGAC
>JANYIN010000129.1 GCA_025362035.1 Gemmatimonadaceae bacterium | reverse complement strand
TTCGCCTCGGTCGTCTCGATCGACTCGCTCTCAATTAGCGAGGTGGCGAGATTGCGCATCAGCGCCAACTTCTGCTCGCTCGTACGGCGGAGTTGCCGCCCTACCTTCCGGTGACGCATCTGGTGTTACTCCTCTTCGTCGTCAGGTGCCGCGGCGGCAGCCTGGCTTGGCGGTGTGCCCCAATCGAGCACCCGAACGCCATCGCCGTTCTCCTCGAACCGCATTCCAAAGTTCAACCCTTCGCGCTCGAGCAGATCCGCGATCTCCTGAAGCGACTTCTTGCCGAAATTCTTGACCTGCAGGATCTGACTCTCAGTCTGACGCACGAGATCGCCCAGGCTGCGGATGTTGGAATTCTTGAGCGAGTTCACCGACCGGACGCTCAGCTCGAGATCATCGATCGGCGTCTTGAGGAGGCTCTGCATGCGCGCACCATCGGTGCCGGCGCCCTCGGAGCCGCCGCCCATGACCGGCGCGGACGAGTGAGAACCAAATTCCACAAAGTACTGAAAGTGCGTCTGTGCGAGCGCCGCGGCGTAGCTGACCGCTTCTTCGGGTGTGATCGTACCATTCGTTTCGACCGTCAGCGTCAAGCGATCGTAGTCGGTGCGCTGACCCACGCGTGTCTCTGCGACCGAGAAATTCGCGCGGCGGACGGGGTTGTAGATGGAGTCGATCCGGACGAGGTCGACCGGTAGACCGCGATCGAGCGGGTGCTGATCGGACTCGACATATCCGCGACCCTTGTTCACGTAGAGCTCGATGTTCAAATCGCGATCGTCGTGCAACGTCAGGATGTGGTGGGTTGGGTCGACGATGCGCACGCCTGACACTGGCGTAACGTCGCCGGCCGTGACTGCGCCCGCGCCATCGCGCTTGATGTGGAGCACGGCGCTCTCGACATCGTCGGACAGCGTCAGCGTCAGCGTCTTGAGGTTGCCGATGATCTGATGCACGTCTTCGACGACGCCGGCAATGGTCTGGTGCTCGTGGACCACGCCATCGATGCGGACGCCCCACACGGCCGAGCCGCGCAGCGACGAGAGTAGCATGCGCCGCATCGCATTGCCCAGCGTGTGCCCGAAGCCGCGCTCGAGCGGCTGCAGGCGGAACTCGGCGACATTCGGATTGTCCTCGCGCTTGGTGGCTTCCACCAGCTGCGGACGGACTAGTCCACGGAGATCGATCGTTGAGGCCATGATTCAGTCAATGTGTTCGGGTCATTCCGGCCCACCAAAGCGTGAGCGGGAAACGCTCTGCCTCGCCCCAAACACGCGGCAGACTCGTAGAGGGGTTTGGGCCCCGACCAACAACTGCACTGCGCAGCCATTCGCCTCGGCCGCTACGCGGCCTCCTTGGCAATTCAGCTTTGCCCATCTGGCTATTTCGCCGGCCGCCGAGCTGACTAGCGGCGTCGCTGAAATAGCTGATGGCTGCGCAGTCGAATAGCGATCCTTACTTCGAGTACAGTTCGACGACTAGCTGTTCCTGCGCGGCGATCGGGATGCTCGTCCGGGCAGGCTTCTCCAGCACCCGACCGCTGAACGTCTCCTTGTCGACCGCGATCCACGAGAGCGCCGCGCCCCGCGCCGACTGTTCCAGCGCAACGATAACGGAGGCCTGCTCACGGGACTTCACGCGCATCCGGACCTCCTGGCCCGGCTGAACGTGGAAGCTCGGAATATCCACGCGCTTTTGATTCACTTCGACATGCCGGTGACGAATGAGCTGGCGTGCCGCCTTACGGCTGGAAGCGAACCCCATGCGGTACACAACGTTGTCAAGACGGGTCTCGAGCGCGGCCAATAGATTGTGACCGGTGATTCCCGGCTGCGACGACACTTTTTCGAACGTGTTGCGGAACTGCTTTTCGCTCACGCCGTAAATGCGCTTGATTTTCTGCTTTTCGCGAAGCTGCTTGGAGAATTCCGAGGCCTTCCGGCGACGGGCGGTTGCCTGCCCGTGCTGGCCGGGAGCGTACGGCCGCCGCTCGACGGGACACTTTTCAGTGAAGCACTTGGTGCCCTTGAGGAACAGCTTGGTTCCCTCACGACGGCATTGACGGCAACTCGGACCTGTATAGCGACCCATCTCAAACTCTCCGACGCTTCGGGGGACGGCAGCCATTGTGCGGGATCGGCGTCACGTCCTTGATCGACTTCACTTGAAGACCAGCCGCGGCGAGCGCCTGGATGGCCGACTCACGGCCACTACCGGGCCCCTGTACACGCACGTGCACTCGCTTCACCCCAGCCGTCAGCGCTTCGCGAGCACACTGCTCCGCCGCCACGGTGGCGGCAAACGGCGTGCTCTTCTTGGAGCCCTTGAATCCCGCCTTGCCACTCGAACCCCACGCAATCGCATTGCCGCGCGGATCGGTGATGGTCACGGTCGTATTGTTGAACGTCGCGTTGACGTGAGCCACGCCTTCCGCCTCAACAACGCGCTTGGTCTTCTTTCCTGTCGCCATGGGATTACTTGGTTACCTTCTTCTTTCCTGCGATTGCACGACGCGGACCCTTCTTGGTGCGCGCGTTCGTATGCGTTCGCTGCCCGCGGACCGGAAGGCCCCGGCGATGACGCGTTCCGCGGTACGAGCCGATGTCCATCAATCGCTTGATGTTCATCGATACCTCCGTACGGAGCGCTCCCTCCACGCGGTACTCCTTCTCGATCACTTGACGGAGCTTGTTGACGTCGGCGTCGGAAAGGTCGCGGATACGCAGAGACGCGTCGATCCCCGCCTTCTCCATGATTTCGAGTGCGGACGAGCGCCCGATGCCGAAGATGTAGGTCAGTCCGATCTCAACCTTCTTGTCGCGCGGGAGATCGATGCCAGAAATGCGAGCCATTATCTATTAGCCCTGACGCTGCTTGTGCTTGGGATTGCGCTTGCAGATGATGCGAGTCACGCCGTTGCGCTTGACAACCTTGCAGTGCTCACAGATCGGCTTCACGCTGCTGCGGACTTTCACAAAAACACCATCATTCAAGAACGTGAGAATTTCCGGCCAAGACACGTAGCATAACTGGGGCGGTAAGTTGACGCAAGCCCCGCAGATTCAGTGGGTTGTACCTCTGACACCACCGGCGCGGCGGCATTCAGCCAACCACTGGCATTCCATCCACGGTATCCTTCGCCAAATCGATCAGCACGCGCCGGAACGCCGACGAAGGATCCGACGCCGCCGTGACAGTCCGACCCAGTACCACATAGCGCGCGCCAGCTCGCTGGGCAGCGTGGGGCGTGACCACCCGCCGCTGATCATGCGCCTCGTCGCCGCCCAGCCGGATGCCTGGAACGAGGACGGCCAGAGACTCCCCGAATGCGGCGTGCACGTCTTCCGCCTCCCATCCACTGCATACCACGCCATGCAGGCCCGCCTCTGCACACGATTCGGCAAGACGCAGAACCTCGTCCCGAACCTCTAGCGAACGACGACCCCACGACGACGCCAGACTCGCGTCGTCCAGCGAAGTGAGCACTGTGACGCCCAGCACCCCACATTCAGGTGACGCGGCCGAGGCGGCGGCGTCCCGGGCGGCTTCGAGCATCGCCTTCCCACCCGCCGCGTGGACGGTCACCAACCGAGTCCCCAGCGCTACGGCAGCCCGAACCGAACCCGCAACAGTGTTCGGGATATCGTGGAACTTGAGATCCAGGAACACGTCCACGCCGAGTCCGTCGCGAAGCTCGCGAACGATATTCGGGCCGGCCGAGGTGAACAGCGCGCTCCCGACCTTGAAGAAGTGGCAGTCGTCGCTCAGCCGCCGCGCAAGAGCGAATGCTTCGCCGGAACGCTCAAAGTCCAGCGCGACGATGGGTTTTGCATAGCTCGTCATGTCGGACTCTCCAGAGCCCCAATGATGTCGGCGATGTGCCCGACGCCGTTGGCATCACACCATTCTGCAAGCCCCCGCACGATGCGCTCGGGAGCGCGCGGGTCACGCAGCATCGCCGTGCCCACTCCTACCAGCGAGGCACCGGCAACCAGGTACTGCAGCGCGTCGTCCGCCGTCGCCACCCCCCCGACGCCGAACAGCGGCACGCTAACCGCTCGCCGGACCTTCCACGTTGCCAGTACACCCACTGGACGCAGCGCCGAGCCGCTCACGCCGCCTTGCCCGAACCCAAGAGCCGGTCGACGCCGATTGACGTCGATCACCAGGCCCGGCAACGTGTTGACCAGCGTCAATGCATCCGCGCCTTCCTCGACCGCTACTGATGCGCTTCGGGCGATGTCCGGAAGCGTGGGCGACAGCTTGACGAACAGGGGACGGGCCGTCGCCGCCCGCGCCCGTCGGACGACCTCCGCGAGTGCGACTGGGTCGGCACCGAACTCCAGGCCGCCGGCTTTGATGTTTGGACAGCTCACGTTGATTTCGTAGGCGTCCAAGCCGCCGGCGCACTCTACGCGGAGGGCGACATCGAGTGCGGCGATCACATTGGCGAACTCCTCAGTGGAAAATCCCACGATGTTGGCGATCTTGCGGACATGCGGGATGGAGGAGGCGAGCCATGGGAGGTGTTCACGGCGAACCGCGTCGACTCCAGGGTTGGCGAGCCCAACCGCGTTGATCATACCGCCGGGGAACTCGGCGACCCGCGGCGGAGCCGCACCGTCGCGCGGCAACGGACTCACGGCTTTCGTCACCAGCCCACCGAGAGCGTGGAGATCGATGATGTCGGCGAGTTCGCGGCCATATCCCGCTGTGCCTGCCGCGAGGACAACTGGGTTCTGAAAATCCAGCCCGGTAACTCGCACCGCGAGTGCCCCGCGGTGCGCGATCACTTCCGCGCGGCGCCGCCAGCAGAAGCACCAGTTGCTGCCGTCAGTCGGCGCTCATATCGTTTCAAGTACTCCGACACCCCATCGGAAATCGCGCCCGCCAATTCCTCCACACGCGTCGGGTCGGTCATATACGCCGCTTCCGCCGGATTGGAGCCAAACCCGATTTCGACGAGGACAGCCGGCATGAACGCGGTAACCAGGACGACGAAGCCTGCCTGCTTCACGCCGCGACTGGGACCGGGATGTACTTCCTGGATGCGGTGCTGAATTAGATCGGCGAGTTCGTTCGCCTCGCGCAGGTGCTCGTTCTGCGCCATGTCATTCACGATGAAGCTGAGCGGATCGCCCGCGCGGGCTGACGAGTTCGTCTCGAACTTGACGACCTCGTTTTCCATTCGTTCGACGCGTCGCGCATCCTCCGTCTTTGCTTCGGCCAAGAAGTATGTTTCAAATCCCCGTGAACCGCCGGGATCCTTCCAATTCGGATTCGCGGCATTGACGTGGATGCTTACGAAGAGGTCCGCATGCGCGTCGTTGGCGATGCGTCCTCGGTCACCCAAGGCGATCAGCGTGTCTGTTGTCCTGGTGTACTTCACGTCGATGCCGCGCTGGCTGAGGGCTGCCCCGACCCGCTTCGCCACATTGAGGGTGACGTTCTTCTCGAGTATCGGAGGTCCCCCGTGGATGGGACCGTGCATCCCCGGATCGACGCCCCCGTGGCCCGCATCGACAACCACGAGCGGATGCTTCCGAAGCGGTCCGATCGAGGGGACGACCCCGATGGCCGCTTGCACGTGCTCGGTGCGCGCTGCGTCGACCGGAGGACCGCTCTGTCGCACGTGCATCGGTGCGCGCGATGGCGTGGCCGTTTCCCGATCGGCGAACTTCTGCACCGTCGAGAACGCTCGGAGTTCGAATCGATCCGGATCCCAGACGAGATTAGTTGCAACGCGGGGAATGATTTCCGCCACAAGCTGCAGGGGGACGTAGAGTGCACCCTTCCTGACCTGCGGCGGCGTGGCGAGCTGGTAGGTCTGGTCACCGACCTTGGCAAACCGCAAGCCTTCTTCCACCTCGATGGTCGCGCCATTCACTAAAAGGAGCCACCGATTGCCAGTCAGATGCGAGACCGTGAGCGGCACGATGGGTCGGAGCTGTTCAGCGCGCAGCAGTGGGCCGCCCGGGGCAGCCACGAGTCCGATGGAGGCGGAGCGGCTGGCATCCTTCACCAGGAGCGGTCCGGTAGCAGTCGGCGACGCAGCGGCGGCGACTTGAAACGCCGCGGCCAATGCGAGAATCATCGCGTGCGCACCGCGCGCGCCATTTCGCGATCGGCGTCGCGGGCGCGTTCCGTCTCGCGTTTGTCGTGCAACTTCTTTCCTTTCCCGAGGGCGAGAACCACCTTGGCGATCCCGCGTTTGAAGTAGAGTTCGAGCGGGACCAGCGTCAGGCCCTGGCGCTCGATGGCACCTATCAGACGCCCGATCTCGCGCTTGTGCAACAACAGCTTTCGGGTACGCGTTGGCTCATGATTGTTGTAGCTGGCGCGATCATATACGGAGATGTGCAGATTGATGATAAAGATCTCACCGTCTCGTACGATGCCGTACGCGTCCGAAAGGTTCGCTTTGCCGTCGCGGAGGGACTTGACCTCACTACCGGTCAGGACCAGACCCGCCTCGAAGGTGTCGAGGATGGTGTAGTCGTGGCGGGCTCGCCGGTTCTTGGCGATCGACTCGACATCGGGCTTGTCCTCGGACTTCGGCATGGGCAACAGGAACGCGGCGCGCGAAACTGCGGGCCAACCTTTTAACATAGAATGAGCGCGGTCCCACAGCAACGCGGTGCGTTGACTTGAGACGGCATGCACCGTTATTTATCACTCTGTTCTCGCGCACTTTCGCGCGTCGATCGCTCGGGTGGTGGAACTGGTAGACACGCAGGTCTCAGAAGCCTGTGCCTTCACCGGCGTGGGGGTTCAAGTCCCCCCTCGAGCACTGATATGAGCGAAGTCAGGATTCGTCGCGCGTCGACGGATCATGATTGCCTTTTGGGCGTGGCTTCATGCGGATTCACGCCATTGTTCGGCTCCCCGGTCTGCCGGGATACCTCGCCGCGCTCTGCCGGCTACCGGACCATCTTGCTCGGCACCACATCTTCGGGCAACTGCACCGCGCCGAAGCTCTCGCGAAGCGCCGCATTCGCGGACAGCAGGTAGTCGGAAACGACCTCGGCGCCGCGCGTGACGGCCGGGTCGTCAGCCCGTATGGGGCCGCCGGAGAATGCCAGGAGATTCTGAGCGACGCGAGTGGATGGGGCGCCACTTCCATGTGAGGAAAAGGCGTCGCGATAGGCGCTCAGCCGGGCATTGAACTGTCGCTCCGCGAGTTCGACCAGCGAGGCGTCGACATGGCGGTCCTTCTGCATGCGATGGATCAACGCGCGAAGCGCTTCGGACGGCGTTCGATCGTCGAGCGAGTCCCGCTGGGCAACCAAAATGCCGAGCGAGCGACGCAGATAGCGAAGCTCCCATTGCGCGTGATCGAGGTCGCCACGAGTCGCGTCGGTCGCCAACCAACTCACGTCTACGTGCGAGGGTTCGGCCATCAACGCTGCGGCATACGCAGCGCTGCGACGCAACAACGCGCGATCGTCACGGAACGAGCGGAAGAGGCGCACGGGCGCCCGCCGTCAGTCCTGCAGGATGGGAAGCGCCATGCGACCGGACACCGAATGCATGGGCTGATCCAGTCCGACATGTTCTCGCACCTGGCGTTCCTGCATGAGCAGATCACTCAGCCGAACACTGTCCAGCACTTCATCGATCTTGCGCTGCAGCAGTTCCCAGACCGGTCGAATGCTGCAGTCGCGTGACTCCGCGCAGCGCGCTTCTTCCACCGGATGCGTGACGCAGTGCACATCGAAGGTGGAGTGTTCCGACGCCGAGATCACGTCGCGGACGGTGATCTGATCGGCGGGCCGGGCCAGACGATAGCCGCCATGCGCCCCCCTGGTGCTCTTTACGATGTTCGCGCGGCGCAGCTTGAGCATGATCTGTTCGATGAAGTCTGCGGGCAACCGCTCGCCAGCGGCGATCTCGCGACCCGTCACTGGCCTGTCGTCGGTCCGACGGGCCAGATGCAGTGCGCAGATGAGTCCGTATTCCGCCTGAGTCGTGATTCGCACGAGCGAAATCTAGCAGTTCGGACCGTCTCGGCGCCATTCGCCGGGTCTGCCTCCGCCGTCACCCCGGCCGTCCGCCTCAACAGTAGACGAAATGTCAGGCGACTGAGCTTGCGCTAGCCGCCGGCCACCATGCCATGCTGGCCACCGGGAACGCCGATTTCCGTCATTTTCCGAAGGTCCAGAACCTCATCGATCTCTGAAGCGGGTAGTATCTGATCACGCTTCACCATGTCGCGCACCAGGATTCCTTCCTTTACCGACTGCTTGCTCAATTCCGCAGCCTTCGCATATCCGATGTGTGGCATGAGCGCCGTGGCCAGCGCGGCCGACCTTTCCACCCAGTACGCACACATATCTTCATGCGCCTCGATGCCGGCGACGCATTTCTCGTTGAAGACGGTGGCCGCGCTCGTGAGGATGCGCATCGCGAGCAGCACGTTGAAGGCGATAACCGGCATCATGACGTTCAGTTCGAGCTGGCCATGCTCGGCGGAGATCGCAACGGTCGTATCCAGGCCCATTACCTGGAAACAGACCTGATTCACCATCTCCGGAATGGAGGGATTGATCTTGCCTGGCATGATGGACGACCCTGGCTGCACCGCGGGCAGCTTTATCTCATCGATGCCGGTGCGCGGACCCATCGCCATGATGCGCAGATCGCTGGCTATTTTGCTGAGATCGATTGCGAGTACTCGCATTGCCGCGCTGAATCCAGCCACGTCGCCCATGCTCTGCATCAGCTGAATGCGATCCGCTCCGATTCGAATGTCGAGGCCAGTGATCAGCCGAAGGTGCTTGTTCATCAAGCCCGGATACTCCTTCTCCACCGTCACGCCGGTACCGACCGCACTGCCGCCAATGCCGAGGTCGCGGAGATAATCGGCGGCCTCCTTCACCCGACGGACGCCGCGCTCCAAGGATCCGGCATAGGCAGTAAACTCCTGCCCAAGCCGGATCGGCATCGCGTCCTGAAGATGCGTGCGGCCGGCCTTCACGATGTGATCAAACTCCGTGCCCTTGGCCGCAAGCGCGTTCCGCAATCCGTCGAACGCGACAATCAGATTATCGAGTTGCGATAGGCACGCCAGTCGAATGTTCGTCGGGATGGTGTCGTTCGTGCTTTGCGCCATGTTCACATGATCGTTCGGATGAACGGGTGTGTACGTGCCGCGCTGGCCGCCCAACAGTTCGTTGGCGCGATTTGCGAGTACCTCGTTGACGTTCATGTTGTGCGAGGTGCCGGCTCCCGCCTGGTACGGATCCACGATGAACTGATCCGTGTACATGCCCGCGATCACTTCATCGGCCGCCTGTACGATGGCATCCGCGAGTCTGGCGTCGATCCTTCCGGTTTCCTTGTGCGTCAGCGCAGCGGCCTTCTTGATCCACACCTGCGCGAGGACGAACGGCCAGAGCGGCGCCAGGCCGCTGATGGGAAAGTTCTCCTTTGCGCGAACGGTCTGTACTCCGTACAGTGCGTCCGCCGGGACTTCCTTGGGGCCTAGCGGATCCCTTTCCGTGCGGGTCGCCGAAGTCATAACATCGTTATCTCATGGAGGGAAACACGTCTGGCGTGGCGCAGCCTTGGCGTCGCGCTTCGGCACCGGCAAAGTCTCGTTCGTTCAAGCCGCGGTACGATAGCATCGGGTTCATGCTGCGCTCCGGGAGGCGGCAAGTCGTGCCATTACGATGAGTGCGACAAGGGCTGCCACGCCACCGACGCCCATCCAGAGCACGCTCAGGCCATGAAGGCGCCCGAACGCCAACCGTCGTGCGTCGGACGGATCGAGAGCGTCCACCGGTCCGGCGATGGTCGAACGCACGCGCTCGATGCGTGGCGCGATGTACAACTGTGCCGCGGCGCACGCGCCCATCAATGACACGGCGGCGCCGATGCCAACAACGCCCGCTCCAATCGAGCGGCTGAGGGCCGCAATCACCACTCCTAGCAGCATGCCGCTCCAGAACACTATCGGTAGCACTCGCCCTACCAGCGCGCCGGCAAGCGTGCGGGATGGAAGGACCGCGAACGCGGCGGGTGCGACTACGGCCGCAACGAGCAAGGCCGCACCTAGCCAGGCGGCGAGCAGTGCAACGCCGCACACGGCGACCGGCGCATGGCGAAGAGTCACCGCTTGACCACGCGCGCGCGCCCGGAAAGGAATGGGTTGGCCCGCCGCTCAGCGCCGATCGTCGTGGTGGGGCCGTGTCCCGGATATATGATGATGTCCTCGGGCAACGTCACGATTCGCGCGAGCGACGCGTCCATCGCGTAGGGATCGGAAAGCGGGAGGTCGGTGCGGCCGATACTGCCCTGAAACAGCAGATCTCCGGACAGCGAGAGTCCGGGCCCATTGAAGCTCACGTGGCCGGGCGCGTGACCAGGAACGTGCATCACCGTGAAATCCACTATGCCACAAGTGACTCTGTCGCCATCCGAGAGTGGCAGCGGCGTGACCACCGGCTGATCCCAAGGGAGACCATACATTTCGGCTGCCTTGGCGGACAAGTGCTCGTAGAACGGCAGGTCCATTGGGTGCAGATAAACGGGCACGGGATAGACCCGCCGCACGTCGTTGATGGCCCCGATGTGGTCGAGGTGCGCATGCGTCAACCAGATCGCCTCGAGGATCGACCCGGACGCGCCCACCATGTCGAGGATGCGGTGTCCGTCGTCGCCCGGATCGACCAGCACACTGCGCGACGTCGATTCGTCGACGACGAGGTAGCAGTTCTCCTCGAACAGGCCGACGGTCCGGACATCTATCTTCATGCGGTGTAACCGCCCGAGCCCTGCGCGACGATCTCGTGACTGCCCTCGTCGCGCGTCTTCAGATACTTCTCCACCGCAATCGCTGCCGTCGTGGCGTCCCCGACTGCGGTGGTGACCTGCCGAGTCAGCTGCGAGCGGAGGTCTCCCGCCGCAAAGAGACCCGGAATCGAGGTCTGCATGGTCGTGTCGGTCCGGACGTAACCCATTTCATCGTGGTCGAAATGGCCGTCGATCACGCCAGTGTTGGGATGGAAACCGATAAAGACGAAACAGCCGCTGGCATCCAGCGAACGGACTTCGTCGCTCACGCGGTCGCGAATCCGTAGGCCGGTCATCAGGCCGCGCTCGTCGCCGGTCACCTCCTCGGCGACCGCGTTCCAGATAACTTCGATCTTGGGGTTCGCGAACAGGCGTTCCTGCAGAATCCTTGACGCACGGAAGCTGTCGCGACGGTGCACCACATACACCTTATCGGCGTACCGCGTGAGGAACTCCGCCTCCTCCACCGCAGCGTCGCCACCCCCAACGACGGCGATGGTCTGCTGCTTGAAGAAAGCGCCGTCGCAAATCGCGCAGTAGGACACGCCCTTGCCCGCAAACTCGATTTCGCCGGGAATGCCGAGCTTCACGGGAGTCCCGCCAGCAGTGACGATGACCGCCGGCGACACATAGCGGTCACCTGAGTCGGTCACCGTTTCAAATGTCCCATCGCGCAGCTTCGTGATGCGTTCCACCGTGGCAGTCACATACTCGGCACCGAACTCCCGCGAGTGCTCCTCGAACTTCTTGGCCAGTTCCCAACCGAGAATCGACTTCTCGCCAATCCAATCATCGAGCTTCTCAGTATTCAGCAACTCGCCACCGGGGATGCCGCGTTCCAGAACGGCCGTTCTCAACATGGAGCGGCCGGTGTAGAGCGCCGCGCACATGCCGGCCGGCCCTGCGCCAACAATGACGACGTCGTAAGGGTGCGATGTAGCCAAGATCAGTCCTCGTCCGGTGATGACGCGTTCGCGCGCCTTGCCTGAAATCTCACCTGTAGAAGTCCGGGGGGGAACTGTTGCGTTCCCCGAATGACGCCGAATCAGTCCCCAATCACGAGACGCTGCAGGGCGCCGTGACAATGCGACATCGTGCCCACGAGAAAGGCCGCACGGCCAGCGTCTCCCCGTGTCGCGATATAGGTGTCAGCCGAGACGACGTCGCGCACATCGATCATGCCCACCCCGTGCGTGCGATGCGCACAATGAAACACGAGCGGACCCTCCAATTGCCGTCCGGCCGCCCGCTCCTCGGCCACGTATTGCGTCAGCGCCGGCGGCAGGCTCCACGTGCGTTCGCCCCGGGTGGCGGGACACCGTAGTGGCTCGACGCAGTTGATGGGACACATCCACTCGGCGAAGCTCACATAGTGCGTCCCGTCGTCGCCCGCTCGCTGCCACGGAATGTCCGGCCTGCTCCCAAGTGCTTCGACCGACACGGCGCGGTTCGGCCAGCGCGCGCGCGCCCGCGCGAGGAGCCATTGCGCCATGAGGTGAGGCATGAGCGGACTCGGAACGACGGCGTCGCACTGAATGGCCTCGGCGTTCACCGCAGCGGCGCCGAGATATTTCGCGAAGTATTCCTCCCACGTCGCACACTCCACGCGCAGCCCATCGGGCTGCTCGCCCTTCTGCATCGCGACCCGACACGCAGGATCACGGTCGACGACGATCAATTCCTTCCAGCTCGCCGCTCCGGCGGAGGCAGCGCGTCCGAGTTGCCGCACATAGTAGTTCCCATAGCATCCGCCGCCGACGACGATGATACGTCCAAACTGCACCCTCTCGCGACTGACGCGCGGTTGCGGCTCAGCGCCGGACGTGACGTCCACCATCGACGCGGATCACTTCGCCTGTGACGTACGTGGCGTCAAGGAAGTAGAGGACCGCATCCGCGACGTCCTCGGGCGTGCCAAGTCGATCGAGCGGTGTCGTCCGACGAAGGTGCTCTGCACCGGCCGCGTCGAAGCCGTCGGGCAAGAGCACGACGCCGGGCGCGACCGCATTAACCCGAATGTCCGGCGCAAGCGCGTGCGCAAGCGCCCGCGTCATCTGCACGACAGCCGCCTTCGTGATGCCGTGCGGCACGTACGCCGACCAGGTTTCAAATGCCGCCATGTCCGCAATGTTCACGACGCACCCACGCGAGGCGCGAAGGTGCGGGGCTGCTCGCTGCGCGAGAAAAAACGGCGCTCGCACGTTGAGAGCGAACATAGCATCCCACGCGTCGCACGCGACCTCGCCGATCGGCGTGCGAACCATCACCGCGGCGGAATTCACGAGAGTGTGTAACGCCCCATGGTCCGCGACAACCGAGTCGATGAGCGATTCGCACGACTCGACGGAGGTCAGGTCGCCGTGGGCCGTGGACGCGGAGCCGCCCGACGCCTCGATCAGACGAACCGTCTCCCGCGCGCCGTCACTCGATGCATTGTAGTGCACCACGACATGCATCTCCCGGCGGCCGAGCGCCAGCGCGATCGCGCGCCCGACGCGAAGCCCAGCGCCCGTCACCAGCGCCACCTGACCGTGGTTGGTGGGCATGGTCAGGCCGCCGGCGCTCGCCCCAGTGCCGCCAGGCGGGCGTCCTGTCGGGCGAGCCACTCCGCCGGAACATGCATCATTCCAATCGTGCGCGCGCCCTCGGCGGCCCCGTGCCAATCAGAACCTCCGCTCGCAACGAGTCCCAACTGCTCCGTGAAGGTCCGGAGGCGCGCAGTATCGTGTGATGAATGGCCTGGATGCCTCACCTCCACGCCATCGAGCCCAATCGCTCGGAGCGCAGCGAGGCGTTCGAGCGTCCCCGCACCGCCGGGGTGCGCAAGCACCGCCAACCCTCCGGCCGCGTGAATCATGGCAATGGCGTCGGGCATGCTGAGCTGCTCCTTCGCCACAAAAGCCGGCCGGCCCGCGCCCAGATAGCGGTCGAAGGCGTCACGCGAGTCCGTCGCCCATCCATCTTCCACGAGCGCGCGTGCGACGTGCGGACGTCCCACCACACCACCATCGGCTTGCACGAGCACGTCCGCGAATGTGATGTGGACGCCGAGCGCGATGAGCTTATCGACGATCTCTTGTCCGCGGCGTTCGCGCATGTCACGGAGTCCGCGCAACTCCGCGACAAGGAGATGCGTATTCCGCAAGTGCAGTCCAAGCAGGTGCGTTTCCAGCGTGCCCTCGACGGCACTCAACTCGACACCGTTCACCACGCGCACACCGAGCTCGCAACCGACGTCCTGGGCCTCGCGCAATCCCGCGACGGAGTCATGGTCGGTCAGCGCGATGGCCACCAAGCCGGCCGCCTTGGCGGCCCGCACGACGTCAGCGGGAGCGCGCGATCCGTCCGAGGCCGTCGAATGCATGTGCAGATCGACGTACACGTCCGGGACCGCCGGCATGCTCACGGCGCGTAGCCGGCCTCGGGCGACATCTCACTCGGCTGTGACTGCCGAAAGAGGCTCGCCAGATCTGCGTCGCTCATTTCGAGGAGCGCGAGTTCGCGGGAGCGCGTCCCGTGCGGCGAGTAGCGGGTGACACGCACTTCTCGATTGGCGTCCGCCCCAGCAACGAAGAGCAGGGCAAATTCATCGCGGTCGTACTGGGTCACGCGACCGCTCGGCATGACGTGCCAAGCGCGCCCGTCGAGGGTAATCGTCCGAGTCGGCATAGTCAGGGCAACTCCACTTCGTGATAGATGCGGCGCGGGTCGAGAATACGCTCCGGCGCGGCCGCGTGCGCTCGTGAAAGGGTGTCGGCGTCGGGTGCTTCGAAGAATTCAAGGAACGCGCCGGGCAGTCCAGTTTCTTCGAATACCCAGAATCGGCAGCCCGCGCGCGCGTAGTACTCACGCTTTCGCTGGAGACGCTCCGCGAACTTCGCGCGATCGGGCGGCGTGACGAGCGTGCGCTGGATCGTGAGGCAGCGCGACATGGTCAGAGAGCGACGTCCGGAAACATCTCGAGCCCTCGCTTGACGGCGGCAAGGAACTTGTCGGCGTCGGAACCATCCACGATGCGATGATCGAATGAGAGCGAGAAGTAGGCGCAGGTGCGGACGGCGATCGTGTCTTCGCCATCGGCGCCCGTGATCACTTTCGGCCGCTTCTCGATGGCGCCAAGGCACAGGATGGCGGCAGTGCCAAGTGGAATGATCGGCGTGCCGGAGAGAGACCCGAACACGCCCGGATTGGTGATCGTGAACGTAGCCCCATGCACCTCTTCCGGCTTGAGCCGCTTGGTCCGCGCGCGCTCGGCCAGATCGTTGAGCGCCTTGGTCAGTCCGGACAAGGAGAGATCATCAGCGCCCTTGATGACCGGCACGATCAGTCCCCAGTCGAGTGCCACAGCGACGCCCACGTTGTACTGCGCGCGATAAATGATGTTGGTGCCCGACACGGCGGCGTTCAACACCGGGAATTGTCTGAGCGCGTCGACAACGGTCTTGATTATGAATGGCAGGAATGTGAGCTTCTGGCCGGTCCGCTCCTCGAACGTCGCGCGGTTCTTTTGCCGAATGCGTGACACGCGCGTGAGATCGATCTCGAAGAATGTCGTCACGTGGGCGGCCGCGCGGCGAGCTGAAACCATATGTTCGCTCGTGAGCACACGGATCTTCGACATCGCCTCCACTCGGTCTCCCGGCCATGGCTCCGGAACTGGGCCGTGCCGTTCGACACCGCCGGGCGCATGCATGGACGACGAGTGAGCGATTGGGGCGGTTCGGTCTCCGGAGGCAATGAACTGGTCAATATCCCGACGCGTGACACGCCCGTGGATACCGGTACCCTGCATTGCGGCGAGTTCGATGCCATGCTCCGCGGCGATTTTCCGCACAAGCGGGGACGACTTGGTGCGTATTCGCTCCTCGAAGCCGTTTCCCACGGTTGGCGTGGGACCGGCAGCGGCTGTGCTGGTGGCAACCGTCGGAGCGCGACTGCCGATCGCTTCACTCACTTCCGGGAGCGGCAGAGCCACCGGTACAATGGGCGACGACGTCGTAGGCGGCGCAATTGACGCTCCCTTCTCCGTTTCGATGCGCGCCACCACGGTTTGGACGGCAACCGTTTGCCCCTCCACCACGATGATCTCCGCCAGCACGCCCGCAGAGGGCGCGGGGATCTCCGCGTCCACCTTGTCCGTGCTGATCTCGAAGATCGGCTCGTCGCGCTTCACCTCGTCGCCGACCTTCTTCAACCACTTGGACAACGTGCCCTCGGCGATGGACTCGCCCATCTGGGGCATGATGACGTCAACGCGTGCCACTGCGATGTCCTCTCACTCGGATTTGTCAGACGCGGAGCGCACTCTTCGCATCCGCATGATCACTACCGTGGGTACCAGCACCAGACCAAGAATCGCACCGCGCAGCCAGTACGTGAGCCACTCGCATGGTGCTCCGGTTTCCGCATCGGCCGCGCACCCGTGAGACCAGCCGACGGCCTTTGCGGCCAGGACCGCTATCATCCCAAACGCCATCATCCCGCTCACGGCGGTCAGGCACCCTACCGCAAGATAGGGGACAACCCCCGAACTCGTCTGCCCCGATCCCTCCGGACCAAGATTGTCCGTGTCTCGTGACATCAACTGATGTGCGCCGAACACCGTGAACCGGTCATGGTGCTCACAACGGCGTGAGCGGGGGGCCGGCAGTTGCTTCGCCAGGCCAGCGCCCGGCCCCGCGTCGTCGACCGCGGGAGAGCCATCAGTACGACGCTTCGAGGGTGTGCGAAGGGTCGTCGGCCTTGTGCAATTCGACGAAGAACTTCTTCACGTTCCTATCCAGTCGGCTTTCCCCCATCTGGTCAGTCGCGACTTCGACGAACGTGTAGTGCCCACCTTCGGCCCTCACGCTCAGCTTCATCGCCCCGAGCGCGCCGCTGAAAGCGCGTGTTCGCGCCGTGGACGATGCGAGCGAAAGATCCAGTGTGGCGAAAAACCGGTCTGCGACGACGAGTACGTCGGCAGGGGACGAATGGGTTCGATAGAAGTGGCGCATCGCTAATGTTTCCCGCTCCGTTCCGGGAGCACGTCCTGCATCCACTCGACCTTCTCGAGTGGTCTTGTCGAGTCGCTGTGAAACTGGATTCCGATGGCCCACTGCCCCGAGGTGACGAAATTGAGCCGCGCCGAATACACGCCCACGCCCGGTGCCTTCTCGAAACCATCATACGTACGGGCGCCCTCCGCCGTGTTGGCGAAAATGCGGCCTTCCCCCGTCTCGATGGGCTGCCCCGTCTTACGATCGACTACCGTGATGGTGTAGAGCACCGCCTCGCGCGCAAAGGGCGGAATCGGGTCTGACGTTTCTGTGATGAGGTAGCTCGCACTTGGCATCTTGAGCTGTGGCTGCTTTGGCGTCCCGCACGATGACACGGCGGTCAACAGCGCAAGGAGCGCGCTTGTGCCCAGCCGCCCCGAACGGACCCTCGGCATCACGACTGGTAATACTCCAACCCCAGATGAGTAATCTGTTCCTCGCCCATGAGGTGGCGAAGCGTGTTCTTGAGCTTGGTCTGCTGAATGAACAGGTCGTGTTCCGGCTGAAGTCCCACCGCCGTCATTGGACTCTTGTAATAGAAGGACAGCCATTCCTGGATCCCCTTCATGCCCGCGCGATGCGCGAAGTCGCTGAACAACGCGAGGTCGAGAACGAGCGGCGCGGCGAGAATGGAATCGCGACAGAGAAAATTGACCTTGATCTGCATCGGGTAGCCCATCCAACCGACGATATCGATGTTGTCCCAGCCCTCTTTGTTGTCTCCACGCGGCGGGTAGTAGTTGATGCGCACGACATGGGAGAAACCTTCGTACAACGCCGGGTACTTTTCCGGCTGCAGGATCGTGTGAAGCACCGAGAGCTTCGATTCCTCCTTCGTCTTGAACGACGCCGGATCGTCGAGCACCTCGCCATCGCGGTTGCCCAGAATGTTGGTGGAATACCAACCAGCAAGACCCAGCATGCGCGCCTTGATGCCCGGCGCGATGATGGTCTTCATCCACGTCTGGCCCGTCTTGAAATCCTTTCCGGAGATTGGTACGCCTCGGTCATTCGCCAGCTGCACGAGTGCCGACAGATCGACACAAAGGTTCGGCGCCCCATTGCAGAACGGCACGTTCTCCATGATCGCCGCGTACGCATAGAGCATCGACGGCGCGATGGCTTCATCGTTGTTCTCCATCGCCTTTTCGAACTGCTCCAGCGTCGCATGCTGCGGCCCGGGCCGAATGAAGATCTCGGTGGACGCGCACCACACCATGACGAGGCGGTCGCATCCGTGCTTTGCCTTGAAGTCGCGCATGTCCTGGCGGAGCTGTTCGGCGAGATCACGCTTGGTCTTGCCCTTCTTGGTGTTCGTACCGTGAATGCGGGTGACGTAGTGGTTCTCGAACACGGCGGGCATCGGCTTGATCGCCTTCAGAAAATCGGCGATCGGGTCGAGATGCCTTGCTTCGAGCACGCCAGCCTTCTGCGCCGCCGTATATGCGTCGTCGGGAATGGGATCCCAGGCGCCAAAGACGATATCGTTCAGATCCGCGAGCGGTACGAAGTCCTTGATCAGTGGCGCCCGGTTCTCCGTGCGCTTGCCGAGGCGGATCGTCGCCATCTGCGTCAGGGAGCCAATCGGCTGGCTGTAGCCACGGCGAATGCTTTCGACACCAGCCATGAAGGTCGTAGCCACGGCGCCGAGGCCGGGGGTGAGAATGCCCAGCTTGCCCTTGGCGGCCTGCGGTGGGGTGGAACGTGCGTCTGAAGCGGAACCTTGCACGAACTTATTCTCCTTTTAGCAGAGGGCGCGGCGGGCGGCGGCGAGCAAAGAATCGAGGGGCAACCTCGCTTTCGGTGCGCGCTTCCGCGGCATCCGCTCGCGTAGTCGCCAGGTAGACATAGCGCACGCGCTGGACCACGGTGATCCAGGCCGTAACGGTAAGAACGACGATGATGATGGCGAGAGGCCATCCGTTGAGAAACAAGCCAAACAGTGCTTGCGGCGCAGCCATCAGGACGACACGCTCCGGCCGCTGCAGCAGGCCCACCTTGGCGTCGAGCCCGAGCGCCTCCGCGCGCGCACGCGTATACGACGTGAGGAACGCGCCCATTAAACCTAGCAACGCCGTGATCATGAGCGGTACGCTCGCGTGCTCTGCGCTCGTCGCGTAGAACACCGCCAGGCCGCCCAGGACGAACCCATCGGCGAGCCGGTCGAGAGTCGAATCGAGGAAGGCGCCGAACGTCGAGCTGCGGTTCGACCGACGCGCCACCGTACCGTCCAGCACGTCGAACAACGCCGTCAGCGAGAGAAACCATCCACCCGTCTTGATGTGTCCGGTGGCGTAGATGATGCCGCCTGTCACCGTGCACAGCGTGCCGAACACGGTGATGGTATTGGGGTGCACCTGCTTCTTCACCAACCAGTTCGCCACTGGATCGATGAGTCTCAGGTACGCGTTTTTTACCCAGTCAGGCAAAAGCTTCATCCGGCTCCGAGGCGCGCGGAGGTCCCGCAGCGGACGCAGCTCGCCGCGGTGGCGAGAAACGAAAAAACGAACGGACCGGAGAGTAGGCTCCGGTCCGGAAAGGTATTCGCCGTCACATCGTCCAGCAACCGGCGCACCTCGGTCAGTGCTGGTGCATTCAGGGAAGGCTCCACGGATAGACGCCCTTCAAGGTAACGCTACGGCTCTGATAGGTCCGCGACCCGTCCATCGTTACCGCCTTGAATGACACCATGCTTCCATTGGCGACCCCTTGGACGGTAACTCTCTCCACAGTGTTCGCTGGAACCTGACGCAGGAACAACTCGCCGCTCCCAGTCGCCGTCACGTACACGTTCACCGCCTGACTGAGGTTGTTTGTCACCTGCACCGCCTGCTCACCAGCGGCCGTCGGCGTGGTCGGCGCCGTTCGGACCTCCACCGCCGGTCCGCCGCACGCGGTGACCAGGAACAGCGCGAGCAATGGTACGCTGAATGAAGCTCTCATGGGAACAGCTCCTTACGGTAAACGGTCTGTCGGAGAGGCTGGGGACGCTAGAGACACGACACATGCCCGGCAGCGAAGCCGGCTTCGGAGCTTACCCGAGGAGTCGACTGGGCGCTACGGCTACCACGACAGCATTCCGCGCTCGCATGACGACGCATAGTTTTCCGCTCCATTCACCCGGGTTTCGCACCACCATGCTTCGCTCCCCTGCCCGCACGCTGGTGCTCTGCACGGCGCTGCTCGCTCCACCGCACCTCTCAGGCCAGGTCGCCATTCTGCGGCGTGGCAGCGTAGGTCGCACAACGACATCCGCACCTGTTTCGAGCGCCGAGCGAACTTCCTTGCGCCGCGCCTTGCAGGCAATCCTCGACCAGGGCGTGATCGATAGCGCGTTCCCTGGTGCCATCGCGGTAGTCGGCTCGCATCGCGGCGCGATCGTCACGGTAGCTAGCGGTCATCTCGACTGGTCGTCCTCACCCACGCCTTCCGCGACGACCCTGTGGGATTTAGCGTCACTCACGAAGGTCGTCGGCATGACATCCGCGATGATGCAGCAGGTCGAGCGCGGCCGCATCGATCTTGATGCTCCAGCGCAGAAATACCTCCCGGAGTGGACCGGACGGAACAAGGAAAGGGTTCTTGTGCGACATCTCCTCACGCACCAGAGCGGGCTTCCCGCATTCAAACAGTATTACAAGCTCGACCTTTCGCCGGATTCCACCCTACGGCTCGTCTTCGCTGAGCCACTCGACACGTTGCCGGGCGTTCGAATGGTATACAGCGATATCGGTGCGATCCTTCTCGGCAAGATCCTCGAACGTGTGACCGATGAGCCACTCGACGCGTACCTGCGTCGGCACGTATTCGAGCCGCTCGGCATGCTCGACACGAGATACAAGCCTGCTGTGGCGTTGCGCCCGCGCATCGCACCGACGGAGGTCGATGCCTGGCGGGGTCGCCTTCTCGTGGGTGAGGTCCACGACGAGAATGCCTTCGCGCTGGGTGGCGTGTCCGCGCACGCCGGCTTGTTCAGCACAGCGCATGACCTCGGTCGGCTCGCTCGTGCCTACCTGAGCGGCGGCACGTTGGATGCAGGCAAACTCGCGGGCGCCGCGACAATCCGTCAGTTCACGTCGGTCAGCGATTCAACCTTCTCCAGCCGCGCGCTCGGCTGGGATACCCCGAGCCACAACAGCTCGGCGGGACACTTTCTGGAACGTCCGGCCTTTGGCCACACCGGCTTCACCGGGACGTCACTGTGGATCGCTCCGCAGCACGATCTCTTCGTTCTTCTGCTGAGCAATCGTGTGAACCCCACACGGCAGCATACAAAGATCGGCGCGGTCCGAATTGCCGTGGCTGATGCCGCCATGCGAATGCTCAGGCCTGACGTCGTCTCGGCAATCGAGGCGCGGGAATTGTCACCCTCCCGGCCCGTGCCGCCACAGTGACCCTCCGCACGACGCGCGAGGTGCGGCGGGAGCGGAAGGATGGGAACTGGGCGACGCGCGGCGGTACTGATCCGAGCAGGGCTCTCTCTTGAACCCAGCGCTCCGCAGCGTGTATACTTCATTCCAGCACTTGACCGCGCCCCGCATCGGGGCGTCCCTACGATGGGAGGATTCGTGAGCACGATCAATCAGCCAGAAGTCTTGATGACCGTCACGCCTGTCGCTGGCGACGAGGTCAAGAAGTTCATGGCGCAGGAGGGTGTCGATCCCGCAATCGGTGGACTGCGGGTAAGTGTCCAACCGGGAGGTTGCAGCGGATTCAAGTACGGTCTGCTCATCGAGGACGCTGCTGCGGAGGACGACCTGATTGTGGAACAGGGCGAGTACCGCGTGTTCGTCGACCCGTTTTCGGCGCAGTACATAAGCGGCGTCGTGATCGACTACACCTCCTCCATGCAGGGATCCGGTTTCACTTTCAAGAATCCGAACGCGACGGGCGGGTGCGGGTGCGGTAGCTCGTTCTCCGCCTAAACACCAGCCAGTGATCGATCCGGTTTCTGGCGCCCGATCGGACGTCGTCACCGGGCAGGCGGCCCGCGATCGCGCAACGCATCAAGGGCCGTCGCACGTTCTCCTGCACGCCTTGGCGCGCGAACGCATCCACACCATCGTGGTTGAGGCGCACGAGGACCTCGCTCGCCTCGTGGCTGGCCGCATCGCGGCGCTGATCGAGGAGAAACGCGTGGCCGGCGAGACCGCGGTACTTGGACTCGCGACGGGATCCACGCCCATCGGTGTATACCGCGAGCTCATCCGGATGCATCGGAACGAGCAACTGAGCTTCCGTAACGTCGTGACGTTCAATCTCGACGAGTACTATCCGATGGCCCCGGACAACATTCATTCGTACCATCGCTTCATGTGGGAGAATTTCTTCTCGCATGTGGACATTCCGCGAGAGCAGGTGCACGTGCCTCGCGGCGACATCCCGCGCGGCGACCTTGAGAACGAGTGCCGGCGATACGAAGCGGCGATAGAACGGTTCGGCGGGATTGACTTCCAGATCCTGGGCATCGGGAAGACGGGACATATCGGGTTCAATGAACCGGGCTCCGGGGCGGAAAGCCGGACGCGGCTGGTCCATCTGGATGCCGTAACGCGTCGCGACGCCGCTGCCGATTTCTTCGGGGAGGAATTCGTGCCCAAGGAAGCGGTGACAATGGGCGTCGCAACCATCCTCGAGGCACGCGAGATCGCATTGCTCGCCACCGGCGAACACAAGTCGGGCATCCTCGCGCGCGCCGTGGAAGGCGGCATCAATCTCGAGATCGCGGCCACCTTTCTCCAGCGACACCCGAAGACAACCTTCTATGTCGATCGAGCCGCGGGCGCGGACCTGACGCGCGTCGCGACCCCGTGGCTGCTAGACGAAGTCCAGTGGACTGAAGACCTCAAGCTTCGCGCGGTCGTCTGGCTTTCCCAGCAGACGCGCCGCGCCATTCTCAAACTCACACAGCGCGATTATGCCGAACACGGGATGTCGGCGCTCGTGGCCCGGTCGGGCTCACCCGGGGCGCTGAACGGTGAGGTCTTCAACGCACTGGGCGCTAAGATTCGCGGCAAGAGCAAACTGCCGCACGGCAAGCGCACCATCTGCTTCTCGCCGCACCCGGACGACGACGTCATCTCGATGGGTGGCACCCTCCGGAAGTTCGTGCAGAACGAGAATGACGTGCTCGTCGCGTACATGACCAGCGGCAACATCGCGGTATTCGATCACGACGTGCGGCGTTACGTCGACTTCCTCGAACGACTCGAGCGCGACCGTGGGCTTGG
>JANYIN010000184.1 GCA_025362035.1 Gemmatimonadaceae bacterium | reverse complement strand
CAGGTGCGCAACATCGCTCTCGTCACGACGGCGGTGGCGAACGGCGACCTCTCGCAGAAGATCACCGTCGAAGCGAAGGGCGAGGTGCTGGAGTTGAAGAACACCGTGAACACCATGGTGGACCAGCTCAACTCGTTCGCGGCCGAAGTGACTCGCGTGGCGCGCGAGGTGGGATCCGAAGGACGACTGGGCGGCCAGGCCAACGTGCCCGGCGTGGCCGGCACGTGGAAGGACCTCACCGACTCGGTGAACTTCATGGCCGGCAACCTCACGAGTCAGGTGCGCAACATCGCCGACGTGACGACCGCCGTCGCCCGCGGTGACCTCTCGAAGAAAATCACGGCCGAGGCCAAGGGCGAAATCCTCGAGCTGAAGACCATCATCAACACGATGGTGGACCAGCTGAACGCCTTCGCCGCCGAGGTGACCCGCGTTGCACGCGAAGTGGGAACCGACGGTCGGCTTGGGGGACAGGCGAACGTCGAAGGCGTGAGCGGTACGTGGCGAGACCTCACCGACTCGGTGAACTCGATGGCGTCCAACCTTACGAGCCAGGTGCGAAACATCGCCGACGTCACGACGGCAGTGGCCAAGGGCGACCTGTCGCGCAAGATCACCGCGGAGGCGAAGGGCGAGGTGCTGGAGCTGAAGAACACCGTGAACACCATGGTGGACCAGCTCAATTCCTTCGCGGCGGAAGTGACGCGCGTGGCCCGCGAAGTGGGTACCGAAGGCGTGCTGGGCGGGCAGGCGAACGTGCCCGGCGTGGCCGGCACGTGGAAGGACCTCACCGACTCGGTGAACGGGATGGCGAGCAACCTCACCAACCAGGTGCGAAACATCGCCGACGTCACGACCGCCGTAGCAAAGGGGGACCTGTCGAAGAAGATCACGGCCGAAGCCAAGGGGGAAATTCTCGAGGTGAAGTCCACCGTGAACACGATGGTGGACCAGTTGCGGAGCTTCGCCGACGAGGTCACGCGCGTGGCGCGAGAAGTGGGTACCGAAGGGCGGCTGGGTGGTCAGGCCAACGTGACGGGTGTGGCCGGCACGTGGAAGGACCTGACGGACAGCGTGAACTACATGGCGTCGAACCTGACGTCGCAGGTGCGAAACATCGCCGACGTCACCACGGCCGTGGCGCTCGGCGACCTGTCGCGAAAGATCACCGTGGACGCGCGCGGAGAGATCCTGGAGCTGAAGAACACCGTGAACACCATGGTGGAACAGCTCAACGCCTTTGCCAGCGAAGTCACCCGCGTGGCGCGCGAAGTGGGCTCGGAGGGCATCCTGGGCGGTCAGGCGAAAGTGCCCGGAGCCGGCGGCGTGTGGCGAGACCTCACCGACAACGTGAATTTCATGGCGTCGAACCTGACGTCGCAGGTGCGGAACATCGCCCTCGTCACCACGGCGGTGGCCAACGGCGACCTGTCGCAGAAGATCACCGTAGAGGCGCGCGGCGAAATTCTCGAGCTGAAGAACACCGTCAACACGATGGTGGAAAAGCTCCGCGTCTTCGCCGACGAAGTGACGCGTGTGGCCAAGGAAGTGGGCACCGAAGGGAAGCTCGGCGGCCAGGCCGAAGTGCCGGGCGTGGCAGGGACATGGAAGGCGTTGACCGATGCCGTGAACGCGATGGCCAATTCGCTCACCGCGCAGGTGCGCAACATCGCCGACGTGGCCACCGCCGTGACGAAGGGCGACCTGACGCGACAGATCACGGTGGAAGCGCAGGGCGAGCTCGACGAGCTCAAGTCGAACCTCAATCAGATGATCGCGAATCTGAAAGAGACCACCGAGCGAAACCAGGAACAGGACTGGCTGAAGACGAACCTCGCCAAGTTCAGCCGGATGATGCAGGGCCAGAAGGACCTGGAGTCCGTCTCGCGCCTCATCATGAGCGAACTCACGCCGTTGGTGTCGGCACACCACGGCGCGTTCTTCATCATGGACCTCGAGGCAGGCACGCCGATGCTGCGGCTCATCTCGAGCTACGCGTATCGCGCGCGCAAGCACGTGGGCAACCGCTTCGCCATCGGCGAAGGGCTCGTGGGCCAGGCCGCGTTGGAGAAGCAGCCCATTCTCCTCCAGAATGTGCCCGACGACTACATACAGATCACGTCCGGCCTGGGTGAAGCGCCGCCGCGAAACATCATCGTGCTGCCGGTGCTGTTCGAAGGGGAAGTGAAGGCCGTGATCGAGCTGGCCAGTTTCCTTCCTTTCAGCCAGATCCACCAGACGTTCCTCGACCAGCTCGCGGAATCGATCGGCGTGGTGCTCAACATGATCGGCGCGAGCATGCGCACCGAAGAGCTGCTGGAGCAGTCGCAGAAGTTGACCCAGGAGCTGCAGAGCCAATCGAGGGAACTGCAGTCACAGCAGGACGAGCTCAAGCGGTCCAACTCCGAGCTCGAAATGCAGGCGAAGACGCTGCGGCAGTCCGAAGAGTTGCTCAAGGAACAGCAGGAGGAACTGCAGCAGGTCAACGAGGAGCTGGAGGAAAAGGCGTCGCTGCTCGCCGAGCAGAACCAGAAAGTGGAGCAGAAGAACCGCGAGGTGGAAGGCGCGCGCATGGCGCTCGAGGAAAAGGCGGAACAACTGGCGCTCAGCTCCAAGTACAAGAGCGAGTTCCTCGCGAACATGAGTCACGAGCTGCGGACGCCGCTCAACTCCCTGCTCATCCTCGCCAAGCTGCTCAGCGACAACAAGGAAAAGAACCTCACCCACAAGCAGGTGGAGTTCGCGAACACCATCTACTCGTCCGGCACGGATCTGCTCACTCTCATCAACGACATTCTGGACCTGTCGAAGGTGGAAGCCGGCAAGATGGACGTGGATGCGACCGAGCTCGCCATGAGGGAGATCGAGTCGTTCAGCAAGCGCACGTTCGACCCGGTCGCGCAGCAACGGGGCCTCAAGTTCGCCGTGGACGTGCGTCCCGACACGCCGCCGTCGCTGTACACGGACGGACAGCGGTTGCAGCAGGTCCTGAAGAACCTGCTCTCCAACGCGTTCAAGTTCACCGAGGCGGGCAACGTCACGCTCACGATCAGTCGCGCCGAAAAAGGACGGCGCTTCGCCAGCCGCATTCTCGATCAGTCCGAGACCGTCATCGCGTTCGCGGTCTCGGATTCGGGCATCGGCATCGCCAAGGAGAAGCAGCAGCTGATCTTCGAGGCATTCCAGCAGGCCGACGGCACCACCAGCCGCAAGTTCGGCGGCACCGGTCTCGGACTCTCCATCAGCCGCGAGATCGCCCGACTGCTTGGCGGGGAGATCAGGGTGGAGAGCACGCCGGGCGTCGGCAGCACCTTCACGCTGTTCCTGCCGTCGCGGTACGTGGAACCGGACCGGGCGCTGGGTGGCGAAGAGTCGTCATCGCGCCGCCGCGATCGCGGGGACGCGTGGGGAGTGGATGCCGGCGTGCGCTCCGGACCGCGCGGCACGCCGCGGTTCGTGCAGTCGGTCGGGCGCCCGCGCAGCACCGCCGAGTCCGGCGGATGGGAGCAGTCGGGGGGTGGAATGGCCGTTTCGACCCAGCCCGCGATCACCGGGGACGAGGTGGCCGTCTCACGCGATTCACTGCAGAAGCCGGAGGGAATCGACGATGATCGCGACGCCATCGAACCGGGCGACCGAGTACTTCTGATCGTCGAGAACGATGTGAACTTCTCGAAGATCCTCCTCGACATGGCGCGGGAAAAGGGTTTCAAGGGGTTGGTGGCGCTCGACGGCGATGCGGGCCTCAAGCTGGCCCGCGCGTTCCAACCGGATGCCATCACGCTCGACATCGACCTCCCGGTCACGGATGGATGGACGGTGCTCGACCGACTCAAACGTCATCCACAGACGCGCCATATCCCCGTGCACATCATCTCCGGCGTTCGCGAGCGCCAACAGGGCCTCAGGTCGGGGGCGCTTGCCTATCTCGAAAAGCCCGTCACGAAGGAAACGCTGGACGAGTCGTTCGCCAAGATCTCGTCGTTCATTGACACGTCCGTGAAGCGACTGCTCGTGGTCGAGGACGACGAACGCCAGCGGCAAAGCATGATCGAGCTCATCCAGTTCGAGGACGTCGAGATCGTTGCCGTCGCATCCGCCGAGGAGGCCCTTCGCGAGATCGCGTCGCGCCACTTCGACTGCATGGTGCTCGATCTCGGGCTCAAGGACATGAACGGCTTCGAGTTGCTCGAGACGATCAAGGCCAACCCCGCCATGTGGGACCTGCCGATCATCATCTACACGGGCAAGGACCTCTCGCCGGCGGAAGACACCAAGCTCCGCAAGTTCGCCGAGACGATCATCGTGAAGGACGTCAAGTCGCCGGAACGGCTGCTCGACGAGACCGCCCTGTTTCTGCATCGGGTAGAAGCCAAGTTGCCCGAGCAGAAGCGCCGCATGCTGGAACGCCTGCACAACTCTGACACGGCGTTCACCGGCAAGCGCGTGCTCATCGTGGACGACGACGTCCGCAACATCTTCTCGCTCACGAGTATGCTCGAGGACCACGGGATGTCCGTGTCGTTCGCCGAGAACGGCAAGGACGCCATTCAGCTGCTCCGCGAGCCCCAGGACTTCGATATCGTGCTCATGGACGTCATGATGCCGGAAATGGACGGGTACGAAACCACCCGTGCCATCCGGGACGTCAACGCGCTCAGGTCCCTCCCCATCATCGCGCTCACGGCCAAGGCCATGAAGGGCGATCGTGAGAAGTGCATTGCGGCGGGAGCCTCCGACTACATCACGAAGCCTGTGGATACCGAACAACTGCTGAGCCTCATGCGCGTATGGCTGTACCGGTGACCAAGCTGGCGCCCGACCACGGGCGGGGGCTCGGGTACGAAACGGATCTCGAACGAATCGAGATCGAACTGCTGCTGGAAGGTGTCTACCGTCATTACGGCTTCGACTTCCGGTCGTACGCGTACGCGTCCATCCGGCGTCGCCTGCTGAAGCGCACCGAGGCGGAAGGTCTACGCAACATTTCGGAACTCCACGCGCGCATCCTCCACGATACCGACGCGATGGAGCTGCTGCTGCTCGACTTGTCCGTCAACGTCACGGCGATGTTTCGGGACCCGAGCTTCTACCGGGAATTCCGCGCGCAGGTCATTCCGCTGCTGCGGACCTATCCATTCATCCGCATCTGGCACGCCGGCTGCTCTACGGGAGAGGAAGTGTTCTCCATGGCGGTCCTGCTCGAGGAAGAAGGACTGTACGATCGCACCCGCATCTATGCCACCGACATCAACGACATGGTGTTGCAGCGGGCCCGGCAGGGCATCTTCCCGCTCGATCGCATGCAGGAGTACACCGAGAACTACATCCGCGCCGGTGGTACGCGATCGTTTTCCGAGTACTACACAGCCAAGTATGACGGCGCGCTCTTCGCGCCGACGTTGTCGCGGAACATCGTCTTTTCACAGCACAACCTGGTCACGGACCGGTCGTTCTCGGAGTTTCACGTCATCTTCTGTCGCAATGTGCTCATCTACTTCGACAAGGCCCTGCAGAATCGAGTGCACCGGCTGTTCTACGACTCGCTCGTCATGTTCGGCGTGATGGCGCTCGGCAGCAAGGAGTCGCTGAAGTTCTCGCAGTTCGAGTCCAGTTACGAGAAAATCAGCGCGACGGAAAAGCTGTACCGGAAGACGCACTGATCATGACGACGGCGGAGGCGGGCTATGATCTCGTGTTGGTGGGCACCTCATGGGGCGGTCTGGCCGTACTCCGCGCGCTCGTGACCGCACTGCCGCTGTCACTCTGCATGGCCGTCGTGCTGGTCCAACACCGTCACCGCGACTCCGATCATCTCCTGCGGACGCTGCTGCAGGAGGGGACCGACCTGCCGGTGGACGAAATCGAGGACAAGATGGCACTGGAGCAGGGCCGCATCTACGTCGCGCCGCCCAACTACCACACCCTCATCGAACCCGGGCACTTTTCGCTGAGCACCGAAGCGCCCGTGCGCCACAGCCGTCCGTCCATCGACGTCACCTTCCACTCCGCCGCCGACAGCTACGGGGCGCGGACCGTGGGTGTCGTGCTCACAGGCGCCAACGACGACGGCAGTGACGGTCTGCGCCGCATCGTCGAGCGGGGGGGACTGGCGCTGGTGCAGGATCCCGCCACCGCAGAGAGTCCCGCCATGCCGGCGGCGGCGATCCGAGCTGTCCCGAAGGCGCGGGTCATGCCGCTCCTCGATCTCGTGAATTTCGTGGCTTCACTTCCAGCGGGAACGCCCGCCAGAGAGGGGCGATGACAGAAGTGGCCATGCCGAGCTCGTCGATTCCACCCAATCCGGTGCGTGCGCCGGTCGACGGGGCAGACATCGAGCAGCCGGCGGTAGAGATCCTCATCGTGGACGATCGTCCGGAGAATCTCCTGGCCCTCGAAGGCTTGCTCGAGCCGCTCGGTCAGACCTTGGTGCGCGCCAGTTCCGGCGACGAAGCACTTCGCATGCTGTTGACACACGATGTCGCCATGATCCTGCTCGACGTGCAGATGCCCGGCATCAACGGCTTCGAAACGGCACGGCTGATCAAGTCGCGCGAGCGCACGAAGTACATCCCGATCATTTTCCTCACGGCCATCAGCAAGGACGAGGAGTACGTGTTCGAGGGGTATTCGGCGGGCGCCGTGGACTACCTCGCAAAACCCCTGAACGCGGACATTCTGCGATCCAAGGTGAATGTCTTCGTCGATCTGTATCAGAAACAGCGACAGCTCGCCCTTCAGCAGCAGCAACTGGCAGAGGGAGAGCGCCGCGAACTCGAGCACCGGCACATCCGCGAGCTCTTCGAATCCGAGGCGCGCTTCTCCGAAATCGTCGCCACGGCCATGGATGCCATCATCGCGTTCGACGCCAACGGGGCCATCACACTGTTCAACGCCGCGGCCGAGCGCATGTTCTGCGAACATGCCGATCAGGCCCTCGGCGCGAACGTCAGCCGGTATTTCGTCGAGCAGGTCTCCGGCGCCACACTCGAGCGCGTGGCCGTCCGAACGGGCGAAATCCCGATCGCCGACGAATGCGGAAATGGCCACGCGGCCGCCGGGCACGTGTACGCGTACACCGGTCGGCGCAGCACGGGAGAGGAATTTCCGCTCGAGGCCACGGCCACGTCGCTCGAAGTGCAGGGCAACGCCACCTTCACGCTGATCGTCCGCGACATCTCCGACAGAAGACGCGCCGAGGCCGAGCTGGAACAACAGGCTGAAGCGCTGGCGAAAACCATGTCGGAGCTCAAGGCGCTGAACAAGGAGTTGGCCGATCGCCAAGTGGAGCTGGAGCGGGCGATGGCCGCGCGCAGCCGATTCTACGCGTCCATGAGCCACGAGCTTCGCACACCCATCAACGCCGTCCTCGGGTACAGCACGCTGCTGCTCGAAGGCATCTACGGCCCGCTCAACGAGAAGCAGGTCGAGGGCATCACGCGTACGCATCGCGCCGCCAAGCATCTGTTGGAGCTGGTCAACGACGTGCTCGACCTCTCCAAGATCGAGGCGGGAAAGATCGATCTCCGCCTGCAGCCGGTGGTATTCCCCGCCCTCGTGGAAGATCTGTTCGTCACCGTTGGGCCACTGGCCGATCAATACGGCTCCACGCTCTCCATCGAGCACGAGGGCGATCCGGTAAAGGTGATGAGCGATCCTCGTCGGCTGCGTCAGATCCTGCTCAACCTGCTGTCCAACGCCATCAAATTCGGGCAGGCCAAGCCAATTCGCGTGCGCTCGCTGCCCACCGCGGACGGCGGCATCGCCCTCGAGGTCATCGATCAGGGCGAAGGGATCGCACCGGCCGACCGTGAGAAAATCTTCGACGAGTTCGTCCAGCTGGGCAAGACACAGCTCACCGAGGGCACAGGACTCGGTCTACCTATTTCGCGACGCCTCGCGGAAATGCTGTTCGGCACGCTGGAGATCGAGTCGACGATCGGCGTCGGAAGTACGTTCCGCCTGACATTGCCGGCGACAGCGGAGCCGCAGGCGCAAGGGCAGGCGCCCAAGCCGGCCGTGGAATGAGTCCGACGCGTTGATGGCGTCGTCGCTGAGTGAAAGTCGTTAGAACTCGAAACCCATTGCCACGTTGATGTGGTTATTGGTCACTGCCCCGCTCGCGTAGCGCGTGGTGATCTGGCGGATCTCCGCGCCAAGGACGAGTGGTCCGCTCGGGTGAACCGTGGCGTATGCAGCGCACGCCTGATTGCGCAACCGCCCTCCCACCGGCACATCCTCCTCGCGGGGCTGATCGGCACCACATCCGCCGCCAACGCGAATCATCCCGCTTACATCGAGATTGAGTTGCGCCCAGCCGCCGCGGTCATCGAGCGGGGCGCCGGCGCGGCCGAGATTCTGGGAAATGCCGCCCCCGCCAAGACCGCGCAGACCGCGACCGCTGTACGCTTCGCCTCGCACCTCCAGGCGCGGCACGAGCACCACGACCGCGTCGCACGCGACGGCGTACGTCTGCATCGTCGATGGACCGGCAGCCGCGATGTGCGCGAGATGTGCGCCACAGCCCACCTCGCTCGCTCGGTCGTCGTCCCCCCATCGCACGCGCAGCCGCCCTTCCGTGGCAGGCCGTCCTGACCGCTCCGCCGCATCGGCATCCGTGTCGAACGCTCCCACCGCGTCACCGGTGGTGTTCGCGAGCACGGCACCTTGCAGCGCGACACGGACCGTGCTCCCCACTTCGATCGTACCGCGTGCTTGCGGCAGCCAGAGCCAGAGATTCCCGGCCGTCACGAAATTCGGCGTGCCCATGGCGGCTGGGGAAACCGGGTTCACACCGGCAATGAGCGGAGATTCCTGCCCCACCATCAACTCCCCGTGCGCCCAGTGGACGGCCGCGCGCGCCGTTCGAATACGTACGAGCGGAAACGTCCGTCCACCGCTGCTCGGCAGTTGGCCGCCGTAAAAATCGACGTCGATATCGCCGACGAAGCGACCGCCCACGACGTCCCGCGCGGTGAGCACGGCGCCCAACGAGGTCTGCCGGACGGCCATGCCGAGTGACGACAGGTTCAAAACCGACGCGGAATCCGGCCGCACGAACTGCGGGTCGTCCACGTTGTTCACGCGCCGCTCATTACGAAACGCATTCACCACCACGCGGCCCGCCAGCTCCAGCTGCATGCGGCTGCGCGTGGACACGCCGGACGCGGCCTGCTCGCCGAGCTGCTGCTGCAGCAGGGCAATGGCGTCCTCCGCGCGGCGCAGGCGCGCCGCGAGCGAGTCCATGCCGGCGTCGCGCGCGGAATCGCGACCGACACCGGCGGGTGCTCGTTGCGCCGCCGCCGGCATCCAAAGCAATCCGATCGCCGCCAGGACGCGCATGACTGTCATCGGGGCGCTTGACGCTGCGGCACGTAGCGCCACACTCTTGGCGGAGGGTGCCGCGTGGAATGCGGTCGCGACGCTCGTCACGGGAGGGAAAGATGATCGAGGCACCGATGGTCCTCCGCCGAATGGCAGTCCTGCTGGTATTGGTCGCGCCCCTGTCCGCCGCGTCGGCACAGGGCGCCGTCACGGGTCAGGTGAGTCTCAAGGAGCGCGACGGCGAACAAACAGAGGACCTCACGAACGTCATCGTGTGGCTCGAGCCATTGACGGCCGCCAGGCGTCTCGTGCCGACGACCGCAACGATGGAGCTCAAGGCGCGGCAGTTCACTCCGCGGGTCCGCGCCGTGGCCGAGGGCAGCAAGATCGAATTCCCGAACCAGGATTCCTTCAGCCACAATGTGTTCTCCAAGGCGCCGAACGGAGCCTTCGACACCGGCGTGTACGCACGGGGGCGATCGCGCGACCAGACGTTCAAGGAAGCTGGCGTTTTTCCCGTCTATTGCAACATTCACCCGCGCATGACGGGGTACGTGGTCGTGCTCGACACGCCGTATTTCGCGACGGCATCGGACGACGGCCGGTTCAGCGTCGCGGCCGTTCCGGCCGGATCGTATGTACTGCACGTCTGGCACGACCGCGCTCCGGAATCGACGCAGAAGGTCGCGGTCAGCGCCGCCGGCATGCCGGTGGGACGGTTGGAACTCGACGCGCGCGGATATCGATTCGTCCCGCACAAGAACAAGTTCGGTCAGGAGTACTCCAACGCCGCCGGTGACAGGTACTAGGGTGACCACGCGGCGGCTCGGGCTTTCCCTCAAGATCTTCCTCGGCACCGCGGCGGTGGTCACGGCGCTGCTCGTCGTGACACTCGCGGTCAGCTCCGCTACCACTCGCGCCTCCGCCGAGCGTACGATCGAGCGCGGCCTTGCCGAGACGAATGCCCGGATCGCCGACCAGCTGCAGGCGCGACAGGCGCAGCTCGCGGGAAAGCTCAGCGTGTTCGGAGAGAATCCGGTGGTGGTGACGACGATCTTCACTGACACCTCCGGCAACAACGCATTCGACCAGGCGGGACAAGCCGTGGAGGCCAGCGGCGCGCGCTGGGTGCAGATCGTGGATTCCACCGGTACGGTGCTCGCCAGAAGCGACAATCGCTCGGCGGAGAGGCTCGACCTCTCGCGTTCACCACTCATCCGTGGAGCGTTGAACGGAAAGAGGATGAGTGGCTTCGGCGTGAGCGGGGACACGGCCGTGATGCAGCTCGTCGCCCTGCCGCTATTGAGGAATCTCAACAATCCCAACGGCGTCATCGGCGTCATCATGGCGGCGCAGGAAGTCGGTGATTCGCTCGCGAAAGCCGTGGGCGAGGCCACGGGAAGCGACGTTGCCTTCTACGCCATTGACAGGAAATCGGAGCCGCGCATTGCTGGCTCCACGATCCGCGCCGCCCAGCGCGGCGCCCTGCAGACGGAAATCGTCGCGCGTCTTATGCGGACCGAGAGCGCGGCGCGACCGGCGTCGGCGGACAGCGTCGCGGGGGAGAGAAAGACGTCCACGTTCATGGGGGCGGCGAGCGACCGTGCGGCTCTGAGCATCGACGGACGCGCGTTCGTGGGTCAGGGTACGCCTCTGTTGAGTGCCGCGGGTGCCCCAGTAGGCGGCTTCATTTCGATGCGGTCCCTGGACGACGAGCTGGCCGGATTCTACGCATTGCGTCGCACGCTGCTCATCACCGCGGCGCTTGGCCTTCTCGTGGCCTTTCTCGTGGCTGGCGCGATCACGCGTCAGATCGTGCGTCCTGTGAAAGCACTCGTCACCGCCACGCGGCGGGCGGCCGACGGCGACTATGCGGCGGAAATTCCCGCGGGCGGCGCGGACGAAATCGGCACGCTCGCCGAGGCGGTGCGACGGCTGCTCGGCGCGCTCCGCGACAAGCAGGCCCTCGTGGACTTCCTGGGTAGTGGCGCGCGGGGCGGATCGACCCTGGCGCTGCGGGACGGCGACGCGACCACGCTCATACCGGGAGCGGCACCGCGCGCCGGCGACTCACTGGTCCCGGGCCAGTCGCTCGGAGTGCGGTACGACATCAAGTCCGTTCTGGGCGCTGGCGGCATGGGCACCGTGTACCGGGCGGTCGATCGCGAGCTGCAAGAGGTGGTCGCCATCAAGACGCTCAAGCCCGCCATGCTCGCCGCCGACGACACGGCCCTCGAGCGCTTCAAGGGCGAAATCCGGCTCGCGCGAAAGATCTCGCATCGCAATGTCGTGCGTACCCACGATCTCGGAGAATCGCAGGGGCTGTACTTCATCACGATGGAGTACGTGGAAGGAACATCGCTCAAGGATCTCATCCGTCAGCGGGGGCGGCTGCCGGGGCAGGTGCTGGTGCCGATCGCCAGGCAGCTCTGCCGCGCGCTTGAAGTCGCGCACGAAGCGGGCGTCATTCATCGCGACATCAAGCCGCAGAACATGGTCGTGGAGCGCGACGGCACGCTCAAGGTCATGGACTTCGGCATCGCGCGCCTCGCGACGCGCACGCCCGCGCAGGGCCTCACGGAGGCCGGCATGGTGATCGGAACGCCGGAATACATGGCCCCGGAGCAGTTGTTGGGCGATGAGATCGACGCGCGCGTGGACATCTATTCCGCCGGCGTCGTGTTTTATGAATGCCTCACGGGCAGGCTTCCGTTCGACGCGGCATCGCCCATCGCGCTCATCGCGAGGGTGTTGGAGGACACACCGCCCGCTCCGCATGCGCTCTTTGCCGACGTGAGTCCCGCACTCAGCGCATTGGTGATGTGTGCGATGAGTCGCGAACGCGATGTGAGACCCGTCACCGCAGCGGCGTTGCTTGCATCACTCGAGCAGATTGAGCACGGTTTGTGATAGTAGACGCGATGAACACCGCACCACTCACGGAGTATATTTTGGCATGCGAGTCACGCGTCGGACATTGTCACAGCAGCAGCGAACACCCGTCGCGCTCCACCGCGTCAGACGTGTCGCGTGCACGTCCGAGGCCTGCGTCGTCGCGGCCCTGCTCGCACCGAGTTCACCAGCGTTCCGGGAAGTGAACTGCGTGACGGCGCGGAACTTCGCCAACGCGATGCCACGGCAGCACATTGCGGCCACAAACTAGCCGCGCCGCCTCAGCTGTCGTGAGCGAACGGCACGCCGATTCTCACGACGTCGCGCCGCACGCAGGGTCCGCACCCGATCACTCGGCGTCGGATGCGCATGCGGCAGCCGTCCTCGAGGACCTCGAGGTCGGCGTGATGCTGCTGTCGTCGGAACTGCGCGTGACGTACGCCAATGCTCGTTGGAGCGGGTGGACCGCTGGCGCGAACATTTGTGGCGTGGCGCTCGAATCGCTGCTGGCCGATGACGCCGGTGCGGTGCTGGACACTCTGCGCGCGGCGTTCGCCGGCGGAGAAACACGGGACATCCAGCTGGTGCTTCGCCACCGACGCGGCTTTGTGGCGCCGCCGCACCTCGACTGCCTGATTCGCAACGTCAACGGCAGTCTCGTCGTCGAGGCGCGCGCGGAAAGCGACGAGGACCCGTACGGCATGCGCGACATCGCGCGGCGCCTGGCAGAAGTGGCGGACATGGGCGAGGTGCTCCACGCACTCTGCGACATCGCCATGCACCAATGTGCGGCGTCCAGCGCTGCGGTGCTGCGCGTCCTCGGGCCGTTGGGTGAAGTGGTGGCGGCCACCGGGAGTCTCGAGCCCGCCCTGGGAAGGTGCTTCGACCTGGAAGGGTCGTTGCTGGCCGAGGCGATCGATGGGCAGTCGATCGCGCGCGAAGAACGGTTCCTCGATTCCGGGCGGCCGCTCATGCGCACTGTTCCCGAACTCGCGCTCGGACCGCTCATCGTCTCGCCGCTGCACGCGCATGGAGAGACGCTCGGCGTCCTTGCGGTCGCTCGCGGCGTGGACGGCGCGCCATTTGGCGAACGGGATGTGGACCGGCTCCGCGTGCTGGCGGATCACGCCGCCCTCGCGGTGCACAAGTCGCTGTTGTTGATGCAGGCGCAGAGCGCGGACCAGGCCAAGGGTCGCTTTCTGGCGACGATGAGCCACGAACTGCGGACGCCGTTGACAGCCCTCGCCGGCTACAACGAACTGCTCGCCGATCAGGTGATCGGCCCCATGAGCGAGCTGCAGCTGGACATTGTCGAACGGATGCGCTCGGTCACCTCGCACCTGGGGGCCATGATCGAAGAGATCCTCGCCTTCACCAGTCTCGAGGAAGGTCGCGAGACCGTGCGTGCCACGGAGTTTCTCGCTGAAGATCTCGTGCGCTCGGCAACGGCCATCGCGGCCCCGCTTGCGGAACTCAAGGGCCTGACGCTGGACGCCGTGCTGCCACCGATGTCCGTTCGCATGATGGGCGACATCGACAAGACGCGGCAGATCCTCATGAACCTCATGGGCAACGCCGTGAAGTTCACGGATACCGGCCGCGTTACCGTGCGCCTCACCGAGCGGGGCTCGACTGTCCGCTTCGACGTCGTGGACACGGGCATCGGCATTCCGGAACAGGAGTTGACGCGGCTATTTCGCCCTTTTGCGCAGGTGGATACCGGCCTGACGCGACGGCACGGTGGCACCGGACTCGGTTTGTACATCTCACGGCGTCTGGCGACGCTGCTTGGCGGGCACATCCAGGTGGTGAGCAAAGTGGGCGCGGGATCGACGTTCAGCGTGCTGTTGCCTAAGGCGTAAAGCCGCTTCGCGGCTTTACGGCCCGCGTCGCTGCGCTCGCTCTTCGGCCCGGCGCTTCGCGCCTCTTCGGCCCGGCGCTTCGCGCCTCTTCGGCCCGGCGCTTCGCGCCTCTTCGGCCCGGCGCTTCGCGCCTCTTCGGCTAACTGTGGAGGGCTGTTAGCCGAAGAGCGAGGCGCGGAGCGCCGATGCGGGCTGAATAGCCGAAGAGCGAGCCGCGCAGCGGCGAGCGGGCCGAAGAGCGTGCCGAAGGCACGCGGGCTGCGAAGCGCCCCGCTAAATTGACCCGCATGAGTACCTTCCCGCCTACCACCACCGTATTCAACGACGGGTACATCGCCGAGATGTACGAGGCCTACCGTCGCGACGCTGCCTCCGTAGACGAGTCCTGGCGCCAGTTCTTCCGCACCGCGGAGTCGCTCGCCGGCACGAGCGGCGCGGCGCGTCCCGACGACCGTCTCCTCCGCAAAACCGCCGGCGCCGCCGCCCTGGCGGACGCCATTCGAGAATACGGCCACCTGGCCGTACAGCTCGACCCGCTCGGCACGCCGCCGCCCGGCGCGTCGGAGCTCACGCCGGAATTCCACGGCATCAATGAGGACGAACTCGCCGACGTCCCCGCGTCCGCGCTCGGCTATGCGGAAGGCTCAGCGGCCGACGTGGTGCATCGTCTTCGCCAGGTGTACTGCGGCGCCATCGCGCTCGAATTCACGCATCTGGGCAGCGAAACGGAGCGCGCCTGGTTCCGGCAAGCCATGGAGGGCGGCACGCTGACCCGCCCGCTCGACGCCGGGGAAAAGACGGCGGTGCTCCGTCGGCTCACGGAGGTGGACGGGCTGGAGCGTTTTCTCGGGCGCGCATATCAGGGGTACAAGCGCTTCTCCGTAGAAGGAACGGACGTGCTCATCCCCATGCTGGATGAAGTCATTACGGGCGGCGCCCAGCGCGGTGCCCGGCAGATCGTCATGGGCATGGCGCATCGCGGTCGCATCAACGTGCTCGTGCACGTGATGGGCATGTCGTACGGCGAGATGTTCGGCGAATTCGAGGGCCATCAAGGCGATGCCATCGCCTACAGCAGCACGGGTGACGTCAAGTATCATCTCGGCTTTCGCGGCGAGCGCGTGGTCGGCAACGCGACGGTGTCTCTGGAACTCGTCCCGAATCCGAGTCACCTCGAAGTGGTGAACCCGATCATGTCGGGAATGACACGCGCATTGCAGCGTGTCGCCGGTTCTCTGTCCGAGCGCGACGAGCGGAACGTGCTCCCGATCTGCATTCACGGCGACGCCGCGTTCCCCGGAGAGGGCGTGGTGCCCGAAACGTTCAACCTGTCGCGGCTCAGGGGCTATCGCGTGGGTGGCACGCTGCATCTGATCGTGAACAATCAGGTGGGCTTCACCACCGACCCGATCGACGCGCGCTCCACGCGCTACGCGAGCGATCCAGCCAAGGGATTTGAAGTGCCGGTGCTCCACGTCAACGCCGACGACGCGGAAGCGTGCCTGGTGTCGGTGCGGCTCGCGGTCGCGTACCGGGACCAGTTTGCAAAGGACGTGTTGATCGACCTGGTAGGCTATCGGCGCTGGGGACACAACGAAACCGACGAACCGGCGTTCACTCAGCCCAGGCCGTACGCACTGATTCGCGCCCACCCCACGCCGCGCGAAGTGTGGGGCGCGCGACTGGTCCGGGAGCGCGTGGTCACGGAAGCGGATGTGAAAGCGCTCGACGCCGAGATCGCGGAGCGGCTCTCCTCGGTGCTGAAGGAAATGAAGAGCGCGGGTGCGACCGCCGATGCATCGCCGCGTGCTCCCTCGCATGCGCCCGAGCCGAAACGAGGACCCGATCCCGAAACGGCGGTGGCCGCGGAAACGCTGGACATGCTGAACGTGCGCCTGCTCACGTTCCCGGCCGGGTTCACGGGACATCCACGTCTGATGAAGACGCTCGAACGGCGGCGCGACGCCCTGCACAAGGGATTGATCGACTGGGGCCACGCCGAGGCGTTGGCGTTCGCGTCGTTGTTGCTGGAGGGCATTGGCGTGCGGATGAGCGGCCAGGACGCGGAGCGCGGCACGTTCGCCCATCGAAATGCCGTACTGCACGACGTCACAACGGGAAGCACGTATACGCCTCTCGCGGATATTCCCGGTGCGTCGGGTCGATTCGAGATCTACAACAGCCCGCTCTCGGAAACGGCCGTCATGGGTTTCGAGTACGGGTTCAGCGTCGCCACCACGAAAGACCTGGTGCTCTGGGAGGCGCAGTACGGCGACTTCGTGAACGTCGCACAGCCGATCATCGATCAGTTCATCTCGGCGGAGCGCGCCAAGTGGGGTCAGCGGAGCGGCCTGGTGCTGTTGCTGCCGCATGGCTACGAGGGAGGCGGACCCGAACACTCCAGCGCGCGGCTGGAGCGGTTTCTCCAACTATGCGCCGAGCGCAACATGTGCGTCGCGTATCCGGGCACCCCAGCGCAGTACTTCCACATCCTGCGACGCCAGGCGATGCGGACCGATCGCCTGCCGCTCATCCTGATGCAGCCCAAAAGTCTTCTTCGCCTTCCCGCGGCGGCCACCCGCCTGGAAGAACTGGCGGCAGGTGGCTTCCAGCCGGTCGTCGACGATGCCTCGGCGACGGACCGCCGCGCCGGCGTGCGGCGGCTCGTGCTGTCCACGGCGAAGATGTATTACGACCTGCTGGCCGCGAAGGGTGATAATCAGGAGGTGGCGCTCGTGCGTGTGGACGAGCTCTATCCATGGCCCGGTGCACAGGTGGCCGAGATCGTCGATCGATACCCCGATCTGACGGACGTCGTCTGGGCGCAGGAAGAGCCGAAGAACATGGGAGCGTGGACGTTCGTCGCGCCGCAGCTGCGCGTCGCCACGGGCAACATGCTCACGATTCGTTACATCGGCCGTCCGGAACGGGCAAGCCCGGCGGAGGGTTACTCGAAAGCGCACGAGGAGGAACAGCAGCGCATCATCACCGACGTCCTCACGCTGGCGGCTTCCCCCGCCAAGCGAAAAACCAGCAAGGTCTGACACCCATGTCGCCACGGCTCCGCATCCTGCTCTGCTCTCTGTTCCTCCTCACCGCGCCGCGCCTCCTTTCAGCTCAGGAGCGCGGCGCGATCGTCTTGGGCGAAGCGGTGGCCGGACTGGACGTCACGCTGCGAGTGCTCGTGATCGGCGCGCATCCGGATGATGAGGACACCAGCCTGATCACCTGGCTCGCGCGCGGTCGCCAGGTGGAGACCGCGTACCTCTCGCTGACGCGTGGCGACGGCGGCCAGAACCTGATCGGCAACGAGCTCGGACCGCAGCTCGGCATGATTCGCACGGAGGAACTGCTGGCGGCGCGCCGCCTCGATGGGGGGCGTCAGTTCTTTTCGAGCGCGTATGACTTTGGGTTTTCCAAGACCGCCGACGAAACGCTCTTGCACTGGCCGCGCGACTCCGTCCTGCGCGACGTGGTGACCGTGGTTCGCTCGTTCCGGCCCCAGATCATCGTCGCCGTGTTCTCGGGCACACCGCGCGACGGGCACGGCCACCATCAGGTGTCCGGCATCCTGGCCCGCGTCGCCTTCGACGCGTCCGCCGATACAGTCGCGTGGCCGCGCGCGCGCACGCTGGGGCTCGGGCCGTGGACGCCGCTCAAGTTCTATCGTGGCGCGCGGTTCGCACCGGCGCAGGCGAGCGTCACGCTGAACGTGGGCGAGTTGAGCGCGCTGCGCGGCGAAAGCTACGCCGAGCTCGCGTCCGAGAGCCGGTCGCAGCATCTCTCGCAAGGCTTCGGCGGACTGCAGCGGCGAGGGGCGTCTCTGGACTACCTCACGCTCGAAGCGTCGCGCGTGGGCCCGCCCAAGGCCGAGCAGTCGATGTTCGAAGGGCTGGACCTCTCATTCGGTCGTTTCGCGTCGGTCCGCGTGCCGGCGGCGGCCCGTGCCGCGCTGGACACGCTCCCCTCCGCGATCGCGTCCGTGCGAGCCGTGGAGAATCTCGTTGCGCCCGGCGCAATGGTGCAGCCGCTGACACGCGTGCTCCGCATCGTGTCCTCCGCCGAGCGGGCACTCGCGTGCGGCAACGCGACGTCCGCGGCGGCACTCTGCGAGGGGGCGCAGGCCGATGTGGGGCTGGCACTGGAGAACACGCGACGGCGCGCCACGTCGGCACTGCTGGCGGCTGCCGGCGTCGCCGTGGAAGCGACAGCACCGCGTGAGCTGCTCGCGATCGGGGATTCACTCGCGGTCGCGGTGAATGTGTACAACCAGGGGCCAGCCGACATCTCCTTCGACAGTTCGGCCGCCTTGACTCGAGGCTCGGGCGCGTGGCGCCGCGCGGTGGGCTCCGGCGGTGTGCCCCGCGACAGTACCGGTCGCGACACGCTCGTGATCAAGGCGGACGCCCCGACGACACCATGGTGGCTGGCGGGCGGTCTGCATGGAGACATGTTCGTCACGCCGAGCGTGTCCGAGGCGCTGGCACGTGGGGAGGATCGCGTGCTCGACTCGCACGCCGTCGCGTGGCTGACCATCGACGGCGTGTCGGTGCCAGTGGAGGTGGGGCAGATCATTTACCGCTACGGCGATCCGGCGCGCGGTGAAGTACACCGTCCCATCGCGGTGGTGCCGCCCATCACCGTGTTGTTCGACGGCGCCGTGCAATATGCGCGCGCTGGCATCGCCTTCGACCGCGTGTTCAGTGTCCACGTGCGCTCGGGGGCCGAGGCCGCCCGGGGCGTGACCGTCACGCTGGCCGTGCCGGCAGGGCTCACCGCTGACTCGCTCGTACGGCACGTCGCGCTGGCTCCGTTTGCCTCGACGGTGCTCGACTTCCACGTCCGGGGGACGCTGGCTCCGGGCCGGCACGTGATCAGCGCGGTCGCGACGAGCAATGGCGAAACGTTCGCCACCGGATACGTGCCGATCAGCTACGAACATATCCGTCCGCTGCGCTACTACCGACCTGCCAGAGTAGAGATCGAGGCGGTGAAGGTCACACTGCCGCCGCGAACGCTCATCGCGTACGTGCCGGGCGTGGGCGACAACGTCGCGCCGATGCTGTCGCAACTCGGACTCACGGTCACCACCATTCCACCGGACCGATTCGCCGCCGTGGATCTCACGCCGTTCGGCGCCGTCATCGTCGGCCCGCGCGCGTTCGCGGCGAACGCATCGCTGGCGGCGCAGGCGCCGCGCCTGCAGGCATTCGCGCGCAACGGCGGCACCGTGGTGGTGCAGTACGGCCAGCAGGAAATGCAGACACCGGGCCTGTTGCCGTATCCCGTGACGCTGGCGCGAACGGCACAACGCGTGACGATCGAAGACGCACCCGTGGAAGTGCTCGCGCCCGACGATCGTCTGTTGACCTTCCCGAACAGGATCTCGATTGCGGACTTCAACGGCTGGGTGCAGGAGCGGTCGATCTACATGCCGAGCACCGCAGACCCGCATTACCGCCGCGTGCTGGAGATGCACGACCCCGGCGAGGCCAGGAACGAGAATTCGGTGCTCGTCGCGCCGCTGGGCAGGGGAGCTTTCGTGTACACGACCCTCGCGCTCTTCCGACAGCTTCCCGCCGGCGTACCCGGTGCGGCGCGCATCTTTCTGAATCTCGTGGCCGCCGATGGTGCCGCACCGGCTTCCGCGCTGCCGCGACCATGACGGCGGCTTGCGAGGCGCGACGCACGGCGCGGGGCGTTCGGAATGGATGATACGCGGCCGCGGCCCGCGTGGGTTCGGGAGGGCCGCAAACCGCGCGTCGTGATCGTGGGCGGCGGCTTTGGCGGCCTCCATGCGGCGCGAGCGTTGAGCCGCGACGACGTGGAACTCCTCGTGCTCGATCGCACGAATCACCATCTCTTTCAACCGCTGCTGTATCAGGTGGCCACGGCCACGCTGCCGCCGTCGGATATCACTGCCCCGATCCGCTGGCTGCTCCGCAAACAGCGGAACACGTCGGTTCTCATGACCGAGGTGCAAAGCATCGACGTCCATCGGCGCATCGTGACCGCGGACAACGGCGCGCGGAAAATCCCGTACGACTTCCTCATCGTGGCGGCAGGAGCCAGGCACGCATACTTCGGGCACCCGGAGTGGGAGACGGTCGCACCGGGCCTCAAGAGCATCCGCGATGCGCTCACACTGCGCAATCGAATCCTGACCGCGTTCGAGCAGGCGGAGTTGACCGAAGATCCACTGGAGCAGCAGGCGTGGCTCACCTTCGTATTGGTGGGCGGCGGACCAACGGGCGTGGAACTGGCGGGAATGATCCCGACCATCGCGCAGCAGTCCATGCCGCGCGAGTTCCGGCGTATCGCATCGCTGCAGGCACGCGTGGTGCTGCTGGAAGGTGGACCCAAGGTGCTCGGGAGCTATCCCGATTCCCTGTCCAGGCAGGCGCGAACGGACCTGATCGCCCTCGGCGTGGACGTGCGTACGGGAGCGATGGTCACGAACGTCGCGCCTGGCGAAGTACGCGTGGGCGCGGACGAGACAATCCACACGCATACGGTGATTTGGGCCGCCGGCAACGCGGCGTCGCCGCTGGGCGCCTCGATCGGCGCGCCGCGGGATCGCGCCGGCAGAGTGATCGTCGCCCGGGATCTCTCCGTTCCCGACCATCCCGAGATCTTCGTCATCGGCGACATGGCGTACGTCGCGTCACCTGACGGCATGGAGGTGCCGAGTGTGGCTCCGGCGGCGATGCAGATGGGGCGGCACGCGGCGACGAACATTCGCCGAACGCTCGAAGCGCGCCCGCCCCTGCCGTTCGCGTACAGCAACAAGGGCGACCTCGCGACCATCGGACGGCACCGCGCAATCGCCGATCTCGGGCGCGTGCGCCTGTCGGGCAGCATCGCGTGGTGGTTCTGGCTGTTCCTGCACATCCTGTATCTGGCGGGGTTCCGCAACCGCCTCAGTGTCCTCATCCAGTGGGCGTACAGCTACTTCACGTACGAGCGCGGGGCACGTCTCATCACGGACACCGGCAACGCCACGACTCCGAACACTTCAAGCGTTCGAGGTACGTAGCCGCGCGGGCGAATCGGTCGGTCAATTGTTGCCGTCGTTGGTGCGCTGCATCACAGACGTCTGCGCCGCATTGACATCGCGCCACCGGGCGCGAAGTTGAGGGAGATGCTCATGTCCACGCTCGACGTCGCTCCAGACGCCGCCAGTACGGAAGTCGCCCGGCTCGATGCCCTGCTCGAGGCCGTTCCGTTGGCCGTCGCGATGTTCGATGGCGAGCTCAAGCTGATCGCGACGAACGCGCGCTATCGTGATCTCACCGGGCTGGATGCAGCGCAGGCATTGGGACGATCCATCTATGATGCCTTCCCGAACGCGCTCGCCGATCTCACGGAGCAGGTGGACATTGCGGCGGGCGGCGTGCCGGTGGTGTCGGTCCGGGTTCCGTTCCAGCATCGAGGGGGGCGGCGGCTGGTAGAGGCGACGTTCGCACCACTCGCGGATGCTCGCGGCAGTCGCGGGATACTGTTCACCGGCAGCGACGTGACGGAACGCGAAGAGTTGCGCGAAGATCTCGCGCGGAGCGTGGCGCAACTCGAATCGATCTTCGACGTGCTGCCGGATTCCGTCCGCGTGGTGGACACGGATGGCGGCACCGTGCGCACCAATGCGCAGGCGCAGCAGGAACATGCACCGGCCAAGCCGCAGACGCTGCGGGAACTCTGGCAACTCGACCGTCCACGCACGCTCGCGGGCGTCACCCTGTTCGTGCACGAACATCCCACGGCGCGCGCCCTCCGTGGCGAGCGGGTACGTGGCGAAACCCTCGAGGTACGACGCGGCGCGGGCGCGACGCAGGCCGTGATCGAGGTCAATTCCAACCCGCTGTTCGACGCGCACCGGCGAGTGCGGGGCGCCGTGACGGTCGAGCGCGACGTCACCGAGCGGACCCGGTTGCAGCAGCAGGTACAGACCGAGGCGGAGCGTCTCGAGCGCATGGTGGAGGAGAGAACCGGCGAACTGCTCGCGCTCCAGGAGGCGGCATCGCGCGACCGGCGCCTGGCCGCGGTGGGTCAACTGGCTGCCGGCGTAATGCACGACGTGAACAACGCGCTCAACCCGATCATGGCGGCGGCCTATCTGCTCGAGATGAACGCCGAAAATCCCACCGCCGTCCGGGACTACGCGGTGCGCATCGCGCGCGCAGCGGAAACCGGGGCGGCCACGGCAGCTCGCGTGGGGCGGTTCATTCGCCAGGAGCCGCTGCTCGGCTCGCGAGAACAGACGGTGGATCTGTCGCTGATGGTGGAAGAGGTCGTGGCGATGACGCGTCCTCTCTGGCAGGAGCGCGCCAAGGGCGGTCTGGTGCGGCTCGAGGAATCGCTGGTGCCGAGCGCGTTGCTGCGCGGCATTGCGGGTGAATTGCGCGAGGCCCTGCTCAACCTCGTGCAGAACAGCCTCGACGCCATGGCGGGCGGGGGAACGCTGCGCATCCGGACAACCGCGACGGTACAAGAAGTGAGCGTGTCGGTCAGCGATACCGGGGCAGGCATGTCACAGGAAGTCCGCGAACGCGCCTTCGAACCGTTCTTCACCACAAAGGGGGTGAAGGGCACCGGCCTGGGACTCGCCGAGGTGTACGGCATCGCGCGACGGCATCGCGGACGCGCGGAAATCGAATCGACGCCGGGTGAAGGCACCACGGTCCGACTGATCTTTCCCACCGCGACGGTCGGGCTGGAGCCGGCGCTCGAGGTGCCCACCCGCCCGCGGGCCCCGCGGCGGATACTCCTCGTCGAGGATCACGTGGACAGCCGCGAGTTCATTCAGGCCTTGCTGGAGACGGATGGCCACAGCGTAGTGGCGGTGAGCAACGTAGGAGAAGCGCGCACTCATCTGGACGACGCCGCATTCCTGCTCGACGTCCTCGTGACCGATATCGGACTCCCCGACGGCAGTGGATGGGACCTGGTGGCGTTCGCGCGCGAGCGCCGGCCGACGTTGAGGATTGGAGTTGTCACAGGTTGGGAACCGCGAAACGAACAGGATCCGGCGTGTGACTTTACATTGCGGAAGCCGGTCGGTGCGGTGGATTTACTGTCACAGATTGCGGCGGGCGCGTGACGCAGGCGAGATTCCCGTGGTTTCAACCTTTCCATGAAGGCAATGCCTGACTCGGGTGCCATTCGCATATTGATCGCGGAAGACGACGACAACGCGCGGGCGCTGCTCGTCGAGCTGCTCAACACCATGGGCCACGTCGTGGTCGCCGAGGTGAACGGCGGACGGGAAGCCATTGAACGTGCGATCGACGTGGTACCGGACGTGGTGCTACTGGATGTCCACATGCCGGACGGGTCGGGCATCGAAGCGGCCGAGCAGATCGCGGCGCTGGTGCCCGGTGTCGCGGTCGTGCTGTTCAGCGGCGACGAGTCATTGGTGCTGTCGGAGCGGGACGTTGCCGCGACGTCCGCCATCGCGTTCCTCCCGAAGCCCACGCCGCCTCGCGTGCTCGACTCCACGCTGCGGCTCGCGGTGTCGCGCGCCCGCGAGTTCGCGGTGGCGAAAAAGGATGCGCAGGCGGCCCGCGGCGCCCTGGAAAACCGCAAGACGATCGAACGCGCGAAGGGCATTCTGATGCGTCGCACGGGGTCGTCGGAACAGGAAGCGTATCGCATCCTCCAGCGGACGTCGCAGGATCGCTCGGTGCCGATGGTGGAAATCGCCAAAGCCGTGCTCGCGTCGGAGCCGGGCCTGCAGGAGAATAGCAAGGACGTCTAGGCTCGCACCACCACGGGCTCCGCCGGCGCGATAGGCGGACTCGATGCTCAGCTACTGGACACCGCCGCCGCTGGTCGGGGCGCGACGTAATTTTCCAGCCCGAGCCCGATGTAGATGGTGAGGCCCACCAGCGCCGATGACAACAGGAACGGCAGCGGCAGATACTTGTCGAACAGGAATCCGAAGAGGATGGGGAAGCACACGCGCGCCAGACCGCCGAACGTCTGCTGCAGACCCATGTACAACCCCCGCTCGCGACTGGAGATGACGCGCGACAACAGCGCCGTCACGCAAGGAAACGTGAAGGCAGTGCCGAGCGGCAGCAACGCCACCGCGAGGGCCAGCGGCAGGTAGGGCAGGAACGCCACGGCGCTGGGCGGCAGTAGCCCGCCTAGCCTGGCGGCCACCCCCGCCGGGTCCGCGAGCGGATGGATGAACGCCATCGACAAGATGCCGGTGGCCATGAGCATCGATCCGATTCGTGACAGCCTCGCCTCGCCGAACCGATCCACCATGCGTCCGAGGATGAGTGTGCGTGTCAGTACGCTGATGACACCAGTGTATGCGAAGAAGAATCCGATGGTCTTGGCGGTCACGCCGAAGCGCACGGACAGATACAACGCGAGCATCGAGGTCACGCCCTGGAAGGCGCCCATCGCGATGGCGTAGATCCAGATCAGGCGCGATGCCGGCTCGCGCGCATGGGTGAGCACATGCGTCACTGCGGCCCGCGTGCTCGTTCGTTCCACAGTGCCCGCCTTGTGCTCGGCGGCTTCCTGCATGTCGCGCGATTCCAGCAGGAAACGCCAGGCGAATCCGACGTTCACAATGCACAGCGCCGCGGCGAACAGTCCCGGACCGCGCGGGCCCCACGCCGACGTGAGGGAACCGAGCACGGGACCGATGGCAACGCCTGCGTTCGTCGCCGCCGACAGCCAGCCGAGAGCCTTGGTGCGCTCCTCGGGCCGCGTCGAATCGGCGACATACGCCTGGATGACACTCACTGTTCCGCCGCCTGCGCCCTGCACGATGCGTGACAGGAACAGGAAGAACAGGGGCGCGCGCATTTCCAACGCGAAGGCGAAAATTACATACGCCATGGCGGACGCCGTCAGGCCGACGAGCAGCGCGGGCCGCCGACCGTACGCATCGGAGAATCGGCCCCACATCGGTGCCGTGAGCAGCTGTGCCACGGCGAACGAACTCACGAGCATTCCCACGACCAGCCCGCCCTGCCCCAAAGACTTGGCATAGAACGGCAGGATGGGCAACACCATCAACAGCCCCACCATGTCGATGAAGGCCGTGATCATGAGGATCCACAGCTTACCGTGACTACTGTCGCTACTGGAGTTCATCGAATGGCCGGAGCGGACGTCATTCAGCCGTGGTCCTGCCTAGCGCGGCCGGAGGAACCGCCCGGCCCACGACCCCAGCGAGCGCGATGATCGTGAGCACGTACGGAAT
>JANYIN010000160.1 GCA_025362035.1 Gemmatimonadaceae bacterium | reverse complement strand
AGCGCGAAGTGGGTGAGTGGCCTACGCTTTACCAGGCGCGATGAAGCGGGCTTCTGGGAATTGCGCGGCTATCACATGTACGGCGACCCGTGGCGCGAGCAGCGGTACACGAACGATCCGTGACCACCAGCACCTCCTGGGTTCCCGCGGTTGTCGATGAGGTGGTGCCTCGAACGAAACGCATGAATAGCGTCTTTCTTCGCGCGCCGATCGGCGCGTATCACGCTGGCCAACATCTGGACATCAAGCTCACTGCCGCCGATGGGTACGCAGCGCAGCGAAGCTATTCGATCGCGTCGGCGCCCGGCGCGCCACGTGTCGAACTGGTCATCGAGCGATTGGAGGACGGCGAAGTGTCGCCGTACTTCTTCGAGGTGGCGCAAGCGGGCGACACCCTCGATGTGCGCGGACCGATCGGCGGCCACTTCGTGTGGCGGCCGGAAGACGGCGGACCTTTGTTGCTCATTGCGGCCGGCTCGGGGATCGCCCCGCTTCTCTCCATTGTTCGGCACTGGGCCGAGGGTTCGTCGGAAACGCCGGTAACGCTACTCTACTCCGCGCGCACCTGGGACGACCTCGCGTTCAGCCCGGAGTTGCTCGCGCTCGAGGAACGCGCGCCGGGATTTCGACTTGTGGCCACGACCACGCGCGGGCGCAGGCATCGCGCCACCGACTACGAGCGGCGCCTCGATCGCGCGCTCGTACACGAGGTACTGGCCAAGTCGCCCCTGTCGCCCCGACTCGTTTACGTCTGCGGTTCGACGGCCTTCGTTGAAGTGGCGACCACTGCGGTGGTTGACGAAGGCGTGGTGCCTTCACGCGTCAGAACGGAACGTTTCGGTGGAACCGGGTAATCGGGCGGCCGTCGTCCGTGGCCCGATACGTCTACGAAAGGGTGTCGCATGGACAGCAGACGAGGGACGTTTCGCGTCTCGAGCGATTTTGCGGCAGTGGACATCGACGCGGTGCATGCCTTCCTGACCGCGTCGTACTGGGCGCACGGAATTTCGCGTGAGGTCGTGGCGCGTTCGATCGCCGGCTCGCTGCCGTTCAGTCTCTTCGATGGTGACGCGCAGGTTGGTTTCGGCAGAGTCGTCACGGATCGTGCGACATTCGGCTACCTCGCCGACATCTATGTACTCGACCGGTATCGAGGGCACGGCCTTGGCACATGGCTCGTCGAATGCATCATGGCGCATCCGGAGCTCCGAGGCCTGCGACGCCTGGGTCTCGTCACGCAGGATGCGCACCGGCTCTACGCGAAATTCGGCTTCACGTCGCTCGCCGTGCCCGAATGTCACATGGAAATCCACCGGCCTAGACTCTATCAGCCACGACCGTAAAGGTGCGACGGAACGTTTCGCGGCCGATCGGCGTTCCGATCTGAACCGTTCCTCTTCATTACCGGAGAACACTATGCACACCAGGAAACTCGGCGCGAAGGGTCCGACGGTGTCCGCCATCGGACTCGGCTGCATGGGCATGAGCGAATTCTATGGTGCCCGGGACGACGCAGAATCCATCGCCACCATTCATCGCGCGCTGGAGCTGGGCATCAACTTTCTCGATACGGCGGACATGTACGGCCCGTTCACCAACGAGGAACTCGTGGGTCGCGCGATCAAGGGCCGGCGCGAGCACGTGTTTCTGGCGACGAAGTTCGGTGTCGTACGCGATCCGTCCAATCCCACCGTGCGCGGCATCAGCGGGCGTCCGGAGTACGTGAAAAAGTCCGTGGAAGGGAGCCTGCGTCGGCTTGGTGTGGAGTACATCGACCTGTACTATCAGCATCGGGTCGATCCGCAGACGCCAATTGAAGAGACGGTTGGCGCGTTGGCCGAGCTGGTTAGCGCAGGCGTCATCCGGCACATCGGCCTGTCGGAGGCGTCAGCGCAGACGCTGACCCGCGCGAACGGAGTGCATCAGATCACCGCGCTCCAGAGTGAGTATTCCCTGTGGACACGCGATCCCGAAGCGGGAGTCCTTCATGCCTGCCGAGCCCTCGGCGTGGGCTTCGTCGCGTACAGTCCGCTGGGACGGGGTTTCCTGACGGGGTCCATCAGCAAGCCCGAGGACTTTTCCGCCGACGACTATCGCCAGCACAGTCCGCGCTTCCAGGGTGAGAACTTCAAGAAGAACCTCGATCTCGTCGCGAAGGTCAAGGAGCTCGCCAGACGGAACGGGTGCACCCCGGGACAACTGGCGCTCGCGTGGGTCATGGCGCAGGGCGACGACATCGTGGCCATTCCGGGAACGAAGCGACGTACCTATCTCGAAGAAAATGCCGCCGCGGTGGATCTGCAGCTTGGGACCCATCAACTGGCGGAACTCGACGCGATCTTTCCCTCGGGAGCGGCTGCGGGTGCGCGCTACCCGGATGCCATGATGAAGTCCCTGAACGGCTGACGGTCGGCGTCGTGGCGGCGAGCGTCGTCAGCCAACGTCGCCGGCATCGAGAATGAGCCGTTTCATGCCTGTGCCACGGTGTCCACGTGAAACCCGCGCTCCAGCGTCTGCTTCACGGGACAGCGATCGGCAATCTGCATCAGGCGCGCGCGCTGCTCGTCGGACAACGGGCCTTTCAGCCGAATCGTCCGTTCGAGACGCGTGATACCAACGTCGGACGTTTCGCAGTCCACGCAGTCCGATACGTGCGAGCGTGCCGTTCGCATCCCGACGTCCACACCCTCCAGGGGCCACCCTTTACGATTGGCATACATTCGCAGGGTCATGGCCGTACAGCCGCCGAGCGCCGCCAGCAGAAATTCGTACGGCGTCGCGCCGGCATCGGTGCCCCCCACCGCTCGCGGCTCGTCGATGGCAAACCCGTGTCCCCGTGCCCTCACGTCGGTTCGATAGGCCGTGGGGCCGATCCGCGACAGGACCCAGCCGTCGCCCTCGGTCGAGGCGCTGGGGTTCTCAGTGGGCGCCGCCTGATCAGTCATATTCCTCCGGGCCGCCCGCAGAGCGGCAGGCAAGGGCATCGCGCGAACCTGAATGCCGCGCGAATGATGAATCTCGTGTTCTACACCAAGCGGAGGCAATGACGATGTCGGATTCGCCACCCCTCCCGGACGATCGCCTCGACATCCGTGACGTGCCCGACGCATCTCGCTACGAGGCACGGGACACGGCCACTGGAAGCGCGCCGGCACCCCTCGCGGTCGCGTCCTACTCGATGGCCGGCACCATGATCACGTTCGAACACACGCGGGTTCCGGACGCCATGGCCGGACGGCATGTCGGCACTCGACTGGTGAAGTACGCCCTCGACGACGTACGCTCGCGCGGACTTCGCATCGTACCCCGATGCCCGTTCGTCGCGGCGTACATCAAACGACACAAGGAGTACCAGGACTTGCTGGCGTAACCAGCGTGGGAGTCAACGGGCGAACGCCACCAGCACGCAGCCGGACAGGACGAGGACGATCCCGACTTTGCGCGACGTCGGCATCGACTCGCCCAACCTCCAGACACCCAGTCCAACGCCCATGACGATGCTGAGCTGTCTAAGTGCAATCACGTACGTGGACACTTCGGAGGTGAGGGCGAACAGCACAAGGACATACGCGGCCGTGTTGCACACGGCCACCTGCACGATGCCGGAGCGTTGAACGCGCCATTCGGACACGAGCTGCACTCGCGGGAAGCGGCGAGAGAGAAAGGCACCGTATGCCGCCGCCACAAGCGTCGAGTACGAATAGAAGTAGATGAAGGGCTGGAGGTGCGAGACGGCATGCTTGTCCCAGATGGTGTACGCGGCCGCGGCCAGGCCCGCGAGCACTGCATACCAGACGGCCGGCGCGGAACGTCTGGCGCGGTTGGCCGCCCCGGACCCGGCGGGGCGCGCGTGCAACGCGATGAGGCCCGCGAGAATCAGTCCGAGGGCGGTCCATCCGAGTCCCCCGAGTCGTTCGCCGAAAACGAGGAAACCAAGTGGAGGGAGAAAGAGTAGCCCAGCGCCACGTGAGAGCGGATACACCAGGGCCAGGTCGCCGAGTTGATATGCGTGGGCGAGCGCCACGTAGTTGGCGAGCGACAGCGTGGCGCCGACGAGCACCAGCACGGCGACGTCCGGCCAGAGAGCGGGCGCGCGTTCGGGACTGAGGGCGAGGACGATGACGAAGACGGGCGCGAAGATCAGTACCTCCGCGATCTTGCTGAGCCCGACGAACAGTTGCGCGCCGCCTCTCCTCTTGAGCACAAAGTTCCAATACGCGTGCAGCGCCGCGGACAGCACGACGAGGAGGTACGCTCGGTTCACCTAGTTCGCGGTCGGGAGTGCAGACATATAGGGGAAATGCGCACGGAGCGAAGCGCGCGCAATGGTTGACGTCCGATGGTGCGCGCGTGACCTTCGCGCGCCATGACGCTTACGTCGAGAGTACTGATCGCGCTCGTCACCGGCCTCGCGGCAGGCGTGGCCATATCGAGCTCCGGCAGCGCCGCGCTGCTCGCGATACCAGTCTACCTGGAACCCATCGGCACCATCTGGGTGAATGCGCTGCGAATGACGGTCATTCCACTCGTGGTGTCGTCCATCCTGATCGGCGTCGGCTCGCTACCCGATTCGCGCGGCATCGGCAGGATTGGGGGGCGCGCGGTCATGCTCTTTTTCGTGACGCTGGCTGCGGCGGCGGCGTTCGCGTTGATCGTCGGGCCGCTCGTCCTGGCACCGCTCCGGATCGATCCAGCGTCGGCCGACATGCTTCGCGCCCAGGCAGAAGGCGCGAGCGGACAGGCGACGCAAAGCGCGCAGAAGATCGCCGGATTTGGACAGTGGCTCGTGGACTTGGTGCCGACGAACCCCGTCAGGGCGGCCGCTGACGGGGCTATGCTGCCCCTCATCATGTTCACGCTGCTGCTCGGGATCGCCATGACGCGCATTGCGGACCAAAGCCGCGCTCTGCTCATGCGGCTCGCGCAAGGCGTCAACGCGGCATCGATGGTGTTGGTCGGTTGGGTGCTGGTTGCGGCGCCGCTGGGGGTGTTCGCCCTGTCGGCGCCGCTCGCGACGCGCCTGGGTGTTGCCGCGGCGGGTGCCGTGGTCTACTACATCGTTTCCGCGAGCGCGATGAACGCGATCTTCACGGCGTTGATGTACGTGGCGGCGTGGTCCCTCGGCAAAGCAAAGGTGCGCACGTTCGCGCGAGCCGCAGCACCGGCCCAAGCGGTCGCGTTCAGCGCGCGCTCCTCAGTGGTCGCATTGCCGGCGCTACTGCGCGGCGCGGACGCCGAGCTCCACCTGCCGCTGCCGATTCGCTCCTTCTTCCTGCCGTTGGCATCGGCTGTGTTTCGCGCCGGGTCGGCGGTCATGCTTCCCTTTGCCGTACTGTTCATAGCCAAACTGTACAACGTAGACCTGAGCGGTCCGCAACTGGTAACCGTCGGCCTCACCACCATTCTCACGACATTCAGCGTGCCCGGCATTCCCGGCGGATCGATCATAGTCATGGTCCCCGTGTTGCTGGCCGTCGGTCTTCCGGTCGGCGCCGTAGGGGTGTTGCTGGGCGTGGACACCATTCCCGACATGTTTCGAACCACCACCCACGTGACGGCAGACATGGCGGCGGCGACGATCCTTGCGCGGTTCGAACCCGCCGAGGACTAAGGGGGAGTCAGGGCTAGTCTGGTGCCGCTGGCTGGAGGATTCGCTAGTACTGTCGCTCGCGGTCCACGGTTCGTTTCGGTCGCTCGCCTCGGTCGATTTCGCCGAGGCACTCGAGGAATCCGGTGATCGCGCCCTCGATAGTCGTGAGCCCCGACATGTGCGGCGAAATCATTACGCGCGGATCGCTCCACAGCGGCGAGGCGGTGGGAAGCGGCTCTACCTCGAACACGTCAAGCGCCGCGCCGGAGATCCATCCATTGTAAAGGGCGTCCGGCAAAATGGCTTCATCCAGCACTGCACCGCGCCCGGCGTTCAACAGCACCGCGCGCCGGCACGCGCTCAAGAGGTCACGACCGATGAGGCCGCGCGTAGCTTGCGTGAGCGGGATAGCCAGGATCAGCCAATCCGCGCTGGGCAACAGGTCTCGTACGGCCGCGATCGTCGAGGTCGTTGCGAACACCGTCGGATCGCCGTTGCCAGTGCGCGAAACACCATGCACGGTGCAGCCCAGCGCGTTGAAGAGGCGCCCGATGCTGGTGCCGACTTCTCCGGTGCCGACCACCACTGCCGTCGTGCCACGAATGTATGAGACTTCCCGCGGGGTCCATTCGTGTCTCTGCTGACAGACCCCGAGATCGAGTAGCTGTTGCTTGAACGCCAGCGCACGAGCCAACGCCCACTCGGCGATCATCGGTCCAAACGGTTCAGACGTCCTGGTGAGGAGTATGTCGCGCGGCAGGGCGTCAGGAGAGAGCCA
>JANYIN010000114.1 GCA_025362035.1 Gemmatimonadaceae bacterium | reverse complement strand
CTCGCGCACGATCTTCTGTGCGAAGTGGGTGCATGTTTCGAACGCGGCGAGTACTCCCCGCTGCCAGAGCTGGTGTTTGGCGTGTCCAGGCTCGCGGAGGCCATCCGTTTCATGGGCCAGGCGAAGCACATCGGCAAGGTGATCGTGTCGATGGAGGATCCCGACGTGGTCATCGCGCCGGCGAATGGCGCGGGTGGTCTGTTCCGAAGCGACGGGACGTACCTCATCACCGGAGGATTGGGCGGCTTCGGTCTCGCCGTTGCGGAGTGGATGGTCCGCGAGGGTGCGCGAAGCCTGGTCCTCGTCGCTCGGCGTGGTGCATCGGAAACCGTTGAGCGCCGCGTACGCGAGCTGCGCGACCGCGGCGCGCGGGTCGAGATACGGTGCGCTGACGTCGCGCTGGCATTGGACGTTCGACGCGTGCTCGCCGACGTGCGCGCCACGATGGCGCCGCTAAGGGGCATCGTGCACGCGGCGATGGTCCTCGACGACGCGCCGCTCGTGGAGCTGGACCGCGTGCGCATGGAGCGCGTGATGGCCCCGAAGATGACCGGCGCCTGGCACCTGCATCGCGAAACGCTGAGCGACGACCTCGATTGTTTCGTGCTCTTCTCGTCACTCACGGCGATGTTCGGCAATCCGCTGCAGGCAAACTATGCCGCCGCCAACGCCTATCTCGATGCACTGGCCCACCACCGCCGCGCGCTCGGCAAGCCGGGGCTCGCCATCAACTGGGGCCCGCTGTCCAGGGTGGGTTATGTGTCGCGGCACCGAGACGTGGCCGAGTACCTGGAGCGCCAGGGATACCTCGCCTTCCTGCCGGCGCAGGCACTCGAGGTTCTCGGCACGCTGCTTCGCCGTGATGCCACGCAACTGATGGCCGCCCGGATCGACTGGGCGAAGTGGGCTCAGGCGTCGCCGGCGGCGGCCGCATCGGCGATGTTGCGCGCATTCGCGCCGGCGGACGGCGCCAGCGCCGTGCAACGCGGAGTCGGCGGATCGCAACGCGCGACGATCGTCGCTCTGCCGGTCGCGGAACGGCGCGATGCGGTGGTCACGTTCCTTCGCGCGCGCGTCGGCAAGGTACTTGGCCTGTCGCCATCGAAACTGGACGCCGAACGCTCGCTCACCGAGTTCGGCCTGGATTCGCTGATCGCTGTGGAACTGATGACGATGCTGCGCATCGAACTCGGTGTGGAGCTGGCCGCCGTGAAGCTGCTGCAGGGAGTGAGCGTGGCCGGATTGGCGACCCTCGTGCTCGAGCAGCTCGGGACGACGGTGCCGAGCGCCGCAACGGTCGTGAGTCCGCTTACGCGGAATGAACTGGAGAGCCAACCCGCGAATACCGTGACGGCTACGCCGATTGACTCGGCGGTGAAGCAGATGTCGTCCACACCAAGGACGCACCACAACGGAGATCTCGCGACGTCGCTGCCCTCGTTGTACTCGGCGCTCGACTACTCGCGGTGGAACGGCCGCCAGCGCGCGGTGCGCCGCGCCCTCTCCGTCGCGATGCGCACGCTCACCAGCATGGACGTGGAAGGGTTGGAGAATCTGCCGCGTACGGGTGGTTGCCTGCTGGCCGTCAACCATCTGAGCATGGCCGACGTGCCTGTGGTGCTCTCGATCCTTCCCCGTCGCACGATCATGTTCGCTTCCGAGCACCTGCGTAGTTCGGCCTTCATGAACTGGGTGCTGCACGACATTGGCGACGCGATCTACGTACGGCGCGGTGAAGGCGACACCGATGCGTTGGCGAGTGGGCTGGCGGTGCTGCGCGCCGGAGGGCTGCTCGGACTTGGTCCCGAGGGCATGCGGAGCCGTACCGGGACGCTCAACAGGGGGCAGACCGGCGTCGCGTATCTCGCTACGCTGGCTGGCGTGCCCGTCGTGCCGCTGGCGGCGTGGGGCCAGGAACAGCTTCCGCGGCACTGGAAGTCCATTCGCCGGGCGCCGGTCTCGGTGCGCATCGGTAAGCCCATCCGGTTCGCGGACGCGACGCCCGATGCCGGCCGGCTGCGCGAGTACACGGACCAGGTGATGACCGCGATCGCCACGATGCTGCCCGCTGCCTATCGTGGCGTGTATGCCGACGCCGTGGAATCCGTGTGAGGTTGCGCTGCCCAGCGCGGCCTCAGGCGAAGTCCGGCATCACCTTCTCCGCAAACGTGCGCAGCGACCGCATCACGATCTCCTGCGGCACCGTCCCCATCTGCATCACGAGAATCAGCTCGTCCACACCGGTTGCGGCGAACCGCGCCACACTCTCGCGCGCCGCGGATGGGTCACCGATCACCGACACCAGTTGTCCGCCGGTACGCGAGCGGCCCGCCATGGCCTCCGCCAGTTCTGCCTGTGTAAGCGGGTCGCGATTGACGTCCAATTCGCCGACCACGCGCGTGGGCGAAAAGAAGTAGGTAGCCAGTCCCTCCCCGAAGAAGCGTGCGCCGCGAAATCCATACTTGCACGCCTCGCGGTCGTCGTCCAGGACCAGCGCCGTCGGCGTGCAGGCGAAGCGGTTGGTGAGTCGGCGCCCGCTGGTGGTGGCCGTGGCGATCGCGGTGCGATACGCCTGCACTTTCTGTCCGAGATACTCGTCGGTACCGGCGGAAAAATTCAGCGACCCCACGCCAAGCGATCCGGCGAGAATGACGGACTCCATGCGTGAGCAGGCAACGTGAATAGGCGGGTGCGGGCTCTGGACCGGCTTCGGGATGACCGGCGTTGGCGGGATGTGGTAGTGCGCACCGTCCCAGGCGAAGATCTCTGAACCCCACATGCGCGGGATCATGTCCAGTGCTTCTCGCCACTGGCCATCGAGTTCCTCGCGATCGATTTCAAAGGTCCCCTGCTCGGTACGCGAGGCGCTCTTGCCCGAGCCCCAGTTCACGCGTCCGCCAGAAAGGATGTCCAGCACCGCAATGCGTTCCGCGACGCGGAGCGGGTGGTTGTAGCGGTGCGGGGTCAGCGTCACCGCGTGGCCCAGCCGGATACGCGACGTCCGCGCCGCGATGAACCCAAGCAGCACCTCTGGCGCCGAGCAGTGGGAGTATTCGTACAGACCGTGATGTTCTACGGCCCATACGCAGTGGTAGCCCAGTTGGTCGGCAAGTTCGGCCTGCGCGACCGCATCGTGAAACGCCTGCCGCTCAGCGGCGGGGTTCGGGGATGCGATCTGAAGTTCGAGGAGAATGGAGAAGTGCATGCAACACCGGACAGGGCAGATGACGCGCGTTCGCGAACCATCTTCGCCTCCTGACAGAGCGGGCGCAAACGCGGCGGTTGCTGGCTAGCACGAAGGGGCTCTCGTATGTTCCCAAACCAATGCTCCGCCACGCCGGGGTCGCAGCTTCCGAATACCGGTTTTCGTTGCGCAATGTCCTCCAGGCCATCGTCCTGAATTTTCGGAATCTGGTAGTTGGTGACGGGCGTGACGGGCGCCCGCCATCGAGAAGGGGCACCTTGTATCCGCGGCCTCATGGCAATACTACCATGAGGCCGGCCCCAGCACGCTGAGTCTCTCCCAATCGCGTGAGCATGGTGCGAGCCGACGACCGTTCACCCCGATCGCAGAGATCAACGTATGGATAACGACATCTCGCGCCGTACATTCGCCAAGGTCGCCGGCGTCGCCGCGCTCTCGACCGCGATGCCTACCGTTGCCGCCGCCGAAGCGGCGGAGCCAGCGATCGTTGCACCTGGGCGTTTGTTCCCGCGCGGATTTCTTTGGGGCTCCGCGACTGCAGCATACCAGGTGGAAGGTGCGGCAACCGAGGATGGTCGAGGCCCGTCTATTTGGGACACCTTCTCGCACACGCCCGGGAAGACCGTCAACGGCGCGACCGGCGATATCGCGGACGACCACTACCATCGCTACAAGGAGGACGTCCAGCTGATGAAGGCACTGGGCGTCAAAGCGTATCGGTTTTCGATCGCCTGGCCGCGCGTGTTTCCGCAGGGAAGTGGTGCACCGAATCCGAAGGGACTCGACTTCTACAACAGACTCGTTGACGAGCTTCTGGCGAACGGCATCAAGCCGTTCGCTACCCTCTATCACTGGGATCTTCCGCAGGCGCTGCAGGACAATGGCGGCGGATGGGAGTCGCGTAACACGTCCGAGGCGTTTGCTCGATATGCGGGTTACGTCGCGCAACACCTCTCAGATCGCGTCAGGAACTTCTTCACGATCAATGAGTTCGGTGCGTTCGTCGAGCTCGGATACAACAACTCCATTCACGCACCGGGGTTGCGGCTCCCGCCCGCGCGATTCAATCAGACGCGCCATCACGCTGTCCTGGGCCACGGGCTCGCTGTGCAGGCCATTCGCGCCAACGCAAAGCCGGGGACGAGGGTGGGACTCGCGGAAAACATGACCATCTGCTGTCCCGTCATCGAAAACGAGGCGCACACGAAGGCTGCCGAGCGCGCGACACGGGAGATGAATGCGCCGTACATGACGGTGATTCAGGAAGGGAAGTACACGGACGCCTATCTCGCGGGGGCCGGCGCTGACGCGCCCAGGTTCACGGCTGCCGATCTGAAGTCGATCTCGAGCCCGCTCGATTTCGTGGGCATCAACATCTACACGCCCACCTGGGTTCGCGCCGACGATTCGCCCCTTGGCTTCACGGCCGTGAAGAATCCCAACTCCTACCCGCACATGTTGTCGTCGTGGCTGACGATCGGACCGGAGGCGTTGTACTGGGGTCCACGCAATGTGGCGAAGATCTGGAAGGTGAAGGAGATCTACATCACCGAGAATGGATGTTCGTCTTCGGACGTGCCGGCGGCGGACGGCATCGTGTACGACACGGATCGGGTGGTGTATCTGCGCAACTACCTCTCGCACCTCCAGCGCGCGACCGCCGATGGCATTCCGGTCAAGGGATATTTTCTCTGGAGCTTGATGGACAACTTCGAGTGGGCCGATGGATACACGAATCGCTTCGGTCTGCACTACGTGGATTACGAGACGCAGAAGCGGACGCCGAAGTTGAGCGCGTCGTTTTACCGGGAGGTGATCACACGCAACTCTGTGGCGTGACGGCGCGCATCGAAGTGTGGAGCGCACGAGACGTTGGCGGCTTCCGCGCCGAGAATCCAGATCCCGTTCATCGGCACGTTTCCGTGCGGCGCACCGGGCTTGCCTCGAGCCTGCAACGTAGCCTCTTCCCGGGACACCTTTTCTGAGCGATTCGTCATCCGGCATCCGGTTTGAACTCATTCGCCGGCTCGGCGCCGGCGGCATGGGAGTGGTGTACGAAGCATGGGATCGAACGCGCGGCGCCACCGTTGAGTCGGTTTGCCAGTCGGATTTGTCAGTCGCGGCGACATGCAATGAGATTGGCTAGCACCTTGTGCTGCGCAGCAGCACCGAGGAGGGAGGGAAACGTCAAGGCAATGGCAGAGCGCGCGATACTTTGGTTTGGCCGCGTACCGCATGCTCGCTAGGCGACCTTCACCCTTGAGTGTTTGCATCGCATCCCAGGGAGCAACGGCGGGCGACGCTCGACTCTGGCGCAGGTGCTGGGCTGACGCGAGATTCCACAATGTCGATGACGCGGGCGTGAGCGACCAGGTCGAGCAGCGCCTCACCGCCGCGCTGTCGAACAGCTACGAGCTGCAGCGCGAGCTCGGTGGCGGCGGCATGTCGCGTGTATTCCTTGCCACCGACCGGCAGCTGGGCCGAGACGTGGTGATCAAGACGCTGCCGTCCGAGCTGATGTCGCCCGACGCGGGCGAACGTTTCAAACGCGAGATCCGAACAGCGGCTCGGCTCCAGCATCCCAACATCGTCCCCCTGCTTTCCGCTGGTGATGCCGACGGCATTCCCTGGTACACGATGCCGTGGGTCGACGGCGCCTCATTGCGAGAGCGTCTCCAGCGCGACCGCGTTCCCGTGTTCGAGACGATCGGGATACTCCGCGACATAGCGCGGGCGCTTGCGGCGGCGCATGCGAAGGGTGTCGTCCATCGTGACATCAAGCCGGAGAACATCCTGCTGACGTCCGGCGCCGCGCTCGTGACGGATTTCGGTGTCGCGCGCGCGTTGTCGCACGCGGCCGAAGCTGGCGTGGCGTTCCGGACGGGGACAGGCATCTCGGTGGGGACGCCGGCCTACATGGCGCCGGAGCAGTTCGCAGCCGATCCCGAGGTGGACCATCGTGCAGATCTGTACTCGTGGGGCATCGTCGCGTACGAGCTGCTCACGGGACATCACCCCTTCGAAGGCACCACGGGCACGGCGCTGCTCAAGGCGCATATGGGCACGACGCCGGCAGTGGTGTCCGCGCCAGGGCTGTCGCCGGCGATATCGAGCATGATCGCGCGCACGTTGGAAAAGGATCCGGCGCGCCGGCCGGCGAGTGCGCAGGAGGTACTGGATGCGCTTGATGCAGCGTCTCGTGGAACACCACAACCTCCCGCGCGCACGCGACGTCGCATACTCGCGATAATCGTGGTCGCAATGTCGGCGGCCGTAGTCGCCATTGCCACGCTGATGTCCGCGCGCGCGCGGAGTAATTCGTCTCATGACGCGCGCATGATCGCCGTCGCGCCATTTCGCGTAGGGGGCGCCACTGCGGATGTCCACTACCTGCGCGAGGGACTCGGCGACTTGATGACGCCGCAGCTCCTGAGCATTCCCGGCATCTCGGCGCCCAGTATGCGCGTGATGCTGGAGCAGTGGCGGCGGGCGGGCGGGGGTGGGAGTGGGACGGCCGACGCCGACCTCACCGATGAACGGGCGCTTCGTGTTGCCGGCAATACGGGTGCATCGCAGTTGATACTGGGGACCATCACCGGCGCGGCGAATCATCTCACGGTGAGCGCGAATCTCATTCGTGTGAGTGACGGAAAGGTGCTCGCGCCGGCCAGCGTGGAAGGTCCCGCTGATTCAGCGGCGGCAATCGCCGCACGTCTCCTCGCGACGTTGTTGTCCCTTCGCAATGGCAGCACGGAGGAGGAGGTGCGCAGCGTGGTGAGCGCCAATCCCCAAGCTATCACACCTTTCCTCACTGGCGAGCATGCTTACCGCCGTGGTCTCTACCACCAGGCCGCCGTTGCCTTCGCGACCGCGTACGAGCACGATACGACGTTCGCGCTCGCTGCGCTGCACGTCGATCTCGCGAACGCCTGGCTCGTTGGCGACGCCGTCGTTCCGGGTCCATGGTTTGAGCGGACATGGGCGCAACGCGGTCGCCTGCGCGGGGGCGATGCCGCGCTGGTCCGCGCGCTCGGCGGACCGGCCTATCCTGCACCGCAGCCCGCGCGCGAATATGAGCGGGGCCTCTGGGCTGCCGCCGAGAAGACACCTTCCGCCGAACTGTGGTATCACTCCGGCGACGTTCTGGCACATCGCTACATGCTGGGGGGCGATACGTCTGCAATGTCGCGTGCGCTCCTCGCATTCCAGCGCGCCGAGGCGCTCGATTCGTCGTTTGCGCCGGCGCTCGAACACCAGAGCTCGATCTTCGAAATGATGGGAGACTCGGCGCGTGCGCGTGCCGCGTTCAACCGCCAGCGCATGCTCGACTCGACCGGTGACTTCTTTCTCGTCAACGTGCCGCTTTTCAGTGCCGCCCATGGATCGCTGAGCGACGCGGAACGCCTCGTTCGCAAGTATGCGCACACAGTGGCGTTCCCCTTGCCACTCCTGAGAAATACGGCTATCTCGGACATCCCTTCCGGCATTCCGGACGATCGGCGTCTTCCGCTGGCGGAAGCGTACATGGAGGCGATCAAGGACCGAGGGCTTCCGCTCGCGAGCAACGGGTTGCTCTCGGTCGAAGCGGGAACATACGGGGTGAACACGGGCAGGCCTGCCTCGTTTCGCGCCGGGCCGGGAAAGGACTCGGCGCTGCTGGTGAACGTGCTGAATGTGTTTATGGGCGTCGCGGACGACGGGGACAGCCTTGCCGCCGACCGCTCGGCGCGCGAGCTCGCGCGGTGGGCGAGCACGATCAGGGATACACTGGCATCGACGCTCATTGCGGATGGATACTTTGCCGACGGACTGTGGGCGCTGAATCACGGGGACAGCGCTCGCGTGGAGCGCGCGCGCTGGTCACTCCGGAAGTTGGGTTCGCCCCCGGCGACACCGTGGCTGCTGATGACGCCGCGCATCCTGGAAAAGGTGCTCGGCGCCGGCGCCGCGGTGTCGCACAAATCACCTGATGCGCGTCAGCGGCTGGAGGAGTTAGACTTACTCTTGATTGATGCCCCGGTGGACTGGCCATTCGTGTTGTCGATCTCGAATGTCGTCGTATCGGGCCTCTGGGAGCGGCTGGGTGATGACAAGCGCGCGTGGCTGGCAATTGAGCGGCGGCATATTGGGCCCGGTATGAGCCTGTTCGTGAGTGCGAGACTCAGGGCGCGGGCACGGATTGCAGAGCGGTTGGGTCGGAGGCGTGATGCGGTTGCGGCGTTGAGGACTTATGTAGCGATTCGGGGGAATGCGGATGCACAGCATCAGGCGGACCTGAGAGCGGCGCGGGTTACACTGGCGAAGCTGGAGCGGAGGCCGAGTGGGCGTTGAGGAGAACTTGATTGATGGACGGTGCGTCTTAAACTATCAGTCCGCCAACGAGAGCCTGAAATGCGACACTCTGCCCGTCGTGCGACGCCATCGGGCCCAACGCCATCAATTGCAGCCCGCGTGAGCTGTCTGCTCGGCTCGACGCACAAGCCGACGCGAATATGCAGACGGTGAGGCAGACGCGGCCTTGATGCATTGGATGGCTCCATGTAACTGCGGACGTACGACTCAAGAATGGATGAGCAGCCGAGAAATTATGACTGGGCTGCGCTCAGAACTTCGCTTGGGTTACCTCCTTATGACACCGCAACGACGACGGGCAGCGGTACGCCACCCCCTCCAATGTTCGCGGCAACTCTACGCGCTCGCGGTGCGTCTCGGTCCAGATACAAAAGGAGCGCACCGCCGCAGCGATGCGCTCCTCGAGAGGCGCCGGTCGGAATCGAACCGACGAATAGCAGATTTGCAGTCTGCCGCCTTACCACTTGGCCACGGCGCCGAACCCCAAAGGTAACCGGACGTAGCCTACACACTCAACCCGCAGCCCGGCGCGGCTTTTGAAAGGCAACACGTCATGACCAAGCCCATCCCTGCCCTCGACCCGCTCATCCCGGCCAACGCCGGCGAACGAAGCTCCGGACCGCACGCCCGCTTCAGACAGCTCTGGAATCTCCTCTTCCTTGGCCTGCGAAAGGTGGGAGTGGACGCTCGCAGCTTCTACGGCGCCGTCGGCATCTTCCTGGTCGTCGGGGCGGTCATCGCACTGGGGGCGACGCTGGGGTTCGCCGAGCTCGCCGAATATGTGCTCGGCGGCAGCACTCAGGCGTTCGACGTCTCGATCCTGCAGTGGTTCCACGCGCATCAGAACAAGACCTTCACGGGCCTCATGGTGGAGGTGACCTACCTGGGCACGGGCACGGTGGTCATGATGATCGTCATCATCGTCGCGCTCTTCCTGTGGCACACGGAACACAAGCACTCGGCGCGCCTGCTGCTGGCCGCCACGGCGGGCAACATTCTGCTCAACGGCGCGCTCAAGCTCGTGTATCACCGTCCGCGGCCAACGGTCTTCGCGTGGCAGACCACGGCCGTGAGCTCATCGTTCCCGTCTGGCCACGCCATGAGCGCCACGGTGGTGTACGGCACAGTGGCGTACCTGGTGATGCGCCTTCAGAAACACCGATGGGCACGTGTGCTCACGTTGGTGTGCACGGTGCTGCTCATCCTGCTCATCTGCATCACGCGCCTCTATCTGGGCGTGCACTACCCGTCGGACGTAATCGGCGGAATCATCGTGGGGCTGGGCTGGGCGTCGTTCTGCATGGTGACGCTGGAGGCCTCCCTGGCGCTGGCACGTCGGCGCGCGCCGCGCGAAGTGATCGAAGAGCGCCGCGCACCGGCCGAAGCGGCGACGGAGACGATCTGAGGTCAGCGTCCCTTGGTCGATCCCACGAGCACGGGAACGGTGGTCGGCTGAGGGCTGCCACGTGCCGGCTCGTCCGTCACGGCCACCGCCGCGAGATCGCCCTTGGGCAGCGCGTAGTTCGCCCGCACCACGGCGTCGCCCGCGCCATCGGGCGTGAAGGTCCCGGCGCTGATCTTGGTGGAGGCGGTCACGAGCCACAGTTGATACGCGCGCCCGTTTCGCGGCTGGGGAAGATTGTGCGCCACGAAGGTCCACGCATTCACGGACTGGTCCCAGAACATGCGCGCCGATGCGGCGCGCGGCGTCCCTGAGGCCAGGGTCACCACGGCGACCTGCGGACCGGTGAGGTTCGCGATGAACCGCTCGCGTGCGGTAATGCCGGCCCGCAGCGAGTCGAGCACCCTGCCGTCAGCTCGCCCTTCTACCGACGCCACCTGGAGCTGGACGCGCATCTCGTCTCTCTCCTCCCGCGTGTTGATCAGCGCCCACACGCTTCCCACCGCCACGACGATCGCCGCCGCCGCCATCCACCGCGCGCGCGCCTCCATGCGCTGGGCCGCCACCAGCGCGGCATTGAGCGGCACGACGGTTGGACGGAGCACCACGGGCGGCGGCACGGGCGTATCCCGGGGGGTGGCATTCAGCGGCACGTGTGAAGGCTCGAGGATCCGAAGCTGCGGCGCGTGCGCCTGCGCGGGCGCAGCCGGAATGGGCTTGGGCTTTGGTTCGGACGCCGCACGCGCCAGCAGCCGCGCGCGCACCCGGTCTCGCTGGTCGTCCGGCATGGGTACTGGCTCCACGACGTACGTCAGCTTGGCCGCCGTCTCCCGCAGGGCCGAGAGCTCGTCCCGGCACGACCCGCAGTCGGCGACATGCGCGAGCACCGCCGCCCGCTCCGATGCGTCAAGCGCATCCAGAGCGAGCGCGCCCAGCGCGTCGCGTGCTTCGTCGTGTGCCAAGCCGTGCATCATTGGACCTCCTCCCGCAGCACCTGTAGACGGCCGCGCAATTTCTGCATCGCGAGCCGCATCCTCGTCTTGATCGTCCCCAGCGGCAGCCCGGTACGCTCGGCGATCTCGGACTGGCTCAATCCGCCGAAGTATCCCAGTTCCAGCGCCGCTCGCTGCTCCTCCGGCAGCTCGGCCAGCGCCGCCAACACGAATGTCCGTCGCTCCGCGGCCTCGGCATCCATCCCCGGATCACCATCGGCCACCTGCTGAACCACCACCTCGCCCTGCTCCCCTTCAATCGGCTCCTCGCGCAGCCGCTTCATTGCCCGCATCCGGTCGAGCGCGCGGCTCCGCGCCATCGTGAGGAGCCATGTCTGCACCGATCCACGGGCTGTCTCGTACCGTCCGGCCTGCCTCCATGCCTGCCAGAACGTCTCCTCCACCACGTCTTCCACGGCATCCCGCTGGCGGATCATGCGAAGCACGATGGCGTGGACGAGCGAGTGCCAGCGGTCGTAGAGCGCGCCCATGGCCTGCTCGTCGCCCAGCGCCATCATCCGCAGCAAGCTCGCGTCATCCGGCGCGCGGTCCGCGTCGCCGCGAGGTGAGGGCGCGGCAGCGCTCGAGAGAGGGTACGGCGAGTCCGGGGATAGCGGATTCATACGGCGATGAATCTAGCGTTCAGCCGCCCCGCTCGGCAAAGGAAATCAGGGGCCAGCGAAAGTGACGTCTGGACCCGCACGCCCCGACTCGGTAACGTCAGCAGATTGCAGCGACCATCCCCGATCAGGAGCCCGATGCGACCGCATCTGCCACATGTCACCCGCGTCTCGTCGCTCGTTCTCGTGGCCGCGCTGGCCTGTCACCACGCGCCCCCCGGCCCCGTCGGTCCCTCGGTGCCGCACCTTACCGATGGAAACGCGGTCGCCATCGTCCTGGCGGCGAACAACACGGATCTCAGTTACGCGCGCCTGGTACCCTCGCGGTCACGGAATGCGCAGGTCCGAACCTTCGCGGACCTCATGACCACCGACCACACCCTCCTCAACGCTCGCGTCAACGAGATCGCGACGCGCAACGGCATCGAGGCCGAGGACGACGTCAATAGTCTCGACTTCCGCGATCATAGCGCCAACCGCCGCGACATCCTCCGGGAGCTCGATGGGGCGAAATTCGACTCGACGTACATCGCCAACGAGATCCAGTACCATCAGGAACTGCTCGCCGCGCTGGACAACCTGCTCATTCCGCTCACGCGAAACGCGGAGCTGCGCGGCTACGTCACCAATCTCAAGCCGGCGGTGAGCTCCCATCTCGCCCACGCCGAGCGGGTGCGGGCGGCCCTGGCCTCGCGGAAGTGACGACGCCAAAGCCGCCGGCCGAATCCGCGCCGGCGGCACGGCACGATGCGTATGCGGCCCTTCGACACCCGGATTTTCGCTGGTACATCCTGAGCCTCTTCACGATGACGCTCGCCAGCCAGCTCCAGGCGGTGGTGGTGGGCTGGCAGGTGTATTCCATCACGCACGACCCGCTCTCGCTGGGTTTGATCGGCCTGGCCGAAGCCCTGCCCTTCATCGCGATTGCGCTGCCGGCGGGGTACGTGGCCGATCGCTGGAACCGGCGCACGGTCTGCCTCATCTCGCTCGGCGTCCTCGTGGCATGTTCCATTGGGTTGCTCACCGTGAGCGCCGTACCCGGCTTGCTGGCGCGCGTGGGGCCGGCTCCCATCTATGCCGTGATCTTTGCCAGCGGAATTGCGCGCAGCTTTCTTCAACCCACCAGACAGGCGCTCGGGGCCGAGCTCATTTCGAGAGATGTCTTCGAGAACGCCATCGCCTGGCGCACGAGCAGTTGGCAGACCGCCGCGGTGATCGGCCCGGCGGTGGGTGGGCTGCTGTATGGTTTCTCCGGCCCGCGGGCGGCGTACAGCGTGGACGTCACGCTGATGGTCATGGCGTTCGCGGGCTTTTTGCTTCTGCGCTATACGCCGAGCGATCGAAGCGTGGGGGACGCCTCGGTGTTTACCGTGCTCGTTTCAGGAATCCGCTTCGTGTGGGGACAGCCGTTGATTCTCAGCGCCCTGTCGCTGGATCTCTTCTCGGTGTTTCTGGGAGGAGCGGAGGCGTTGCTGCCGGTATTCGCGTCGGAAATTCTCCGGGTTGGCCCGCAGGGGCTTGGTATTCTGCGGGCGGCGCCGGCAATCGGGGCGGTGTCGGTCGGGCTCTATCGCGCCCATCGCCCGCCCATTCAGCGGGCCGGGCGAACCTTGTTGGTGGCCGTGGCGGTGTTCGCGGTGGCCATCATCGGCTTCGGCCTCTCTCGCAGCTTTGCGCTGTCTGTCGTACTGCTGGCCGTGAGCGGGATGGCCGACAACATCAGCGTCGTCATCCGGTCAACGCTGCTGCAGATGCTCACGCCCGCCGACATGCTTGGCCGCGTGTCGGCCGTGAACTCCGTGTTCGTCGGATCGTCGAACGAGCTCGGCGCTTTCGAGAGCGGCGTAGCGGCCCGGCTGCTGGGCACCGTCAACGCGGTCGTGCTGGGCGGCCTCGCTGCGCTGGCGGTGGTAGGCATCACGGCCAAGCTGGTGCCCAAACTCAGACAGTTGGAGCGAATCACCTAGCGTTCAGTGCCGGCGGGCGCGTTGAATTCTGCGTTTTTTGCAGCGTTCCGGTTGAATTTTCGATCTTGCCCGGCCATTTTATGTAGATTGCACCTGGCATCGTGCGTTTACGGTACGCCACCACCCCCTCCGCCGAGCTCATGACCGCTCCTGTTCTGTCGCCACGCAAGTCCACGCTGCTCGAGTTGGCCGCCCGTTCGCCTCGGCCGGAGATGGATGGCGTCGCGTCCGTTCCGACCTCTGCGTACTTCGGCATGAACACCTTTGGCGCGCGACAGATGCGCGACAAGCTGCCCAAGGACGTGTACGCCAAGCTTGCCGCCGCTATCCGCCACGGTAAGAAGCTGGATATCGACGTGGCGCCGACCGTGGCCCAGGTCATCAAGGAGTGGGCGATCGGACGGGGCGTGACGCATTTCACGCACTGGTTCCAGCCGCAAACGGGGCTGACGGCGGAGAAGCACGACGCTTTTCTGAGCTTCGACGACAACAAGCAGCCGATGGAGTCATTCACGGGCGCGCAGCTCATCCAGAGCGAGCCCGACGCGTCGAGTTTCCCCAGCGGCGGGCTGCGTGCCACCTGGGAGGCGCGTGGCTACACGGCCTGGAACCCAGCCAGTCCTGTGTTCATCGTGGAGTCGGGCAATACGCGCACGCTGTGCATTCCGAGTGTGTTCATCGGCTACAACGGCGAAGCGCTCGACGAGATGACGCCGCTGCTCCGAAGCTCCGACGTCCTGTCGCAAAAGGCCATTGCCCTGCTCGAGTTGCTGGGCGAGGGTGGCATCCAGCGTGTCTACACCACGCTCGGTGCTGAACAGGAGTACTTCCTGATCGACCGCAAGCACTTTGCGCTGCGCCCGGACCTCGTCATGTCCGGCCGCTCGCTGGTGGGTGCGCCGCCACCGCGCGGTCAGCAACTGGAAGACCACTACTTCGGCGGCATTCCCGAGCGCATCCAGGCCTGCATCTCCGAGGTGGAGCACGAGCTCTACAAGCTCGGCGTGCCCATCGTGACGCGTCACAACGAAGTGGCGCCGTGCCAGTTCGAGATGGCGCCGATGTTCGAGGAGACCGACATCGCCGTGGACCACAATCAGATGGTCATGTCGGTGCTGCGGAAAGTGGCGCTGCGTCACGGCCTGCAGGCGGTGCTGCACGAGAAGCCGTTCGCCGGCATCAACGGCTCCGGCAAGCACTGCAACTGGTCGCTGTCCATTGCGGCCGACAACCCCGACCTTGACGGACAGAATCTTCTCAAGCCCGGCAAGACGCCGCACCAGAACCTCCGCTTCCTGGTGTTCCTGGCGGCGGTGCTGAGGGGTGTGCATCGTCACGCGGGCCTGCTCCGCGCCGGCATCGCCACGAGCGGGAACGAGCACCGGCTTGGCGCAAACGAAGCGCCGCCCGCCATCATCTCGGTGTTCATGGGCGCGATGCTCACGCGCGTGATCGAAGCCATTGCGGCCGGCAAGAGCTCGGCGAATGCGGCGCAGGCGATGATCAAGCTCGGTGTCGCGCGCCTGCCCGAGATCGAAAAGGACAATACGGATCGGAACCGCACGTCGCCGTTCGCGTTCACCGGCAACAAGTTCGAATTCCGCGCCGTGGGATCGTCGGCCTCCATTGCATTTCCCATCGTGCTCCTCAACGCGGCGGTGGCCGAGGCCATCGGTGAGATCACTGAGCAGATTCGCGCGAACATGAAGCGCGGCCGGTCGGTGGACGACGTGGTGCTCGCCGTGGTGCGCGAGGTGTTCAAGGAGACCGCCACCATCCGCTTCGAGGGGAACAACTACTCCGAGGAGTGGGTGAAGGAAGCGGCGAAGCGCGGCCTGCCCAACTTGCGCCGGTCGCCGGAAGCGCTCGACCAGCTCCTGACCCGGTCTTCCCGGGCGCTTCTCACCAAACTCGGCATCTTCACCAAGGCCGAGCTGGAATCGCGCTTTCACGTTCGCCTCGAGCGGTACATCAAGGACATGCTCATCGAGGCGCATACGCTCACGGAGATCCTCGACACGCACGTACTTCCCGCCGCGTTCAGCTACTCGGGCGAGCTCGCCACCTCGGCTGCGCATGCGGCCAGCGCGGGCATCACCAGCGTTCCGCAGGTGGCGGCGGCAAACGAGGTGGGCACCATGATCGAGGCGCTCGTGTCGGCGCGTAATGCGCTTGTTGATCTGCTGACGAAGGCGGAGCACCTGCACGACGACGCGCCGAAGCAGGCCAAGCTGCTCACCAGCGGCGTGGCCGACGCGATGGCCGCGGCGCGGGCGTGCAGCGACGCGCTGGAGCTCAAGATTTCTGATGAACTCTGGCCGTTGCCGAAGTACAGGGAGATGTTGTTTCCCGTATAGCGTAGCACCCCATGTCACTCACCCGTCGCGAAGCACTCGCTCAGCTCGCCCAGCTCGCGGCGGTGGTCGCGCTTCCGCTCGACACGTGGGTGCCAGCGAGTCCTGATCCGCTGGACGGAACCATCGCGGACTATCAATCGGGCCGCCGCCGCGGCGCGTGGACGGCCACGGAGGTCACTGCCCGCGCGCTCGAGCGCTGTCGCACGGACGGGATGGCGTTGCGTGCCATCGACATGCTAGCTCCAACCGCGCGCGCGGAAGCCAAAGCGGCGGACGCCCGACTTCGCGCGGGCCGAATGCGCGGGCCCCTCGACGGCGTGCCCGTGTTCGCGAAGGCGATCTACGACATGGCAGGGCTCCCCACCACCGGTTCCAGCGCCGAGTGGGCGCGTCTGTTTCCTGAGCCCGTGCGGCAGGATGCGCTCGAGGTGGCGCGGTTGCGCGCGGCCGGCGCGATCATCCTCGGAAAGACGGCCGCCGATGACTTCGCGTATCGGGGCAACGGCACCAGCAGCTACACCGGACAAGTACTGAACCCGCATGATCCAACGGGTACGCGCACGCCTGGAGGATCGAGCGCGGGCTCGGCGGTCGCGGTCGCGAGAGGGATGGCGTTCGCGGCGTTGGGCACGGACGACGGCGGCTCCAACCGCATCCCCGCGCAGTTCACGGGAATCGTGGGAATGAAGCCCACGTTCGGGCTCGTGGCGCGGTCCGGCGTGATCCCGACGTGGCCGTATCTCGACACGCATGGTCCGCTCGCGCGTACGGTGGCCGATGCGGCGCTGTTCCTCGCCGCCATTGCCGGCGCCGACCCAACGGATCCCCTCACGCGCTCTGGCGTGTGGGACGGCGCGCCCCTGGCAAGACTGCCGCGCAATGCGCTCGCCGGTGTTCGACTGGGACTCGTGGAGGCGCACGTTCCCCGGACGCAGATGAGTGGCGAGGCACTCACGGTTTGGGACCGCGCCGTGGGAGATCTGCGCGCCGGCGGCGCGACCGTCGAGCCCTTCGCCCCGGCGGTGACTCGCGCGAATTTCCGCGAGGCATTCGCGGCGTCGGCACGCGAACGTGGAGACAGCACCGTCGATGCCAACTCGCCGGCCCCTACCGCCAACGCCCTGTTTCGATACTTCGCGCGGCGAAGCGGCGACCCGCGCGCCGCGGTGCGTCGTGGCTACGCGGCGTACCGGGCGTACTACGATGTCCTCCCCGCCACGTTCGAGGAGTGCGAGCCGCTGCTGGATCAACCGATGGCAGAGGACGCGGCGGGACGTTCCTTTGCCCGCTCGCGCGCCGAGGTAGTGTCTTCGCTTGCGAACTCGATGCGCGCGGCGGGTGTCAGCGCGATGGTCTATCCAACCATGCCGTTCAACGCCCCGCGTGCCGTCGATCCCTGGCCGGACGTCCGCACGGCGCTGGGCTATGGCAACTGGCTCGGCCTGCCGGAAGTGTCGGTGCCGGCGGGGCTCGGGGCCGATGGGATGCCGGCGCTCAGCGTGTCGATCGTTGGGCTTCCAGGCGACGATGCACGCGTCCTTGCGCTGGCGAACGCATACGAACGGCGGCGCGGCCGCTAGCTTCCCTTGCATGGATCTCTATACAGTCTCGCTCGCGACAGGCGCGGTGGGACTCGGCGTCATGGCGCTCGGCGGGCTCTCGCACGGCGGGCACGTCGGCGCCGCGCGTGGTGGTGCGGCGCATGGGGGCGCGGCGCATGGAGGCGCGGCGCACGGACATCACGCGGGGGGACTGCCGCGCGCGTCCGCGAGCGGGTTCCGGTGGACGTCCCTCCTCTCGCCGCGACTCCTCTTTTCGCTCATGGTGGGATTCGGCGCGGGCGGCTTGGCCGCGGCGAAGCTCGGCGAGCCGTGGCAGTTCGGCGCCGCCATCGTCGTGGCGGCGGCGTTTGAATCTCTGCTCGTCGGCCCCATGTGGCGCTTCTTTTTCCGGTTCGAGTCGCGTCCCGCCTCCACACTGGAAAGCGCCATCGAGGACGAGGCGCGTGCCGTGACCGGCTTCGATGCCAACGGCAATGGGCTCGTGGCAATTGACGTTGACGGTCAGGTCATTCAACTGCTCGCGACGCTCGCCAGCGACGATCGCTCGCGCGGCGTCCGCATTCATTCCGGTGATACGGTTCGTGTTTCCGACATCGACGCCGCACGCGGGCGCTGCACCGTGACCGCGCGCGACCGGTGATCCCCTCTTTCGTGTGAACCAGACATGGATACCCTGTATCTCATCGGTGGCGTGCTGTTCGTGGTGCTCGTGGCGGTGCCGTTCATCGTCGCGTCCTTCCTGCGTAATGTGGAGGCAGGCACCATCCGCCTCGTGAGCTGGCTGGCCGGCGGCACGGTCATCTATCGCGGCCCTGGCAAGTCGAAGTAAATCCCGCTGCTCACCACCGGCACGACGATCTCCAGCAAGGTCATCAACGTCGATCTCGACATCACCGACCAGACGGCCGATCTCGATGAAGGCGGCACGCCGCAACCGATCAAGGTGCGCGTGCTCGCCAGCGCCATCGTGTCCGTGGGCGACACGGACGTCCTGATCAAGACGGCCGCCAATCGCTTTTTCGCCAAGCCCGAGGGCGACCAGGTCAACACGCTCACCGACCTGCTCTCCAGCTCCGCGCGACGCGCCATCAACCTGCTCACACACGACCAGCTTTTCTCGGCGCGCACGGCGCCGCGGCTCGGATCCAGCGGCACGGCATCCACCGCAGTGGTGGCCATTCCGCGCAATCTGCCCATCCCGACGGACGGCGCCATGGACGCCATCGAGGACGACGACGATCCGCTGGCGGTCATCATCCGGAAGGCGTGCTCGCGCGAGCTCACGGATCTGGGGCTGATCTTCAATTCGCTCAATATCAAGGTGGTGCAGAGCGAAGTGGCGGACGCGCGGCGCCGGATGTCGGCGGCTGAAGCGCAGGCCACGGCGGACATCGTGCAGGCGCAGCAAGCGCGGCGCGCCAAGGAAGCGACGATCGAAGCGGAGCGCATCATCTCCGACCGCCAGCGCGAGCTCGAACAGACCAAGGCCGGCAATGCCGCGCTCGTCGCGCAGGCCGAGGCCAAGCGGCAGGAAGCGATGGGACTGCAGCGCATCGCGGAACTGGAGGCCACGCAGATCGCGCAGGCGCGTGCCGACGCCGAACGCGTGACGATCACCGCGCAGGCTGCCGCCGAAGCCGAGGCGATCCGCATTCGTACGGTCGCATCCGCGCAGGCCGAGAGCATCGAGAAGGTCAACAAGGCCATCGCTGCTGGCGGCGAGAGCTACTTCCGCTACCGTCAGATCGAGATGATCCCCATCATCGCGCCGCAGATCGCCGCGGCGCTGGCCGAGGCGCGTATGATCACCGTGTCCGGCAATGAGGGGGGCGGTGCCGCCAACGCCACCACCAACCAGATCGCGAGTGTGATCCAGACCGTCCTCGCGGCGCAGCTCGTGTCGAGGGGTGGGCTGCTCGGTGACGTCGGGAACTCGGCACCGAAGGGTGACGACAAGAAGTAATCGTGTACCACGTTACACGTGATGCAACGTTCGGTCGTCGTTTTGCATGGGTCGTTTGCCGATGTGCAACGTCATCCCGACATCGTGCACCGTCTGACTGAGCTTGCCCACGGCAGCGCATACAATCGGCGAAA
>JANYIN010000095.1 GCA_025362035.1 Gemmatimonadaceae bacterium | reverse complement strand
GCGAGAAGCACGCGCGTGCCCCCTGAGGACGCCGACGCCGAGTAGTAGAGGTTCATCAACGTACCCGTTGCGGCCAACACCGTCGCACCGGACGCGTTGAACGTCACTGTTCCGCTACTCGCCAGCGTGGCGTTCGTGACGAGCGTCCACGTCGATCCCGACGCGAGGCGGAGCGAATCGAATGTCAGACGGGTGGCGTCCCACGTGATCGCACCCTGCAACGACGCAATGTGCGCACTGCCCGCCGCCGAAAGATCCACGATGACCGGAACGGTGACGCTCCCGTTCGGCACGACAGCCACGCTCGACGTGGCGCCCACCTGCACGCCGATCTGCTGAGCAACCACTGACGCCGGCCACAGCAGGCACGCAGCCAAGCCGGCACGGCACGCGCGTGAGCTGCCGGCAATGCGTGTTCCTACGGTGCGAGCGTGTGTCATGGGGGACGGCGCCGGCGCGCCAGAGGTTGATTCGGGGCGCCGTCTGGCTTCGCCGCGGAGAGGGAGAACAAATTACGAGGCGGTGCGGGCGCACGCCAGTTTTTCGAACGCCCCTCGACCGGCATGGAGGCTCGCGCTTCTGAATCGAGTTCGCACATTCCTGCTCCGGTCCGCAGGGAAAGGATGACGGCACGAGAGCCCCGCGCCCCGACCTTCCCCGCATGCCAACTCCATCTGAACAGAAGGCGCTCGCCTTCGTCGCCATCGTCATCCTGTTGGGTGGCGCCGTCCGTGTGCTCCGCGCTGGTTCGCCCACCGGCCCCACGGAACTCGAACAGCAGGCCATCGGTCGTCAAGCCGTCGCGGCTGATAGCGCGTCGCAAGCACGAACGTCCAGGCAGGGAAAGCGAAAACGCTCGGCCAGGTCCGCCGGTAAGCGAGACACGCTCCCCGTCGTGGTCGGCGGGGTATCCAGCGTGCCGCCCTCGTATGCCCGACCCGATCGGCCCAATGCTCGGGCACCGTACGGTTCCAGCGGCTCGTCACTCGGCTTTCCGCCGCCGGATGCGCGCGTGGATACCTACGTCGGCGGAGTGCCAGGGCAGCCGACGGTATCCGGCCCCCGCTCTCGAAAGAAGCTGCTGCCGCCCTCCACGAACGCCGACCCCAATGCCGCGGTGCGCACTGATCTGGACGTCGCCACGGAAAGCGATGTCCAGCAGATCCCCGGCATCGGACCGGCAACCGCGCGCCGCATCGTGGCCAACCGCGACTCGCTGGGACCATTTCGTACGCTTGAAAACCTGCATCGCGTCAAGGGGATCGGCCCGGCCACGCTTCAGAAGCTGGCTCCGTTCGTCACGTTTTCGGGCTCGAGTATTCGCCGGCGGTGAGTCCTCCAATCTCGCTATCCGGGAGTCCGCGCTCGCCGGAGCCAGGGCGGCGTCGGTATTCTTGACAGGCCCCCGGCAGGTGGCGAGCTTCACCTTCCGGTCCGCTGCCTGGACCAGCCGTTCCCGCGGCCGCGAGCTGCGTCGTCCACTCTGTCGTATTCCGTCTGTTTATGGCCGCACCGGTCGCCTCAAGCGAACGCCTTGGTGATCTCCTCGTTCGCGAGGGGCTGATAACACGCGAGCAGCTGGAAAAGGCGCTTCAGGAACAGCGCCAGAACGGCACGCGCGTCGGCTACAATCTCGTCAAGCTCGGCTTCATCCAGGAAACCGAACTGACCAAGATGCTGGCCAGGCAGTACAAGATGCCGGCGGTCGATCTCTCAAAATTCGAGGTCGATCCACGCATCGCCAAGCTGATCCCGGCGGACCTCGCGGTGAAACATCTCGTCCTGCCGCTCAAGCGCGACGGACGAACGCTCACCGTCGCCATGGCGGACCCCACCAATCTGGGGGTCCTGGATGACCTGAAGTTCATCACCCGTTACGACATCTTCCCCGTCATCGGCGGCGAGTTCACCCTCAAGAGCGCCATCGAGAAGCTGTACGAGAACGCCGCCGAGATGCAGGTCAATGACCTGCTGTCGGTCATCGACGACATGGAAGGTGACGTCGAGGTCCTCGAAGAGAAGGAGGAGGACCTCGTTGCGGCGAACCTCACGGCGCAGATGGAAGACGCGCCGGTCGTCAAGCTGATCAACGCCATCCTCACGGACGCAGTGAAGAAGGGCGCGTCGGACATCCATTTCGAGTGCTTCGAGCACGACATCCGCGTCCGCTATCGCATCGACGGCGCATTGATGGAAGTGATGAAGCCCCCGATGAAGCTCAAGGCGGCGCTCATCTCGCGTTTCAAGATCATGGCGTCGCTCAACATCGCCGAGCGTCGCGTACCGCAGGACGGGCGCATCAAGCTGAAGATGGGGAAGAAGGTCATCGACTATCGCGTGTCGACGCTTCCCACGCTCTTCGGCGAGAAGATCGTGCTCCGTATTCTCGACAAGGGCAATCTCACCCTGGACCTCGAGAAGTTCGGCATCGAGCCCAAGGCCGAGAAGGACCTGATGGAGGCCGTGTCGAACCCGTACGGCATGGTGCTCGTCACCGGCCCCACGGGCTCCGGCAAGACCACCACCCTGTATTCGGCCCTCTCGAAAGTCAACAACATCGACGTCAACATCATGACGGCCGAAGACCCCGTGGAGTACAACCTCTACGGGGTCAATCAGGTGCTCGTGCGCACGGAAATCGGCATGACGTTCGCCGCCGCGCTCAAGGCCTTCCTGCGTCAGGACCCGAACATCATCATGGTGGGCGAGATTCGCGACCTCGAGACCGGCGGTATCGCCATCAAGGCTGCGCTCACGGGCCACATGGTCCTGTCCACTCTCCATACCAACTCCGCTCCGGAAACCGTCACGCGCCTCATGGACATGGGGCTCGAGCCGTTCAACGTGGCGTCGGCGCTCAATCTCGTGCTGGCCCAGCGGTTGTTGCGGCGCATCTGTCCCAACTGCAAGGTCCAGTACACGCCGTCGGACATCGACTTTGACGTCGCAAAGGTCAAAACCACCACCACGCTGCGGGAACTCCGGTTCACCCCCGAAACCATCGAGAGCGCCAAGGCCAAGGCCACGAAGGAAGCGGCGCCGCTGCTGCAGAACATCAATCTCGACACGCGCGTCATGGACCTGCCGTACTTCAAGGGCAGGGGATGCGATGCGTGTGGCGGGAGCGGCATGAAAGGCCGTCAGGGCGTCTACGAGGTCATGCCGATGAGCGCCAACCTGCGCAAGCTCATTCTGCAGAACGTCGGGGCCGCCGAAATCAAGGACGCCGCCGTGGACGAGGGGATGTTGACGCTGCGAATGGACGGGTGGATGAAGATCAT
>JANYIN010000053.1 GCA_025362035.1 Gemmatimonadaceae bacterium | reverse complement strand
TGCCGCGCGCGGCGATGACGCTGCCCAAGGCCGCCACCAGTTCATCCAGCGTGCGAGCCTGAGTAGGATCAGACCGGGCGGTTGGTGTGGAGATCAGCCGGCAGGTGGATTCCAGGACCGTCGCAATCTCCCGCAGGCCATTTACCCGTAGCGTCGATCCGGTGGATACGAGATCCACGATCACGTCCGCGATACCGATGTGCGGTGCAATTTCCGCTGCGCCTGAGATCGGCACGACTTCGACAACTTGCCCGCGAAGGTCAAAGAACCACTTTGTGATGCGCGGAAATACCGTCGCCACGCGCGCGCCAGTTCGGATGTCGTCGAGTGATTGGACGCCACTGTCGTCCTTCGCGGCGACGGCCAGACGACACGCGCCAAATCCGAGATCGGCAAGCTCCTTGAGATGTCGGCCGGATTCCCGGATAAGATCGAAGCCTGTGACGCCGGCATCGGCAGCGCCATCCGCCACGAACTCGGGGATATCCTGAGCGCGGACGAAAAGGGCTTGAAATTCGCTGCCGAGTGAGGCGGTAAGGGCCCGAGGTCCAGCGGCTCGGATTTCCAGTCCAGCGTCCGTAAACAACTCGCGCGCCTCTTCGGAGAGTCTGCCCTTGTTGGGAAGTGCAATGCGCAGCATCGTCGGGGAGTGAGAATGGCAGAAGGAACAAACCAAAAAAAAGGACCCGTCCGAGAGGGACGGGCCGAAAGCAGACCAGCAGCTGTGCCGACAGAGAAGCGGTTGCTTACTCCTGCACGCGCGCGTCGCCCCGACCCGGGAGTCCGTGTTGATGCACGCGATGGGGCCGATGGGAGATCGTCACCTCGGCAAGCTATTGTTTGGCCTCTGTCCGGTCAACCAGCGGAGAGAGAAAAGAACTCGCTGTTTGTACGGACGAATCCAGTGGCACGAATTGCGCACAGCCGCGCTTGTGAATAAAATCACAATACGCCACGGGGCCCCGTGGTGTGCGGTTCACGATCAAGTTTTGGAGGCTCCAAGAAATGCGGTTCAACGGTATTGCGCTCCTCGCGAGTGCGGCGGTCCTCGGCGCCTGCGGCGGCGAGAAGAAGCCCGCCACGGATACCGCCGCGGCCAATGCGGCTGCGGCGAGTGCGACCACTCCTGCGACGATGACTCCCGCGCCGGCAGCCCCCGTAGCCGCGGGCTCCGTCACGGCGGCTCCGGCCACCGGTGCGACCCACGAAGTCAAGATGATCGGCGACGCGACAGGCTATAAGTTTGACCCAGCCAATATCACCATCAAGCAGGGCGATGCGATCAAGTTCGTCATGGCCAGCGGTGGCCCCCACAACGTCGCGTTCTTGAACGTGACCGATGCGGCGGCCTCGGCCCAACTCGATGCAAACATGGCCGGCGCCAAGATGGGTCCGCTGTCAAGCCCGATGCTCATGCAGCCGAACGAGTCGTACGTCGTGTCGTTTGGCAAGGTGCCTGCGGGCAAGTATGATTTTACCTGCACGCCACATGCGGCGATGAACATGAAGGGTCAGGTGACGGTTCAGTAGTTCAAACGCCTGGTTCCTCGTACGCTCTGGGGCGGATGCTTGTGCATCCGCCCCATTGTGCCTTTTCGGTGTAGCGATCAGTGTGGCGCGTACCGTGCGCTAGTATGACGCCATGAGCTCGCGTCGCCCCCAATCTCGTCGCCGTTTAGCTCGCCCGCTCTCCGCATCGGTAGCGTGGATCGCGGCGCGCGCCACGAACGCCCTGCGCCGAACGATCTTCGTCGCCACGGTGAGTATCGGGGCCTTCGCCGTCGCGCTCGTCGCGCTCGTCATCGTCCCTCAGCAGGCCAGGAAGGCCGCCGCGGCCATTACGACGAATGCTCTGGCTAGGCCCGATACCGAACATAGTGCCGCCCTTCTCGCGCAGGCCGAGACACGCGCCGCGATGTCGGAGGCTGCATTGGTCGCCGCCCGCGCGGAGGTCGTGACACTAATGACGGCCGCAAGCGCTCCCACAGCCGCGCCAGACGCCGCATCGGGAGGTGATACACTCAATCCGGTCGCTCGAAGCCGTCGGGATACATTGGCTGCCCAAGCGGGTCTGCTGGGGCGGCTCATCAGCCGATCCGAAAACGCGCCCCTTCTAGCCTCCTATCGCGCACTGGCATTGGCGGGTCCCATGCAGGGAGATGCACGAGTTCGCCAGCTTCTCGACTCGTTGATCGAGATCGAACGGGAACGAGATAGCTACAGCGCCGTGGGCGGCGTGGATCCGGTCTTCGTGGCGCTTACGGCCCGGGCAAACGAACTCGGACGCAGCATCGAGGCGGTTGCTGACGCCAAGCGAACTGCAATCAGACGGGAAATCGCCACATTGGAACCAGGAATTCCAGTCGCCTTGGCGGCGGCACCACGACGAATGTTGCCAGATACCCTGGCGCGTGTGAAAGAACGTCGTGACGCCCGCATCGCGTCGTCGTCGGCCGCGGCAGAGTTGGCGCGGGAGCGTAGCGAGCTTATTCGCCTCGACGAACAAGAAGCGCGGGCGCGCGAACTGGCCAACGTCGGTGCTTCCCCGCAGGCGATGCTCGCTGCCGCCCTAGTGTTCGGAGCGATATTCGGATTCGGTGTTGCTCTGCTGGATGAAGTTCGCAACCCAAGAATCTCGAACGCACGCGAAGCAGAGCGAGCGAGCGGAGTGCGCGTACTGGGTGTGATTCGCCCGCTTCCGCCGTCACCGGAGCGTGGGAGGAGGTCCGCGGAACGAGCTGGACCGACCTACATCGATCCCGGCGCAGACGGGCACCAGCTGATCTACCAGGCAATTGTGACAGCTGGTGTTGGTACCGTGATGCTGACGGTCACCAGCGACCTCCCGGCAGTCTCGGCGATTGTGGCAATCAATTTTGCTGCCATCGCCTCCGACGAGGCGCGTTCGACAGTGCTGATCGATACCGATCCCGTGGCTGCATCCGTGATGGCCTCGCTGAGACTTCGGCCGGGCGCCGGTGTCACGGAACTCGCGACCGGGACAGCACGATGGGGCGAGGTGACTCGAGCAGCTCAGTTGGGTCGGGACCGCTCGATCGACGTCATTCCCAGTGGCGAAGGCCCACTCACGATGGGCAAGATCGCAACTTTGCTCAATCACGACGTGGGGCGTCTCACCCGACAGTACGATGCCATTGTATTGGTGAGCGCGCTCGAGCAGGTACTGGAAGGGCTGCCGTCTGGGCTCCCTATATCGGACGTGATCTATTGCGTTCGCACAGGGCAGACCACGATAGCCACGCTGTCCGCCGTATTGTCGGATATCGAGAAAACAGGTGCCCACTGCCGCGGCATCGTTATTTGGGATGCTCCTGACCCGATACTTGCGGACCTGCGGCCAGTCGAAGCTGCTGAAAGAGTACTAGTCGAGGCGTCTTAGCTATTCCATAATATCGGCGCCAGTAAGCCGTCACTCAAACGCCATATTTTGCTGCTGCGTCATCAAGTCCAATAAATACGCTCCCTGCTAGCGGAGGCGTCGATCAACTTCGCAAGACGCTTCGCGCGTGTTGCCGGTCGTTTGGCGCTTGTCACCCAGTGAAGTGACACTTTGCGATAGCCACCCGGCTGCGCTTGAAAAAATGCCCACGCCGCCGCATTGCGCCTGAAGAGCTGATCCGACGGTCCGTCCAATGTCACGGAGGTGTGCTCGAATGAATAAATGCCGGATCTGGCGGGATCTCGGCGGTCGAGGGCTGCCAAACCTGCTGACGTCATCCGGCCGAGGCGGATTTGTTCCTCGGCCTTGGCGATATTCACCCTACTCCAGACGCTCCGGGGCCTTCTCGGAGTGAATCGGATCACATAGCTGCTGACATCGAGGGACCGACGCACACCGTCAATCCAGCCAAAGCAGAGAGCCTCATTCACTGATTCCGGCCAGGTCAGGCTCGGCTTTCCGGAGGCCTTGCGATGAAAGCCTACAAAGAGCTCGTCGCGCGCTCATGATGCCGTTCGAGCCATACGCGGAACGTACCCGCTGTCTTGAAGAAGAGTGGCTTCGCCATCGCAGCGACCGAGTCGAAGAGGAATCGAAACAGATTGGAAGGGAAATTTGCGAGGCCGGTCGGGAACGAGCCAAGCTTCGCCTGCCGGTCGAAGCAGGAAGCGACTACCGTTCGCGAATGCAATACATGTGGGCTGATACTCTGCTGACGGCCGAACGAGCACACATCCTCCGGTTGTTCGCGTGGGGCGCTACAAGCGCGGTGACGGGCACCGCTCTAGTGGGCTGGCTGCGCGGAAGGGCGGGTCAGTCACCCCTATTGCTGCAATTCGGGCTTCAGACCATGGGCTGGGGGCTGGCGGAGGTCGCCTTGGCCCTCTTCGCATCTCGCGGGCTCGGGCTACGCGACCTTGCAGGCGCAACCAGACTGGATCGATTTCTGTGGCTCAATATCGGCCTCGATTTTGGGTACGTGCTCGTTGGTGCCTCGATACTCGTAACCGGGTGGCAGATCGGTCGAAGATCTGGCCTCGTGGGCGCCGGCGTGGGCGTCATCGTCCAGGGGAGTGCACTCGTACTGCTGGATCTCACGCTGGCTGTCCACATTTCGCGATGAGTTCGAACAGACACATGCGCATGCTTCCGGGTACAGGCCCCTATCAGACGGCCAATAGCTTTCGCGCTGACTCAACGCTCGGATTGACAAATGCATCCGTAGTGCGTGCGACACGTATTCCGTCACTGTATGTTATAAAAGACTGCCCGCACTGTGCGCTCATCCTGCCGTTTCGTGTGAGGTAAATGACGATTCGCGGCTACTCAGATCGTATCAACCACGCGTTCGCCTTCGCCGCGAAGCATCACGACCGGCAAGTTCGGAAAGGAACTCGGCTTCCGTATCTGACCCAGCCGGCAAACGTGGCTGTGATCCTCACGTGCTACCACCAGGATGAACAGACGATCATAGCAGGAATTCTGCATGACGTAATCGAAGATTGCGTGCGTGACGGCTTCACCCGCGACATGCTGGAACAACGTATCGGAGACAAGTTCGGTGTAGAAATTCTTGAAACCGTGCTGGCGGTGACCCACCGAGTTGTCAACGAGGAAGGGGTCGAGCTCTCCAGCGAAGAGAGGAAGGATGACTACCTTGCCCGCCTCGCGGCGGCGTCGGAGCGCGCGCGCTGGGTATGTGCGGCCGACAAGGTACACAACGGGAGCTCCATTCTCGCCGACCTGCAGCGCACGCTGGACCCGGATACCGTCTGGTCACGATTCAATGTCGGTCGGCTCGGTACCGTGCGATGGTACCGTCGCGTCTACGAACGGCTACGCGAGCTTCACTTCGCCGGCGAGATCATGGATGAACTGCGCGAGGTCGCTGAACGACTCGAGCACTGGACACCATAAACCAACGTCGCACGCACGGTCGCAGGCGATCGGTGCCTGGACGTTCACGCCTGGGCCACCGGCTCGCCGAGCGGAGACGGATAGTTTCTGGCGACGTAGGCATCGAGTATGACCAGGAACTCCTGCACGATATGGTCCCCCTTGAGGGTGGTGAGGAGCTTTCCGTCCACGTAGACAGGGGCCTTCGGCTCTTCGAAGGTACCGGGTAGTGAGATCCCGAGGTTCGCGTGCTTCGACTCACCTGGTCCGTTCACGACGCATCCCATGACGGCAACGTTCAAGGCTTCCACACCGGGTCGCGTCGTCTTCCAGGTGTGCATCTGTTCGAGCAGATACGTCTGAATGTCCTCGGCCATATGCTGAAAGTAGGTCGAGGTCGTGCGGCCGCAGCCCGGGCATGCGGTGACCTGCGGCGTAAAGCTCCGCAGGCCGAGCGATTGAAGAATTTGTTGTGCAACGCGGACCTCTTCCGATCGATCACCATTGGGCTTCGGCGTCAGGGACACGCGGATGGTGTCCCCGACGCCTTTCGCGAGCAAAATGGACAATGCGCCTGCACTGGCCACCTGCCCCTTCATGCCCATGCCCGCCTCGGTCAGACCGAGGTGCAATGGGTAGTCACAGCGTGCTGCCAGTCGTTCATATACCTCCACCAGATCCGGCACATGAGAGACCTTCGCAGAGAGCAGAATAAGATCATGGCTCAGTCCAACTGCTTCCGCCAATTCCGCTGACCGCAACGCGCTCGCCAGCATCGCCTCGATGTACACGTCTTTCGCCGTACGCGGAGAACCGCTTTCAGCATTTTCGTCCATCATCTGGGTAAGTAAATCCTGATCGAGGGATCCCCAGTTTACGCCGATTCGAACCGGCTTGCCGTTGTCGATTGCCATCTGAACGATCGTGCGGAAATTCTCGTCGCGCCGCTTGCCACCGACGTTACCGGGGTTGATTCGATATTTTGCAAGGGCGCGGGCGCACGCGGGATACTTGGCGAGGAGAAGATGCCCGTTGTAGTGAAAATCGCCTACCAGTGGAACGGTCACTCCAAGATCGGCCAGACGAGACACGATGTCTGGTACGGCGGCCGCGGCCGCCTCGTTGTTCACCGTGAGCCGGACCAACTGCGAACCCGCCGCAGCGAGAGCGGCAACCTGGGTGGCAGTCGACGTGGCATCCGCCGTGTCCGTATTCGTCATGGACTGTACCACGATCGGATGCGCTGACCCGACCGGAACCGTGCCAACCAAGACCGTAACCGTCTGCCTGCGAGGAGAAAAAGCCACAGTTGAGGACCTTGAGAGGAAACTGGTAACCTATCGGCGGCGCTCTCGTGCGAGGCGCTTAATCAAGATAACTTCCACGATCTCGTGAAGGGACACACACGCCGCCCCACGACGAACAGGGAGCGAAATGCCAAATCGGGACCCCGGTGGTACGACTGGATCGGATGCAACGACGGCAGCGCCGGCTGAACCGATCCCGATCATGCACACGCGTCGACGGTGGCCCTACGTGCTGTTCGGAGTCATCGTTGTGCTCCCGGTTGCCGTCATGGTCATCTGGACGGCTGTCGCCCTCAACTGGAGTTACTCGACCGGTGACCGTTCGGGATACTTGCAGAAATTCTCGCGCAAGGGCTGGGTCTGCAAGACGTGGGAGGGAGAGATCGCGATGGTAAACATGCCGGGTGCAGCGCAGGAGCGATGGTCGTTCTCCGTACGAGATGCCGATGTTGCGCAGCAAATTGATAAGCTCATGGGTGCCCGTGTGGCCCTCACGTACGCGCAGCACGTTGGCTTACCAGGCAGCTGCTTCGGGGACACGCAGTATTTCGTTACGGCCGTAAAGACTGTCCGCTAACGCTCTCATGGAACGCGCAGGGCTCCCGCGCCGAATTCGCGGGATGCAATCCCAACTATTGACCGCCCTTTTCGGCGTTGCTACGTTAGCGGCTGCCGGGCGTTAGGTGCGTCCGAGGCTCGGCATTTGTGGCGGGACATCGGTGAGCCCGCGGTGTCAGGTATTGTCGGGGCACGGCACGTTCCGCTCCCTAGACAATCAGCTTCCTCAGGAGTGGGACATGCGTACGACCGGCAAGGTGAAGTGGTTCAATGACGCGAAGGGCTTTGGTTTCATCACCCCGGATAATGGGGAAAAGGATTGCTTTGTGCACTACAGTGCCATTCAAGGCAACGGCTTCAAGTCGCTAGCCGAGGGTGATGCGGTGGAATTCGACATCGTGCAAGGCGCCAAGGGCCCTGCGGCCGAAAACGTCTCGAAAGCCTGACTCGCAATCTCGATCGACAGGCAGGGCGGGGTATCCCATAGATACCCCGCCCCGCCTCTTATGGGGCCCTAACCCGCAGGCAGATGACGGGCAGGACGTCCGCGTCGACGGGCCGGCGCGGATTCGAGAACTTCCGCGAGCCGCGTCTCGACACTGCGCTCGACGGCTAGGCCGTCGATGGCAAGACTGATGGGCCCCCGGCGATACATGCACACCCCGTCGCCGTTGTACATCTCGAGTGAAATGCGAAGGGCGTCTCGAACCCCGAGCCCCAGGTCCTGGTGTAGGAGACGGATGATTGCCAGTCGAACCAGGCCTGAGTAAGGAATCCCACGGTCTGCACCTCGGTTGGTAGACGCGATCTCCGGGAGATGGTGGTGGGTTAAAACATTGTCTGTCCACTTACTGGGCGCCTTGATGACAAGTGAAGCAATACCAACACTATACATGGGCATAAGTATTTCGCCTATTTTCGGAGGAATATATCAATCTATAGTTTAACTACCAGTTCCTCCAAAAATAGGCACTTAATGGACGGTTAGAAAAGATCTTCCGCTGCCACAACGAACGTGTCGGGCTGCCGCAATTCTGAGCGCAGCATCGCAGCATCGCAGCATCGCAGCATCGCAACATCGCAGCATCGCAGCATCGCAGCGTCGAAAAGGCCGCCGCTCGCGTTAATCGGCAATAGGCTTTGACTTCTCCTCGGGGCTCACGACCTTTCTTCGAAGCGCGATACCAAGTGGGGTGCAACCAATCAGAACGGCGAGAAAGGCACAGTTCACCCTGATCACGGCCGTCACGAGGTTCTGAAGATGCGCGGCAGCGCGGACGACCTGTAATGCTGATGGGAGCGCCCAATCGGTCTCCCCGGAACTGCCGACGCGAGGCCCAGGCGGGCCGACACCACCGGGACATCGGCGAGGTGACAACTCTCCCGCGCTTCGCAGCGGGCCAGTCGGCGCCGAGCCAGCGCTGACACATGCTTCTGTTCCCAGTAACCGGAGTAATCAGCAACGCCGGCCATACTCCAGTCGTCCAACAGGAAACGTGGCCGATTCGACATGGCGGCCCTCGACTCGATCGCGGAATCGCAATGCCGCACGGCAATCGTCGGACGGACGACTGCCTCGAGCGTGGACGATGGTGAAGTAGGCCGGACTCCAATCGGAGATGATGGCAAAGTTCGAATTCTTTCGAAGCTCTCAGGTCACAACTGATTGCGATCAGTGCGGTGGACGTGTGGACCTGTTGAAAGGTGGCGTTTGCACCAACTGCGGCCGCATCCTGTGCTATCAGCATCTACATGGGTCGTGGTTACGGCGGCTGCTCGCGGATCTCGTGGGCTCCACCACCTGCGTATCGTGTCGATCCGGTCGGACGAGAGCGAACCGCGCTCACGATTAGTCTTTGGTCGCAGTCGCCCGGACCGCGATGCAGTCTTGCCCTGCGCTACTTCCCTCCTCCCCACAAATGAACAGTCGATCGTTTGTCGTGATCACTGCGTTTGTCAGCACGGCGATTGCCATCCCGGCTGCCGTATCGGGTCAAGTCGCCGTTGCGCCATCGAGAGGAAGCACGTTGTCCATCGCTCATGCGATCGCCCTTCAGGGGGCAGGGCGGGACGTGACCGTTGCGGGACGTGCCGTCGTCGGCTCGGGCCAGCTGCAGTCCAGCGCGTTCGACATCGCGATCCAGGACGGGTCGGGTGGCATCAGGATCTTCTCTCGTAGTACGCAACCCGTAGTGCATGTGGGTGACAGCGTTGTCGCTACCGGCAAGATCAAGAGCTACAGGGGGAACATCGAACTAGCAGCGACGCGCGTGGAGGTCGCCAACGCTCCACGGCGCCCGGTGCTTCCACTGGATCTTCCGATTGAACAAGCGGTCATCGCACGGCATCCAGGGCAATTGATCCGCGTGCATGGCCGTGTGGCCGGCTTCGGTCGAAGTGAAGGAGGGCAGTACCTGCGGCTTCGCGACGACTCGCCGACGACGCACCGTATCCTCACGGTCTGGGTGCCGGCTAACCACGGCGCTTCAATCGATCTTGCAAGAATCCGCGAGCGAGACAGCCTGATCGTTGTCGGGGTGGTCACATCGTACCAGGACAACGCTGAGGATCCCGTAGTGTGGCAAGTCGTCCCACGGGATGCCGCGGACGTACAGAAGGGGCTGGAGCCAAGCGGCCGGTCAGCGCGGACGGTCTGGATCGCGTTGTTGGTCTCCATCATAACCGGAGGGCTCCTCGCCCTCGCGCGTCTTGGAACTCGCCGGCAGCTCCGAACGCTGCGCGAAACCGAAGCTCGGTATGCGCAGATCCTCGCGTTGCTCCCGGATGCCGTCATTGTCCACGCTCACGGCGACATTCTCTTCACCAATCCCGCTGCTGCCGAGCTGTTGGGTCTGCCGTCCGAGCAGACACTCGCCGGCCAGCCGCTGGCGAGGTACGTGCACCCGGACGCTCTATCGTCGTTCTCCGAGGACGAGGCCCTCCGGGGTACACCGCCATTTGCACGGGCCCCCCGTCCCCGCGCGAGGATGCTCGATACTGCTGGCAATGTCGTGGATGTCGAGGTGACCATGAGCCGCTGCGTCTACCACGACCGCCCCGCCACACTGGTGCTTGCTCGGGACATCACGGCGCAATTGCGCTACGAGCGGGACCTGCACGCGCTGGCGCTCGTGGACGAGCTCACTGGCTTGCAAAATCGTCGTGCCTTCACGCTCTTTGCCGAGCAGGAGCTCGCGCGCGCGCGGCGCCACGGCAGTACGCCGGTCCTCGTGTTCGCCGATCTCGACCGGCTGAAGCAGATCAACGACGAACATGGCCATGCCGCAGGTGATGCGGCCATTCGGCTCGTCGCAAGTGCGCTACGCAGCATCTTCCGCGAGACCGACATCGTTGCGCGATGGAGTGGAGACGAGTTCGTCGCGCTCATGGTGGACGGAAGCGGAGAGGCGGCTTTGCTGATTGCGGGGCGGCTCGAGGCGGCGATCGCGACGCACACACCATACGATCTGCCCTATGTCGTGTCGGCGAGCGTTGGCGCGAGCCCACTCGATCCGGCGCTGCCGCTGCGCGACGCGATGGAGCGCGCTGACGCCGAACTCTACGCGCAAAAGAAACGCAATCGTCGCAGCAAGATTCGACCGACACCCATCGGCATCGACGCGGTGCAGCACGTGCGCTAGGTTGGATCTCACGAACAAGCGGACCAGCGGCGTCGTGGGCGCCGGGAGACAAGGCGGATGATGGACACTCCAGACGTCACACGGCGTGAAATGCTCGCGACGGGGCTCCGCATGCTCGCGGCCGGCTCGTTTGCCGGCGCCATGCTTCCCGCGCGCGCATCGGAGGTACCGTTGGCGCTTACGGTCTACAAGGACCCGTCGTGCGGGTGCTGCGCCAAGTGGGTGACGTACATGCGTGAGAACGGGTTCGCCCCCAGCGTCACGGATCGGACGGATATGGCGGCGCTGAAGGACAGCATCGGCATTCCAGTCGCGTTACGCTCATGTCACACGGCGCTTGCGGGAAAGTACCTCATCGAGGGCCACGTGCCCGCGGGTGACGTGATGCGCCTGCTCGCGACGGCGCCGCGAGGGCTGCTTGGCCTGGCCGTACCAGGGATGCCAAGCGGTTCCCCAGGTATGGAAGGGCCTGCGAGGGCGGATCAGTACTCCGTCATCGCATTTGCCGCCAACGGCTCGACCTCTGTGTTCGCGCGTCACGGCTGAAGCCGACGCACGTTTTGAAGCGGGGGCGTGTCGCAGCGCGTCCGCCTGCCTGATCACACTACCGCATTACCGGACCGAGGTGTGGGCGGAGGCAGGAGTGCAATCCTGGCGGCGTCGAGTTGCGCTCCTACCGCCACCGGACCTGTTGCTCCCTCCACTTCGCGCTGCATGACCGACTGTTCCGGGCTCAATGCATCCGAGACATCGTCGCTGAAGAGTGCGTGAGCCGCCGTGAAGGAACTGAACGGCAGCAATTGCATCTCGACGCCGCTCGCCTCGCTCTCGCGAACCAACCGGCCCACAGCGCCGTGCGCATCACGAAACGTGACACCCTTCCGCACGAGATAGTCAGCCAGATCAGTCGCCATCATCGTGCTCGAGAGAGCCGCCTTCATACGCTCCTTCCGGAACGTGCATTCGGCGAGTGCCCCAGCCACTGCGGGCAGCACCAGCAGCAGCGTATCCGTTGCGTCGAACAGTGTGCGCTTGTCGTCCTGCAAGTCCTTGTTGTAACTCGTCGGCAATCCCTTCAGCGTCGCCAGCAGCGACACGAGATCACCAAGCATCCGCGCGGCTGACCCACGTGCAAGCTCGAGTGCGTCGGGATTCCGCTTTTGCGGCATCATGCTCGATCCGCTCGTGTAACCCTCGCCGAACTGCACGAAACCAAACTCGCTGGAGCCATAGATGATCAGATCTTCCGCGAGCCGGGACAGGTGCGTACCAATCATGGTGGCGGCAAAGAGTAGCTCAGCGATGAAATCGCGATCGCTCACCGCGTCGATCGAATTCGTCGACATGGCGTCGAAGCCAAGCGTTCCCTGCAGCAGGACGCGAGAAATCGGATACGCGCAGCCTGCAACCGCACCGGAGCCAAGTGGCAGCACGGCGGCGGAACGATGGGTGGCCTTGAGGCGAGCACGATCGCGCTCGAGCGGCCAGAAGTGCGACAGTAACCAATGCGCGCCGAACACGGGAATCGCGCGCTGCATGTGTGTATACGATGGCATGAGCGCTGTTTCGATCGTCGTGGCTTGATCGATCATGACCTGCTCGAGACCACGCAGGGCGGAATCGAGATGTTGGCAGGCGTCCATTGTCCACAACCGCGTCGCCGTGGCGACCTGGTCGTTGCGACTCCGTCCGGTATGCAGCTTCGACGCAACGTCACCGGTTTCTTCGTGAAGAAGCCGATCGATGAGTGTATGCACGTCTTCGTCGGACGCTAACGGAAGCTCGCCCGAGTCCAGCCGAGCGGCGACTGCATCGAGTCCGCGCTCGAGCAGTTTGCTCTCGTCGAGTGTGAGGACGTTCGCCCCCCAGAGCGCCATCGCCCACGCCTTGGAGAGGCGGATGTCGTAGGGCCAGAGCCGGAAGTCGACGCCAATGGAATTGTTGAGCGCGTCGAACGCGGCGGTGGGGGCGGCGCCGAAACGTCCACCCCACAGCTTGTGTGCCTTCATCGGCGCCCTGCCGCCGTCAGCCGCCACGGCTGCCTCTGGCGCATCGCGCGGTCGCATGCGGGGTGGGCACCGTTGTCACACCGCAGCCAGTTCCTCGACGGACTCCGCCGCCGCTTGTGCGATGGCAAGCTCCCGGTCCTTGATGGCACGCACGCGAGCGGGAAGCGCGAAGAGGCGTATGAAGCCGGCGGCATCGCTCTGCTGGTACACGTCGTCCTCGCCGAATGTGACGAAGCGTTCGTCATACAGCGCGTGGATGCTCTCCCGGCCCGCCACCGCGACAGCGCCCTTGAACAGTCGGAGCGTGACCGTTCCGGAAATACGTTCTTGCGTGACATTCACGAACGCGTCGTAGGCCTCGCGCTCCGTGGTCCACCAGCGGCCCTCGTACACCAGGTCGGCGTACCGGGGCGCAATCATGTCCTTCGCCGAGAGAGTCTTTCGATCCAGAACGAGTTGCTCGAGCTCCGAGTGCGCCGTGTACAGCAGCGTCCCCCCTGGCGTCTCGTAAACGCCCCGCGACTTCATGCCGACCATGCGATCTTCGACCAGGTCGATGCGTCCGACGCCGTGACGACCGCCGATGGCATTCAGCGCAGTGACGAGCGCAACGGGTCCCAGCTTCCTTCCGTTCACGGATACCGGCGTGCCGCGCTCAAAGCCGATAACCACGTCCTCAGGCGCGTCAGGCGCATGCGAGGGGTTGGTGGTCAGCATGAACAGATCGTCGGGCGGCGCGGCGTTGGGGTCTTCGAGGATGCCGCCTTCGTGCGAAAGGTGCCAGAGGTTGGCATCCCGCGAATAGATCTTCTCCTTTGTGGCAGCGATCGGAATGCCTTTGGCCGCCGCATAGTCGATAGCATCCTCGCGGCTGCGAATGGTCCACTCGCGCCACGGCGCGATGACGGGAAGTTCCGGCGCGAGCGTGGCAAACGTCATCTCGAAACGGACTTGATCGTTACCCTTGCCGGTACATCCGTGCGCCAACGCATCCGCGCCGACGCTCCGGGCGATCTCGACTTGCCGCTTGGCAATGAGCGGCCGCGCCATGGCGGTACCGAGCAGGTACTTCCGGTTGTAGATAGCGCCCGCTCGCAACGTCGGGAAAATGAAGTCGCGCACGAACTCCTCGCGCAGATCCTCGACGAAGCATTCGTCCGCACCCGACGCGAGCGCCTTGTCGCGGACGCCACGCAATTCATCGCCCCCCTGACCGATGTCGGCAGCGACGCAGATCACGCGCGCATCGTAGTGCTCGCGCAACCACGGAACGATGATCGACGTGTCGAGTCCGCCAGAATAGGCAAGGACGATAGTGCGAGACATGGCGCTCCTGAGAAAGATATGCAGAACTCATGCATATTTACACAGAATGCCGAATGGAGTCAACCCTTCCGTAATGGATCTCAGCCTCGGTTGGCTGAACTAGACTTCACCAGCCAGATTCAGCAGGCGGCGTGTCAGTGAAGCGCGTGCCTCCGCCGATCGCGTCACAATCAGAATGGTGTCGTCGCCGGCGATCGTACCAAGCACCTCCTCATACTCCTCCTGATCGATGGCTTCGGCGATCGGCTGTGCCCCGCTGCGAACGGTGTGGAGTACGATCAGCTCGCCGACGCCGTCAATTCGAGAGAATAATTGCGGCAAAAGGTTGTCAAGCAATGGTTTACCGTCATCAGAAACGAGGGACTCCGGCAGCACGTAGCGGCCGCCGTCCTCAGTGGAAACGCGCGCGAGCCCCAGATCACGCAAGTCGCGAGACAGAGTAGCCTGCGTGACGTCCATCCCCCGCTCAAGCAGTAGCATGCGGAGCTCCTCCTGACTTCCAACAACATGCGACGAAACCAGATCCAAGATGGATGTCTGGCGTACCCGCTTCTTGGTCATTGACCCTCCAAGGGACAGGCCCATTCTACCACGAGCACCAGAAAGCGGAAAGCCGGGATTGACCTATACGCAGTGCATGATTATGCATTAAGTTGTGAATAAGATCCCTGTCGGCGTACTCGGTGCCAGCGGCTACGCCGGTCGCGAGCTGTGTGCGCTCATCGGCCAGCATCCGCGGTTCTCGCTCTCGTTCGCCACCGCGAACGAGCAGCGTGGTCAGAGCATGCGGGTCGCGCGACAGCAGATCACGTATGCCGCCAACGACGACGTGTCGTTCGATCGGGTCGGCGTGGTCTTTTCCGCACTTCCGCATGGCGCGTCGCTCCCATGGGTGGAACGCGCACAGGCAGCCGGATCGCGCGTGGTGGACCTCTCCAGCGATCTCCGTCCGGGAAACGGGCAGGAAGCGATCGGGGCCGTCTATGGCATGCCCGAACTCGGCACCTCGACGAGGTCGGCTATCCGCTCGGCGACCGTTGTGGCAAACCCGGGGTGCTATCCCACGTCGATTCTGCTCGCCCTGGCCCCGCTCGTGAGGGCGCGTCTCGTGATCGCCGGTGGAGCAATCGTCGTGAACGCGTCCAGCGGCGTCAGTGGCGCGGGCAATTCGCCGAAGCGAGAGTTGCTGTTCGCGGAGGTCGCTGACGACTATCGCGCGTACGCCGTGGGCAACGTCCATCGCCACCTCAAGGAGATGACGGCCACGCTGACAGCGCTCGGCGGAGACGCGGATCTCATCTTCACGCCACACCTGCTTCCCGTGCCGCGCGGGATTCTCTCCACCATCACCGTCCCGTTGATCGCGCCGCTTGAAGACCCGGTCGCCTTCTTCCGGGAGGCGTATGCGAACGAGCCCTTCATTGAAGTCGTGGATGAACAACCGATGTTGCGCGACGTCCTGCGACGGAATGTGGTACGACTGACCGCGGCGATGATTGCGGGCACGCGCATACCGACACTACTGGTGACGTCAGCGCTGGACAATCTGGTGAAAGGCGCGGCTGGCCAGGCGCTACAGAACGCAAACCTCATGTTTGCGCTGGACGAGTGCGCCGGGTTGCCGCCATGACGCGCGTCATCAAGGTCGGCGGGCGCCCACAGTCGGATCCGTCGCTGTCGCCGGCACTCGCCGCCGCGCATCGGAAGGCGCCCGGATCCCTCGTCGTCGTGCACGGTGGCGGCAATGAAGTGTCAGCGCTGCAGCGCCTCTACGGCGCAGACTCGCAGTTCAAGGGTGGCCGCCGCTTCACGACCCAACTCGATCTCGAAATCATTCGGATGGCGCTGTCTGGATCGGCAAACAAGCGCCTTGTGAGCGCGCTCATTTCATCCGGCGTCCCCGCCCTTGGCCTCTCCGGAGAGGACGGTGCGCTCCTGTCCGCGACGCCGCTGGATGTCTCGCAGTACGGGTTCGTCGGATCACCGGCGGCAGTGAACGTGGGCCTGCTTCGACACCTGTTGGCGGGAGGCTACCTTCCCGTGATCTCTCCAGTGAGTCGCGGCATGGATGCGTCGCCGAGCATGGTGCTCAATGTGAACGGCGATGACGCCGCCGCGCACATCGCCGTGGCGCTCGATGCGGACGAATTGCTGCTCGTCTCGGACGTTGCGGGCGTCCTCGTGGATGGCGCACCGGTCTCGATGCTCGGCCCCGACGACGCGCAACGCATGATCGACGAGGGAACGGCACACGGTGGAATGGGCGCAAAGCTCCAGGCCGCCCTCACCGCGCTGGAAGGCGGAGTGGAACGGGTCCGTATTTCCGATATCGCCGCGATCGAGCACCTCGATCGTGGCACCCTCTTGACGCGAGTGGGGAGTGTGTGCGCATGACGGCACCAACGGTCATACCGATGAATGAATCACCGCTGGCGAGCCCGATGCCTCGGCAGGCCGCCGTCGCGGCAACGATGGAGAGCCCCATCCTGGGCACATACAAGCGAGCCCCCGTGGAGTTCGTCCGAGGCAGCGGCGTATACCTCTACGATGCTGAAGGGAAAGGCTATCTCGATTTCGTGAGCGGCATTGCCGTCAACGCACTGGGCTATGACGACACCGGCCTGAAGACCGCCATACACGCGGCTGCTGAAGGCCTCGTGCACACGTCGAACTTGTACAGTACGTCAGCGGGTGAACGGCTGGCTGCGGCACTCGTCGCGAAATCGTTCGCGGACAAGGTGTTCTTCTGCAACTCCGGCGCGGAAGCCAACGAGGGTGCGTTCAAGTTCGCTCGGCGGTGGGCACGGAACCTGGGTGATGCCAAACACGAGATCATCGCGCTCCGCGGAGCATTCCACGGCCGACTGTTCGGCACGCTCGCCGCGACGGATCGTCCGGGCTACCGACTGCCGTTCCGCCCACTGACGCCGGGTATTTCCATCTTCGAACGCGACTTGCACGAGCTCGATGCCGCGTTGAGCGAGGACACGGTCGCAGCACTCATCGTCGAGCCGGTACAGGGCGAGGGCGGCGTGCGCGTGCTGGACCACGGGTTTCTGCGCGAGCTTCGCGCCATGACGAAAGCGCGTCACATCGCGCTCATTCTGGACGAGATCCAGTGCGGCCTGGGACGCACCGGGACATTGTTTGCCCATGAGCAGGCAGGCATCGTTCCGGACATGGTCACGCTGGCCAAGCCGATTGCGGGCGGTCTTCCCATGGGCGCCGTCCTCATGACCAACGAGATCGCGTCCGTGATCAAAGCTGGTGATCACGGTACCACGTTTGGCGGTGGGCCATTCGTCGCAACCGTGGCGCTGCATGTCCTCGACAGGCTCTCCGACCCCGCGTTGTTGGAACATGTGCGGGAAGTGGGTGCATGGTTCGGCAAGCAGCTGAACGAGATCGCCCACCGTACGAGCCGTGTCCGGCAGGTTCGTGGCGTGGGCTTGATGTGGGGGATCGACGTCATGGGAACCGCAGCACACGTCGTCAGCGAAGCCCTGGGTCGCGGACTGTTGATCTGTTCGGCGGGCGATTACACAGTTCGCATGCTCCCGCCACTCGTGGCGACACAGGATGAACTGCTGCGCGGCCTCCAGATCCTGGAAGAAGTCCTCTGATGGGGTCTGACCACCTCGTGCGACGTGCACGACCGCAGGACGCAGCCGCCATTTCGCGGTTGAACAACATCTTCGCCGATGAAGGGCAGATGCTGCGCCGCTCGCCCGAAATGATTTCATTGGCAATCGACGACTACGTGGTGGTGCAGAACGCGGTCGGGGAACTGACGGCGTGTGGAGCGATCAAGGAATATTCGCCCAGTGTGGCCGAAATCGCCGCCGTGGCGGTGTCCCGCGAAGCGCGTGGCAATGGACTCGGTCGGGCGATCGTCACCGCTGTCGAGGCGCTCGCGCGCAAGCGCGGCATCTACGATGTCTTTGCGCTCACGCTGCAACCGGATTTTTTCGCGCGCATCGGATACCTCCGCGTCGACCGCGCGCGCTATCCGGAAAAGATCCGTCGCGACTGTCTCGCCTGTCCCCGGCGCTTTGCCTGCAACGAGATATGTTTCGCGAAGAATCTCGTACTGGCGGAGGTCGAGCAAGCGGCCTAGCTGGCGCGGCGGTCCCCCTCAAGCGAATGCACCTCATGCGCCGTTTCGCCCTGTTGCTCATCGCCCTTGTCAGTCCCCTCCGCTTGGCCGCGCAGTACACCCGTGCGGCATCGGAGCGTCCGCGACTCATCGTTTTCCTCACGGTGGACCAGATGCGCCCGGACTATCTCGACAGGTGGGCCGGACAGATGAACGGCGGTCTCGCGCGACTCTCGCGCAATGGAGCGTTCTTCACAAATGCATTCCAGGACCATGGAGTCACCGAAACCGCCCCGGGGCATTCGGTAACGATGTCGGGTCGGTTTCCGCGATCCACGGGCATTATCAGCAATACCGCGGGTGTCGAGGACCAGCAATCGCCGCTGTTGACATCGCGCGACCTCCCCGCATCGCCCTTCCGATTTCGCGGGTCCGTACTGCTCGACTGGATTCGCACGCGTGATACGCGGTCCCGGGCGCTCTCCGTCTCGAGAAAGGATCGTGGCGCGATCCTCCCTCTGGGACGTGCGAAGCAGAACGTGTTCTGGTATGCCACGTCGAACGGCGAGTTTACCACCAGCCGGTACTATGCGGACACCCTTCCCGACTGGATCCGACGCGTCAATGCGCGGCGCGTCCCGCAAAAGCACGCGGGAGAAGCCTGGAGCCTGTTACTCCCGGCCAACGAATATGCGGAGCCGGATAGCGAGCCGATCGAGAACGGCGGAAAGCAATACCTCTTTCCGCACCGGCTGTCCGGCAACGCCGATAGTGCGGCGGTCGACTTCCCATACACGCCGTGGATGGATGAACTCACCCTGGACGTCGCACTGGAAGGCCTCCAGGCTCTTCAGCTCGGCAAAGGTCCGGCTACCGACCTCGTCGCGGTTTCGCTGTCGGCCACCGACTACATCGGGCATCGCTACGGTCCGGACTCCCGCGAGCAGCATGACAACATTGTGCGGCTCGACCGCGCGCTGGGTGCGTTCATCGATTCGTTGTACAAGCTGCGCGACTCGAGTGCCATCGTAATCGCCCTCACTGCCGACCACGGCGTGACGCCATATCCGGAATTGGTCTCGAAGCGGGCAAACAAGCCACTGCCTCCCCGGTACGACTATGGTCCGGCCACTACCGGACTCCGCTCCGCCCTTACCTTCAATCACGTTGACCCGGGCGCGATCTCGCTCGACGGGGGCCTTGTATCCGTGGACCGTGCGGCCTTTGCGCAGGCGCAGGTCGATCCCGAGCCCATCCTGCGCCGGTTCATCGGTGTCGTTCGAACCACGCCCGGTATCGCGCGCGTGGACCGAGTCGGAGATCTGGCAGGCCATGACACCGTGTCCGATGTGGTCCGTCGCCGGTGGTACCACATGATCCCCGCCGACTCTCCAGTGGAGTACGTGATCACCCCGAAGCAGGGAGCGTATTCTGCCGGATCGAAGATTGCCGAGCACGGACTGCCATACGACGACGACGCGCACGTGCCGGTGATTTTCTACGGACCCTGGTTCAAAGCCGGCCGCTATGGAGACCGGGCACTCGTGGTGGACATGGCTCCAACATTGGCAAGCGTGGTAGGCGTGCCGCCCACCGAGCGAATCGATGGGCACGTGCTTACCCAGGCGCTCATGCCTCACGTCAGGCCGCCGCGCTGATGGGCGCCCCACGTCGGCCGGTGCGACGATCCGTCCTCCAGCAGGCGTTCGAGGAGATGCGCTTTGGCGTGACGCGGACGCTGAATCTGCGGACGTCCCTTCCCACGGCGAGTGAAGCCGCGCAACGCGTGGAGAAGTGGCTGCGCCAGCATCAAGTGCAGCAATCAGGAGAAGTGCTGGTCATCACGGGGCGCGGTAACAACAGCGAAGGCGGCATCGCCGTGGTGCGCGAAGCCACCCTTCGCGTGCTGTACGAGCAGCGCAGAAAAGGAGTGGTCGATCGGTTTGCCGAACACAACGCCGGTGCCTTTGTCGTCACGCTCGCGCCATTCAAGTCCATGTTCGAAGCCGCCAGCCGGCGTCGGGAACACACTTCTCTTCCCGCCCCGGCGTCGCCGGCAACGCTGGCGGCGCTCGACGAGCACACGCGCGAGCTCCTGCGCGCACTGGCCGACCGTTCGCTCGATGCCCTTGGCGTTCGCGACCGACAACCATTCGTCGTCGCGGAGATGCTCCGACTGTTCGGCAGCCTCGCCGCCACGGTGGGCACGGGCGCGGATCGCGAGCAGCAGTTGCGGCAGGCCATCACCGTCGCGATGAGCGAGTACGACTGACGTGGATGGCTATCTGCAGTTTGCGTTGGTCACGTTCGCGTCGGTGCTCTTCATCGTGGACCCAATTGCCGTGATCCCGACATACCTGGTGATCACCCAGGGCCAGAGTACGATCCAACGGCAGGTCACCGCTCGACGCGCCTGTTTGTCGGCGGCCGTGCTCCTCATCATCTTCGCCTTGGCAGGCAGCCGCATTTTTGGCCTGTTCGGCATCACCATGCCGGCGTTCCGAATAGCAGGAGGCCTGATTCTCTGGCTCGTCGCAATGGACATGCTGCACGGCACGCGCTCCACGCAGGAAGGCACCGCGGAAATTACGGAGGGCCAGGCAAAGGACGATGTTGCGCTGACGCCGCTCGCCATGCCGATGCTCGCGGGCCCGGGGGCCATCTCGACCGTGATGGTGCTAGCCGGTCAGGCTCATACGACGGTGCAGACGATCATTGTGTATGCGTCGATTGTCGTCACGCTGTTCATCAGCTGGATCACGCTCCACCTCGCGGAGCGCCTGGTCGTGCGCATGGGGCAGACCGGCATCCGCGTGCTGACCAGAATCATGGGACTGCTCCTTGCCGCAATCGCGGTGCAATTCGTCATCACCGGCGTCCGCGAAGCACTCGTCCACTGAGCCGCCGTAATTCCCGACCTCCCCGACTACGACACACGGAGCCGTCCGTGCGCGCCCGCTTCACACTTAACCGCGTGTTCATGCCTTCCTCTCTTCTGATTGCCCGCACGGTACGTGCGACGCTCATGTTCTCACTGATGGCGGGTTTGCCACTGGCAGCGCAACAAGCCGGTGCATCCCTTCCGGGTTTCACTCCCGCCAACGCGGTGTCGGAGCGGGCTCTCGAACTCGACGCGATTGCTCGGCCGGATCCCGCGCGTTCCAGGGCTCACTCGAAAGCCTTGTCGGCGGAAACTCACGTTGCCGGCACACCGGCGCAGGCACGAACGCGCGACTACGTCATCGCCCAGCTCAAGGCGATGGGGCTGGAGACGGAGGTGCGACAATACGACGTCTTCATTCCGCATCCGACGTCCGTGCAGATCTGGCGCTTGTCGCCGCGGCCCATGGCGCTGTCGCTCTCCGAACCCCCGATCAAGGGCGATGCCACGTCCGCCCTGACACAGTATCCCACCGTGAACGGGCACAGCGGCGTCGGCGATGTCACGGGGGACGTGGTCTATGTGAACTATGGTCTCATCGAGGACTACGCCCAACTCGACTTGATGGGCATCTCGGTAGCCGGAAAAATCGCCGTCGCTCGGTACGGCAGGTCATTCCGCGGCATCAAAGCGCGTGAGGCCGAGAAGCACGGTGCCGCCGCTCTGCTGATCTACAGCGATCCTCAGGACGACGGCTACGTGCGCGGCGATGTCTACCCCGACGGGCCCATGCGCAACCGCAACGGCGTGCAACGCGGCAGCGTTTTCAACGGAGCGGGCGACCCGGCAACGCCCGGCTATGCGAGCACGAATGGGGCACTTCGCCTCACCCCCGACAAGATGGCCATTCCGCACATCCCCGTCGTGCCCATTTCGTACGGCAACGCAACCGAGCTGCTGCAGGGAGTCAGGGGCAAGGAAGTGCCTCTGACGTGGCAAGGCGGGCTGCCGTTCCGGTATCACGTCGGTCCGGGCGCGGTACGGGCGCGGATACGCGTCACCGATGATCGGAACACGCATGGCACCAAACCGATATTCGATACCTTCGGGATCGTGCGCGGCAGCGAGTTCCCGGATGAATTCGTGATCATCGGTGGCCATCGCGACGCGTGGGGGCCTGGCACCGCCGACAACATCAGCGGAACGGTCTCGGTGCTAGAAGCGGCGCGCGCCGTAGCCGAGGCCGTCAAGAGTGGTCATCCGCCCAAGCGGACAATCATGTTCGCCACGTGGGACGCGGAAGAATGGGGTCTCATGGGTTCCACCGAATACGTCGAAGATGACTCCCTTCGATTGATGCGTGGCGGCGTCGCGTATTTCAATCAGGATGTCGCGGCACAAGGTGTTCGCTTCGGGGGTGGTGGATCGCCGTCACTCCGCGCCACGCTCCGCGACGTTGCGCGCAGCGTGCAGGATCCAAGCGGCAAAGGCAGCGTGTATGCGGAATGGCGGAAGGCCAGCGCCGTGCCGGACACCGCAGAGCCGGCGATGGGAGACCCGGGCGGTGGCTCGGACTTCGCCGGCTTCTATAACCACCTGGGCATGCCGATCGCCGAATGGGGGTTCGGCGGTGCCGGCGGTGTCTACCATTCGCAATACGACGATTTCGCGTGGATGTCCAAGTTTGGCGACCCGCAGTTCCTCTATCACGCGACCGCGGCGCGCATCGGTGCCGCCATGGTCCTTCGACTCGCGAATGCCGACGTCCTGCCGTACGACTATGTCGAATTCGCGCGGACAATGCAGCGCTACCTGCCTCAGCTTGATCGGGGACTTGCCGACAAGAAATGGGCGGCGACGAACACGCTTGTGCTGCGTGACGCGATGAGCAGGATGGAGCGCGAGGCGGGCGCATTTTCCGCTGCGCGTGACGCGGCGCTTGCGACCGGTGCCCTCGCGCGCGACACCAGGGCCACTGTGAATGCTTCGTTGCTGCAGGTCGAACGTTCCTTCGTCAGGCCGTCGGGACTCAGAACGCGCCCGTGGTATCGCAATCTCATTTACGTCGCGGATGAGGACAACGGATACGCGAACATGGTCTTCCCGTCCATCAACGAAGCCGTGCGCGCCAACGATGAGCAACTCACAACCGTCGAGCTTGCCGACCTTGCGCTGCGATTCGACATGGCCACGCACGCGCTGGTCGCTGCCCGAGCGGCACTCAATCGTTAACCGCCAACAGCAGAGGCACGATCCATCCAGTCATGCACGGGCGAACGAAGTAACGCACGTCGGCCCACCGATTGCATACCACAGTTGCGTATGCACGGGAGCGAAGTCGTGAGGTCGAATGGAGAGTATCGAGCTGGCTCGGGTGTCTGCCAGCTCTCGAACGATGAATGCGCCGCCCTCGAGGGTTACACGGCACGCGCGACATGGCCAGCTGGGTTTCTGGTCTACGAGCGCGGTACGTCGGCCGACGGTATTTTCGTCGTCGTCAATGGAAGCGTCGTGTTGCGGAGTCGCGGTCGTGGGGGGCGTGGATTCGTCCCGTGCATAGCCATCTGCGGCCAGACTTTCGGCGCTGAAGGCCTGACGCGGCACGGGCTCTATTCCACCGAGGCTCGCACCGACGCAGCGCAAACCGAGACGTTGTTCATGAGCTCCGCGAAATTGCGAGCGTTCGTCCGGGAACAACCGGTGCACGCCCTGGCGCTGATCGGTCAAGCGATGGCCGAGCGAACCACTCTGCTCGAGAAGCTCAGCGAAATCACGACGCTGTCCGTGGAGCATCGGATCATGAGGGCGCTCCAGCAAATCGCCGCGCACCGGGCGGCACTCGATGACACGGGACGCATCGAACTTGATAATTTGCGGTATCGCCTGCTGTGCGAGATGGTCGGCGCCACGCGAGAATCAGTCGCACTCGTGCTGGGGCGGCTGGTGGGCGGAGGAATCGTCGAACGCGTGGACAGCACTCTCTACGTAGTGCCATCGGCACTCAACTTCGAGCGCATCCGCTCCAGCTCCGACGGGCTGCTCGTAGCTGGCTCCGCGGGCAGCACTCGGGCCGAGGCCACGCTGCAGTAGCGTCCCCCTGGCTCCATGAACTCTGGCGAGGCTCATAGGCTTATATTCTTGTCCCACGCCCATGAGACCGGATGTCGCCCGATACGACCCCCTCGCTCACGCCAGACGAGCTCCAACGCTATCATCGCCACCTGATTCTTCCCGATGTGGGAGAGGACGGCCAGCGAAAACTCAAGGCGGCTCGCGTGCTCCTTGTCGGAGCGGGCGGCCTGGGCTCGCCGGCAGCATTGTACCTGACCGCTGCGGGCGTAGGGCACTTGGGCATCGTGGATGCCGACGCTGTCGAGACGAGCAATCTGCAGCGGCAGGTGCTGCACGGGACGCATGATGTCGGGCGGCCCAAGACCGCGTCCGCACAGGATCGCCTGCGCGACCTCAATCCTCACGTCGATGTCGCGCCCTACCACACGCGGCTGACCAGTGCGAATGCCATGGAGATTCTCCGTTCCTACGACGTCATCGTCGATGGATCGGACAATTTTCAGACGCGGTATCTGGTCAATGATGCCTGCGTGCTCCTTGGAAAGCCGAATGTCTACGGCAGCGTCATCCGGTTTGACGGGCAAGCGGCCGTGTTCGGAACTGCGGAAGGTCCGTGCTATCGGTGCCTGTTTCGGGAGCCGCCTCCGCCCGGCCTGATACCGAACTGCGCCGAAGGCGGCGTGCTCGGCGTACTCCCTGGTTTGGTGGGCGTCATCCAGGCGACGGAAACGATCAAGCTCATCACTGGCGCCGGCGAGCCGTTGGTGGGCCGTCTGCTGCTCATCGATGCGCTGCGCATGCGCTTTCGCACCATCGAGGTGGTGCGCGATCCTGAGTGCCGCGCGTGCGGCACGCGCGAAATCACCGCGCTCATCGACTACGATGCATTCTGCGGGCTGCCGGCCAGCACCCCGTCGAGCCCATCTCCGGAAGGCCCCGTCGAGCCTGGAGCCGAGACGAATGACATCACGCCGCAGCGTCTGAACGCACGCTTGCGACAGCGCGCGCCGATCACCGTGCTCGACGTTCGCGAGCCGTACGAATGGGCGATCTCTCGCATCCCGGAAGCGCGACTCATACCATTGAGCTCCTTGCCCGTCGCTGTCAATTCGCTCGACCGCAACGTGGAAATCGTGGTGTACTGCCACCATGGACCGCGAAGCGCGGCGGCACAGGAATGGCTCCGCGATCAGGGGTTCGATCACGTGTTGAATCTCGTCGGTGGGATTGATCGCTGGAGTCTCGAGGTGGATTCGTCCGTTCGCCGATATTGAACGCCGCGGCTCACTGGGTTCCGCCATTGTGCTTGCCATGAGCGCGCATGTCGTCATGATCGTCTCAACCGTCACGATGGCGACGATCGCGGTCGTGGCGATCATCCGTCGGCGTAACGCGAATGCTGTCGATCGCGCCTACCTGTTCGGCCGTGCCGTCGACGCCGACGGAATCGTCCTCGGTGCGGAGGGATTCATGCTCCGCGGCACGAACGCTCGCGGGCTGCTGCTGCTGCATGGCTCCGGCGATTCGCCACAGTCGATGCGATACTTTGGCGACCGCCTGAATGCGGCCGGCTACACAGTTTACGCGCCGCTGCTACCCGGGCATGGACGCTCTCCTCGCGCGTTCGCCGCCGCGCGTGCAGAGGAGTTCTTAGCGGCCGCGCGCGCTGGCCTTGCCACGGCGCGCGCTGCGGCACCATGGGTGGGTGTCATAGGGCTCTCGATGGGTGGAGCGCTGGCGACGCGCGTTGCCGCGGAAGCGTCCGACGTCCGGGTGCTCGTCCTGCTCGCTCCGTACCTGATCACACCGGAACCCGTGCGCCGCGCGGCGAGAACAGCGTGGCTGTGGACCCTCTTCGTGAAGTACGTCGGTGGCGGCGGCGAGGCGTCCGTCCACGATGTCGGGGCCCGAAAGGCGAGCCACGCCTACGGGACGTTCTCCGCGGGAGCGCTGAGGGCACTGGACCAGACCGCGACGGCGGGCCGTCAGGCACTGGCAAGCCTGAGCGTGCCCACGCTCGTGATCAACTCCGAGCAGGACAACCGCATCCCGCAGGCCTACGCCGAGAAGATCATCGCGGAGATCCGCGCGCCTGTCGAGTCGCATTGGGTTTCACAATGCGGCCATGTGATTACGGTGGACTACTGCAAGGACACCGTCGCTGACCAGGTCCTGGCCTTCCTCGCGCGCCACGCCGACTGACCGTCGACGCGGCACGCAAGAAGAGACGACGTCAGCCCGTCACGCGATCAACGAGATTCTCGACACCTTCCTTGATGGCATCGACGCCGGCGGTCACCGCCGACTGCGCTTGTTCCACGACACCGGAGGCCACGCGTCTCACGCGGGCGGCCGGTGAACTCGACTTCTTACGCGGACGCGCAGCCTTCTTCGAAGGAGCCTTCCTTGCGGGAGCCGCAGCTTTCTTGGCAGGACCCTTCCGTGTCGCTGCCTTCTTTGCTGTCTTCTTCGCTGTCTTCTTCATCGCCGGCCGCCGCTTGGCGCTCCGCGTCGCCGCCTTCTTTCGTGGCGCTGCTTTCCTGGCGGTCTTCTTCGCGGTCTTCTTCGCGGTCTTTTTCGCCGTCTTCTTCGCCGTCTTCTTCGCCGTCTTCTTCTTCGCCGTCTTCTTCGCGGCGCCCTTCTTTGCTCCGACGCGCTTCTTCACGCCGCCCTTCTTCGCTGTTGCCATCGCTGCGTCTCCTTTGCCGGTAGTGGCCGTGGGTGTTGCGCGAATCTCTCAGTGGTGCAAGCAAGTTTTTTGGACAACGTATTCACGTCCGGCGGACTTGCAGCCGCATGATGTTGAATGTGAGATGAAAAAAATCGTGACTCCACGAACCACACTGGCCGGCGTCGTGGCCGCGCCGTCCGCGATGATCACGTCGGCATTCATGACGTCGAAACGTACACGCGTCGCGAATGTGGGATGATCGCCGCCCTGCGCTGCCGCGATCCGGTATCGGTGGTCCTCGTTGGAGAAGAGCCGGAGCTATCTGCGTTCAATGTGGTGTACGAAGACACCGCCGGACACACGTCGCTCGTCGGCAGGCGGCAGGCGGCAAGTTCGAGATGGAAGTTGGTGGCAGATGAAAAACCGATCAGACACCCGCACAACATGGCTCTCCGGCGCCCGCTCGGCCAGCACGCCGTTCCGGCCGAGCGCCACGTGTGAAAAATGAAGCCGGGCGACGGAGGCAACGCTGACGGGTCGTCGGTTAGCCGCGGCAGGAACAGATCTCGGGCTTCAATCGGCGGCGCGCTGACATGCGCACCCACTAAACGTCGCACGGCGCTCAGCGATACTCGAATCGCCTTGGCGTCAAGGATCTATCCGGCCACCGTCCCATCGTACGTCTGCGCGCGAGCCACGAATGCGGAACCAATCCACGGCTTGCTGGTATAAATGTGATACAGCGCAGGCGGTTACTAGGTTGCGTTCGTTCGCGGGTCAAAAAGCGAGAAGTGCGGGAAGGGGGTCGGAATGCCGCGGCGATGCGGAGTCGGAAATCGCTCGAGGCCGCTAGGCAAGTCGTGGCGGTGAAAAAAAACCCACCCGCAAGACAATGCCCCACTGTGCTTTAGGCCATTTGAGGGTTACTATTCATCACGGGTGGCCCGGCGCCCTCAGCATACCGGGACGGTGCGAAATCATTCTGGAGGGCCAATGCGCAAGCCGCGCCCGGCTACGTATAACCCAGTGCAAGCGCTTCATTTGATCGCGAACGATCGGAACGGCTCGCCATTGAGCTGCCCGTCCTGCTCGGGGCAGATCGCGCGAACGCCTGACGATTTTCCACCGCCTCCCCGCTCGCAGGTCACTCTGCAGTGTCGTGAGTGCGGTCGTGTCGCACGCTACATAGCGGGCGCCGCGTAGGCGCACTGGATTCTGAGGGTGTCAGTCGCGAAACGGGACCGAGTCATCGGTCCCGTTTCGCGTTTCGACGTGATGTACTGCTGGGGGCTCCCATGCTCGCGACTGGCGTGAACCGAACGTCCATGCAGGGGTATAGCAGATGGGTCGGGCACAAGTGTTTGCGTGCGTGCACAAAACTTGCCCGAAGGTATCAGACCGTCCGCCCTGGAGTCGAGAAATTCGCCTCAATGGGCACAACATCGGTCGGATGCAGGGCAAAGCCGCATTCCGTGCTTCGTCACTGCCGTCGACCAGGCGCCACCGCTCTGGTAAGAGGTACGGCTCATGGCTCGCATCAACGGCACAGTGAAGTGGTTCAACGACGCGAAAGGGTTTGGGTTCATTTCGCGCGAAGGCGGTCCGGATGTTTTCGTCCATTTTAGTGCCATTCAGGGCAACGGCTTCAAGTCGTTGGCCGAAGGCGATAAGGTCGAGTTCGAGATCGTCCAGGGCCAAAAAGGCCCCCAAGCCGCGGACGTCACCAAGCCTGCCTGACCACAGGCTTGGACGCGCCGCGTCGTAACGTGCGCGGCTGGTCACGGTTCGGAGGCTCTACGCTCCCGACGTTCGCCCAGAACACCAACGCGCGCACGGATGCCGTACCGTCCATACGGCATCAGCCGACACCGACGTCAGGGTGAGCGGGGCTCTGCCCACACAGCACGAACGGCAGCCGCGGCCGTTCGGGGGAACGACTGCGCAGATGACATGAAGCCGTTGGCCTGCCCCCAGCGATCACCCCCCAGCAGCGCGGAGCGGCATCTCCAGTTGACGATCAGTCACGGGATGGTCGGCGGCATTCGGCGCATCGGCGCGGGATGCGGCGGACCGGGCTCCAAGCAGGTGGAGCGTCTGGTGATAGAAGTGCAGTGTCTGCACGGGCGCGCGAAGGCTTTCCGGTCCGGAGCGGGCGATGGAATAGCCCTCTTCACGGACACGACGCGGGAGCGCGCGCGCGAGCGGATGACGCAACAAGCGCCGAATTTCCGTTCCGTTTCGCGCCAGCAGCGCCGCACATAGGCCGTCCAGATAGTCGAGCATGCGCATCCCGAGTTTGCACCTAAAGAACATATTGCGACTAATGCGTAGTAAACGCAAGAGGCGCACCTAGGTCAGTATCGGTGGCGCACGCTGCAGACTCAACCGGTATCGATGTGCCTAGTCGGTGAACAGGTCGAATCGAACACCCCGGCGTACGCCCCGGCGCTTCTTTGGCGCATACCGGAAAAGTTGTGCCGGCCGCCCGCGCCCTTCGCTATGCCATTCGTCCATCGGCTCCACGAGATAGCTGGCCTGGAGTGCACGACGGAAGCTGGCCTTGTGCAACCGCCTGCCCAGCAGCAGTTCGTACACCCCTTGCAGGTCCGACAGGGTGAACGCGGGCGGAAGCAGTCGAAACGCAAGTGGAGACTGGTCCACGCGCTGGCGCACGACGGCGGCAGCATGGTCCACGATGGTGCGGTGACGAGGTGCAATGGCAGGCAGCGACGCCAGTGGAAACCACTCTGCGTCCATGATCGGCTGGCCGACGCCCGCGGGCGACAGCGCCGCGATCCCCACCGATACCTCGGCGTCTCCCGGATGACGGCGGCCATCGCTGAGCGTCCCGACCTGTTCGAAGAATGCCGGCGCGGCGCCGAGCACGACCCTCGTGATGCGTGCCGCCGCGTCCTCTAACCCTTCGCCGACTTGCGGCGCGTCCCACGGAAGCGACCACCGCTCACGCGCACTCGAGGGCGCACGCACGAGCAATACCGCCAACGCATCGACTCGAGGGGAGAGGACCACGACGTCCACCGCAAGCGTCGTCCGGCGGACGGCGGGCTTCAAGAGGACAACAGGTCGGTCACGCATGTGGCGCGAATTAGTAACAATTCGTCACCAATGTCAAGGGCGTGCCCAGATGTCGACGATTACATAGTTACTAAACGAGTCTAAATGGGTGTCGCCGACCTCGTGATATACGAGCTTCGTCTGGCGACGTCAACTGACGATCTGGCCGATGCGGTATGACACGATCTCACCAACGCCGAATCTACGGCGTGAGCGGCATCACCGATTGTGGAAGAGCATCGCGTCGAAGGCCCGCTCCATACGGAGCAACTGACGGGATAGTGATGGGAAGCTGGCCACTGATGGACGAAATTCCCAGAAGTGCGCGTGCCGCGGCGCGTTGCGACACGGGCGAACCACCCCATGCCAGCAGATACGCCGACGTCGCGGGCACCTCCATCGCGATGTACGGATTGCTGAACGACGCGAGCACCACCCGACTCCCCGTTCGCTGCAAGCCGCCAAGCAGGTCCGCCATTCCGCCGGGAGCGGCAAGGCTCGCCGTGGAGGAACTCGCGCCGAAGTAGGACGACACGATGACGACATCGGCACCCTGGGCCGCATGCAGCGCATTCTCGACCGACGCGGCCAGCAAGGTCGGACGTGGACTCGCGACGTACGTGCCGCCACCAGCGGCGGCACCAGTGGCGCTCCCGGACACGCCGTAAATCGCCTCGGGAGACAGCGTCAGCGCCCGCAACTGCGGAAAGGCATGCAGCAACTCTGCGTTGAACCCCAGACCGGCTGAGAGATCAGTGCGCGGCGCGATCGTGATGCTGACGATGCGCGCCGTCCGCGACATGCGCCCCAGGGGCACGACGCCGAGCGAGTCCTTCACGAGCGTGATCGAGCGTTCCGCGGCGATCCGCGCCGCCGCGAGGTCGGCACTATCCCCCACCACGCGCCGCATGGCCTGCACGTCCACCAGCCGATCCCGATCGAGGCCCATCTCGTGTTTGGCGATCAGCAACTTCCGGACGGACTCGTTGACGCGCGACTCGGGAATACGGCCGACCTGCACCGCGGCGACCACGGCGTCGATCGATCCCACGTTGTCCGTCGGCATGAGCAGCACATCCGCACCGGCCAGCACCGCTCGCTCCGTCACCTCGGCCATCGACATCGTGCCCAGCACGCCGTTCATGTCGAGTGCGTCCGTGAACACGAGTCCGTGAAAGCCGAGCTGCCCGCGCAACAGGTCCGTCATGATGCGCGGGTTGAGCGTAGCGGCAATGCGCGTGGTGTCGAGCGACGGGATGTAGCCATGAAACGTCATGATGCCGCGGACACCCGCTCGAATGGCGGCACGAAATGGAGCCAGTTCCACGCTGTCGATGTGGGAGCGCGACGCATCGACGCGTGCGAGCTCGAGATGGGAGTTCTGGTCGGTGTCGCCATGCCCCGGAAAGTGCTTTCCCGTGGCCAGCATGCCGTTCTCCTGAATTCCACGCACGAACGCGGCGCCGAGCGCACTGACCAGCTCGGGATTCTCCCCGAACGATCGGGTGCTGATGACTGGATTCTTCGGGTTGTTGTTGACATCCAGCACGGGTGCGAACGCCACGTGAATGCCCAACGCGCGCCCTTCTCGCGCCGTGACGCGCCCCATGGCATACGCAATCGCGGTATCGCGTGTGGCGCCGACCCCCATCTCGTAGGGAAAGTAGGTGGAGCCCCCGAGATCGATTGCGTTGGGCACGAAGAAGCCGCCGCGCGCGCGAAACGCAGCGCCAGTCTCGAGGTCCGCCCCGACCAGCAGAGGAACCGCGCTCACCCGTTGGAGCGCGTTCAGCTTGGCCGCAATTTCCGTCGGCGAACCGACGGAAATGATGATGCCGCCCAGATGCTGGTCTCGCACCAGTCGCTCGATCCGCCGATACGCGGGATCGTCTGCGGAGGTGTAGTCGCCCAGTACCCAGGGCCACACCATTTGAGCGGCCTTGTCGCGCAGCGACAGCGTGGCGAGAACGGAATCAGCCCACGCCGCATCGCCGCCGGCCTCGCGGCTCGTCGCCGTACCGACCGTGGCACAGGCCGATAGTGCCAGGGCCGCAGCGAGCGCAAACGATGCGAAACCGGCGCGACCCCGTGCCTTCACCATGCAATCGTTCCCTGCTTCGAGGTGTCGACGTCTTCCTCGCCACCCTTCTTGAAGAGAAACGCGTCCATGTTCTTGGTCAGAAAGCTGCGCGCCTGCGGATCCATGACGTTCAGCCCGTAGTGATTGATCAACATCGTTTGCTGCTTGAGCCAGAGCCCCCAGCAGTCGGTGCAGATTCCCTCCACCACGCGCGCGCCGATCGCGCCGGGAAATGGCGGACGCTCGAATCCGGCCCGGCTAAGTCCACAACGAGAACACGTGACGATGGCGGGCATGAAAATCCTCAGGGTGGCGAGCTACTGACCGGGGAACCTGCTGGCACGGCCGCTACGCGACCGCCGCGTCCACCGCGCTCTCGTCGTGCCGCGTCGCGGCCGACCCGTAATTGCGCGCATACTCGATCTTGGCGAGGCCGACGAGCTTGAGGGCGCGAATGTAGATCCAGCCGATATCCAACTCGAACCAGCGCGCCTTGAACTTGGCGCTCTTTGGATCCGCGTGATGGTTGTTGTGCAGCTCCTCACCGCCAAGCCAGATGGCGATGAAGGTGATGTTGCGGCTCGCGTCCTTCACTTCAAAGTTGCGGTACCCCAGCGCGTGGCCGATCCCGTTGATCACGCCCGCCGCCCATAGCGGAATCCAGATCATCTGCGCGAACCAGACCGCAGGTCCGATGAAGAACCCGAAGAGGTAGACGTCGATGGCCAGCATCAGCAGGATGCCCGTCCAGTTCAACGGTGTCAGCAAGTGCCGCTCGATCCAGTCGTTCGGCGTGCCCTTGCCATACTTCTCCAGGATGCCCGGTTGACGCACGGCCTTGCGATAGTAGAAGGCCCCCTTGAGCATGATCTCGCGCAGTCCCTCCATCACCGGACTGTGGGGATCACCTTCGCGGTCGGCAAAAGCGTGATGCTTCCGGTGGCAGGCGACCCACTCCTTGGTCACGATGGCCGTGGTCAACCACAGCCACAACCGCATGGGCAGGGAGACGATCGCGTGCAAGCGGACGCCGCGATGCGTCTGCGCGCGATGCAGGTAAAGCGTGACACACACGTTGGTGATGTGTCCCGCGATGGCAAGAAAAAGAACCGGCATCCACCACCGGTGTGCCCAGGCGCCAAACTCCGGCATCGCAGACTCCAAATCATTCGAAGCGTTCTTGCTCACGGATTGCAGCATCCGGAGCGACGAGCGCTCCGACATGAAGCGGCCGGAGCGCCTGCACGAAATGTAACGGTGAACTGGTCCGGCGACCATGCGGCCGAAAACAGACTTGCTGTGCACGCGTGCGCCGCATACCCTCTCGACTGCATGCGACGACGCACACCACCTCGCTCGACCGAGAGCGTTACGAGCCTCACGCCGCCATCACGTCGGGCCGCCTCCCGAGCGAACTCCGCCGGCACGAGCCGGTTCGCGGAGCGGGTGCCTGCAGAACTTACGGCATTTCTCCGGCCATTCCCTCGCAAGCTCATCGTGAGTGCCCTGGGAATCGGCACCTATCTCGGCGAATGCACCGACGACGAAGACGAACGATATCGGTCAACCGTGCGCGAAGCCCTCGTGTCCGGGATCAACGTCGTGGATACGGCAAGCAACTATCGATGCCAGCGTTCGGAACGCGCGGCAGGGCATGCCGTCGAAGAAGCGATTGCGGCCGGCGACATTCGCCGCGACGAGATCGTGATCTGCACCAAGGGAGGGTACGTCGCCTTCGACGGCAGCCCGCCAGTGTCCCGCGCCGCTTACGACACATGGCTTCAGGACACACTGTTCACGCCTGGCATCGCATCGCAGAGCGAGATCGCGCGCAGCGGACACTCCATCGCGCCGGCGTTCATCGCGCATCAGCTCGCTCAAAGCCTGTCGAATCTGCGCCTCAAGACGGTGGACGTGTATTACCTGCACAACCCGGAAGAACAGTTGCTCGCCGTCGATCGTGATGAATTTCGCACGCGAATTCGCGCGGCATTCCGCCTGCTGGAAGAGCGCGCGGACGCCGGTGACATCGGCGGGTACGGGTGCGCGACGTGGATCGGCCTTCGCGTCACGCCCGATCACAAGCAGCACCTCACACTCGCCGACCTCGTGGCGATCGCCCGAGAAGTTGGCGGCACGACGCATCACTTTCGCGCCATTCAGCTTCCGCTGAATCTCGCGATGCCCGAAGCCGCCCGGCTTCCCACGCAGCCCCTCGGTCGGAAGCTCGTCACCATTCTGGAGGCGGCCGACGCACTCGGGCTGGGCGTCGTCGCGAGCGCGCCGCTGATGCAGGGCAAGTTGGCGACCGCCCTGCCACAGGAACTTCACGCGCTGTTTCCGGACTGTACCTCGGACGCCCAACGGGCGCTCCGATTCACGTCCTCCCTTCCCGGCGTCGCGACAGTCCTGGCCGGAATGCGGACGCGTGAGCACGTGCACGAAAATATCGACGCATGGCGCGGCATGGCGTAGGAAGGGATCGGGCAACAGGGAGTCTCGGTGGGGTGGCGTGCATGGCAACTGATCAGGAACTCGCGTTTCCGCGCCTGTCGGCGCGCCAGATTGCTGATCTGCGCTCGCGGGGCACCGTGCGTGACGTCTCGGTGGGAGACGTGCTCTTCGCCGACGGCGACCGCGATTTCGGGTTCTTCGTGGTGCTATCCGGAGCCGTCGAGATCGTCGAGCTCTCCAGCGGAAGTCCCCGCGTGGTCGCGATGCACGAATCGGGTGAATTCACGGGTGACGTGGACATGCTCACAGGGCGTGGCGCGCTGGTGACGGGGCGCGTGAGCACGGCCGGCGCCGTCGTCGCGCTGGAGGTGAAGGCGCTCCGCCGCGTGGTGAACGAGCTACCCGACCTGGGAGAACTGCTCATGCGTGCGTTCCTGATGCGCCGGACGCTCCTGATCGGCCAGGGATTGGAAGGGGTCAAGATCATCGGCTCGCGGTTCTCGCCGGCCACGCACCACCTGCGAGAGTTTGCCGTGCGCAATGGCATTCCGTACACGTGGCTCGACCTCGAACACGATGCGGGCGCCGAAGCGCTGCTCCACGCCGCGGGAATTTCGCCCGACGCCACGCCGGTGATGATCGGTCGTGACGGCCAGTGGATCAGCAATCCGTCCATCGCACAGTTCGCCCGCAGCGCGGGTCTGGATCAGCAGTTGGACGTGCAAGCAAACTACGACCTCGTCGTGGTAGGGGCGGGCCCGGCTGGACTCGCGGCTGCCGTCTACGCCGCCTCCGAAGGACTGCAGACACTGACGCTCGATGCCATGGCGGCGGGCGGACAGGCCGGAACGAGTTCGCGCATCGAGAACTACCTCGGGTTCCCCCTGGGGATATCCGGTCTCGACCTGGCGCAGAACGCCCTCCTGCAGGCCCAGAAGTTCGGCGCGCAGTTCTCGGTCCCAACCGTGGTGACTGGGTTGCGACGCGAGGGCGGAACCATCGTCGTGACGCTCGACGATGGATCGGTGCTTCATGCGCGGGCGCTGGTGATCGCGAGCGGCATCGAGTACCGGCGGCTCGAGGTGCCGCGCCTTCGCGAGTTCGAAGGGGCGGGTGTCTACTATGCGGCCACCGAGATGGAAGCGCGCCTGTGCGGCGGCGACGAGATCGCCGTCGTTGGCGGGGGCAATTCCGCTGGCCAGGCAACGATGTTCCTGTCGCGCTACGCGCGCCGAGTGCACCTGGTCATTCGCGGCGACAATCTGGGGAAAAGCATGTCCCGGTATCTCGTGGACCGCATCGAACGGACAGACAACGTAAGTGTGCACTTCAACCGCGTCGTCGCCGCGCTGGAGGGTGCACAGTCGTTGACACGGGTGGGTCTGCGCAGCTTGGCGGGAGCGGACGACCTGCTGCTCGACGCAAAGGCGCTCTTTCTCTTCATCGGAACCGCCCCGCGCACCGAATGGCTTCGCGACTGCGTCGCGCTCGACACCAAGGGATTCGTCCTCACAGGGCCGGCCCTTCCTGACGCCGCGATCGCCGACGACGCATGGCAATTCGTCAAGCGACCGCCGTTCTTCCTGGAAACGAGTATGCCCGGGGTGTTCGCGGCGGGCGACGCGCGAAGCGGCTCGGTCAAGCGAGTCGCCTCCGCGGTTGGCGAGGGATCGATGTCCATCAGTTTCGTTCACGCCCATCTGGAAAAATCCACATGACCATGCAATGCGCCCACCTCGATCACGTCCGTTCCGTGTCACCTGCGACTCCGGAAGGCTGCGAAGAATGCCTCGCGGGGGGAACGACCTGGGTGCATCTGCGCATGTGCCTCGAGTGCGGGCACGTGGGCTGCTGCGATGACTCGCGCATGAAGCACGCAACGAAACACTTTCACGTTTCGTCTCATCCGGTCATGCGGAGCTTCCAACCGGGCGAGGACTGGGGTTGGTGCTTCGTAGATGAGCTCTTCATCGAGCCGGCGCCACGCCCGGCGGCGCATTCGTAGGCTCGTCACGGTGACGATGTCTCAACGCGCGACTCGGCCGGATCACCACGATCCTGCCGGCGGCTTTCGGAATCCGTGGGCGGACAGTGCGCCGCACGGTTTTGGCGCGGCATTGCGATGGATGCGCCAGCGTCGTGCGCAACCCCGGGTTCCCTCGCCGGCACGCGAGTCGTTTCCCGTTGCGTCTCCGCACGTGCGTCTGCCGCACGCCGCACCTGACCAGCCGCTCGCCACATGGATCGGTCACTCGACCGTGCTGCTGCAGGTTGGCGGGCTGAATGTGCTCACCGATCCGATCTGGAGTGCACGAGCCTCTCCGCTAAGATGGCTGGGGCCGCGCCGCGTCATGTCCCCCGCGCTGCCGCTGTCGGCGCTGCCACCTCTGGACATGGTGCTGTTGTCCCACAGCCACTACGACCACCTCGACAAGCCGACCATCCAGCGACTCGCGCACGACCATGCCGCGGCCACGTTCGTGGTACCGCTCGGCCTCGGCGCCGTGGTGCGCCGGTGGGGCGCGCGCCACATCGTCGAGCTGGACTGGTGGCAGCAGGAGTCGATCAACGGCATGCTCGTGACGGCCACACCGGCCAGGCACTTCAGCGCGCGCGGCCTCCGAGACCGTAACCGGACCCTGTGGTGCGGATACGCGTTGGATGTCGGCTCTCGGCGGGCGTACTTCGCGGGCGATACGGCGTATCATCCTGAGTTCGGCCGGATCGCGTCAGCATGCGGCCCGTTCGATTTCGTGATGATGCCAATCGGCGCGTATGACCCGCGGTGGTTCATGCACATCGTGCACATGGACCCGGAAGAGGCGGTTCGGGCGTACGAAGACGTCATGGCGGCGCACGCGGGCCACCGGCTGCCATTGATGCTGGGCATCCACTGGGGAACGTTCCGCCTCACCGACGAACCGATGGACGAGCCACCCCGCCGGGCCATGGCGCGATGGCGCGAGCGAGGGCTGGACGAACAGCGCCTCTGGATCGCGTCATTCGGACAGACGCGCGACTGGTGACGGATGGTATGTTCGGTCGTTTAGTGAGCATGACGCCCGTCCATCGCAATTCCATGACGACGCGCACGACTTCCACGACGGGAGGCGTCGCGGTCGCGTCCGAGTAGCGGTACGGCTCACGACGATGCACGCGGCCCTCCACTGGAGGCCGCTCTTTTTTTGCTACCTACTCCGGCGCGTCCCATGCCGTTGTCCGTTATTCCCGTCGTTGTCCACAAGTTCGGTGGCGCCGCACTCGCGGATGCCGCCGCCATTGCGAACGTCGGCGCCTTGCTCGCCTCGGACGTCACGGTCCAGCGACGCGTGATCGTCACATCGGCGCTGCAAGGTGTCACGAATCAATTGCTCGAAGCCATTCGCCTCTCGATCGCTGGCGAGCACGCGGCGGCGAACGAACTGGTGCGCGAGCTGAGCGCGCGCCACATCGCGGTGGCGTCGTCGCTTCTCGCCGGATCCGCAGCGTCCGAACGCGCCACGCTCCTCACCTCGCTCCACACGGCCAGCGATGACCTGCGCGCTCAGCTCGCCGACGTGAAGGTGACCGAGCCGGGCACCGGGGCGCTGTCGGACGCGATCCTGGCATTCGGCGAACGACAGGCCGCGAAGATCGTGAGCGCAATGCTACAGGCACGAGGCATGATCAGTACGGTCGTGGACGGCGCGGAACTGATCTGGACCGACGGACGGCATGGCAATGCCGCTCCGGATCTGGCGCGCACCGACGCCACGGCGGCCCACGCGCTCGAACCGTGGTTTGAGCGCGATATGACGGTGGTCGTATCGGGCTTCATCGGAGCCGGCCGTGATGGGAACGTGGTAACGCTCGGCCGAGGCGGGTCGGACCTTACGGCCGCCGTGCTCGCGCGGGCGCTGGACGCGCATGAAGTGATTCTCTGGAAGGACGTCGCGGGGTGCATGACCGCCGATCCGCGCATCGTGCCCGATGCCCGCGTGGTGCCGCTGCTGGATGCGCGCGAGGCATCCGAACTGGCGTATTACGGGGCAAAGGTCCTGCATCCCCGCACGCTCATTCCACTGAAACCGGGCATGACACTCCGCCTTCGGCCATTTGCCGACCCCAGTGCGGCGGGCACTACCATCGTCGTGGGGAAGGTGGCACGTGGCGCGCCGGTACGCGCTATTTCAGGGATGTCCGAACAGGCACTCGTGGCCGTGAGCGGAACGGGCATGCTCGGCGTTCCCGGTGTGGCCGCCCGGGTCTTCGGAGCGCTCGCCTCGGCGCACATCTCCGTGTCCATGATCTCCCAGGCGTCATCCGAACAATCCATCTGCTTCACAGTTCCCTCGGATCGCGCGACGGATGTGGTGGAGCGTCTGCGCAGCGCGTTCGCCGAGGAGCTCGAGCGGCGTGAAGTGGACGACATCGGCGCACGCGTCAATCTGACCACGATTGCCGTGGTGGGATCAGGAATGGCAAGTACGCCCGGTATCGCGGCCCGGATCTTCTCGGCGGTGGCGGACGCCGCGGTCAACGTCGTAGCCATCGCGCAGGGTGCGTCGGAACGCAATGTCTCGTTCGTGGTCGATACCAGCGACGCGCCCGCTGCCGTGCGGGCCGTGCACGACGCTTTTCAGTTGGGCAAGGTCGGTGGTGGAAGAGCCAGCCGTCGCACGCGGCACACCGACATCATCCTGTTGGGCATGGGGCGTGTGGCGCAGGAGTTCGTGACGCAGTTTGCGGCGCTCTCCCGCCGGAAGGGGCCGTCGATGCGCATCATCGGGATGATCGACCGTAGTGGCTATGTCTTCAACCCTCGCGGCATGACCGCGCGCCAGACGTCGGCGATCGTGCGCCACAAGCAACACGGCGGGGCGCTCGAGCACGTGGCAACCGGACGCGCCGCAACGGCGCGGGACGCCGTCCTGTTCATGGCGTCCCATGCGCTCACGCGGCCCGTGGTCGTCGATGTGGCTAGCGGCGACACCGCGCCCGCCCTGGTCGCCGCGCTGGCCCACGGGATGGACCTGGTGCTCGCCAACAAGGTGCCCCTGGCCTCATCCCTGGACTCATCGCGGACGATTCTCCAGGATGCGCGCGCCGCCGGCCGACGCGTACTACACGAGGCCACGGTGGGAGCGGGGCTCCCGGTAATCGACACGCTGCAGCAACTGCATGCCTCCGGTGACCGCGTAGACAGTGTGGACTGCTCTCCCTCCGGCACCATGGGATTTCTCTTCAGCGAAATGGGCCGCGGCCGGGCGTTCTCCGACGTGGTGCTCGAGGCGATGACGCGCGGGTACACGGAGCCCGATCCGCGCGACGATCTCTCCGGACTGGACGTCGCACGCAAAGGGTTGATTCTCGGTCGCATGCTCGGCTACACGGGCGAGATGTCCGAGGTGGCGCTCGAATCAATGGTCCCCGATGCGCTCCGCGGTGTATCGCGCGCCGAGTTTCTCGCCGCACTCCCAGGCTGTGATGCGGAATGGGACAAGCGGGTCACCGACGCGCGTACCCGCGGGGAGGTCCTTCGCTACCGGGCTCGTGCCACTCGCGGCGGTGTCCGGGTGGGACTCGTGAGCGTTCCCCTCGGAAGCCCGCTCGCCTCCCTGGACGGAACGGACAACCTGTTTGTCTTCACCACGGCGCGATATCGCGCGCGCCCGCTCGTCGTATCCGGTCCCGGCGCCGGAACCGAGGTGACCGCCGCCGGCGTGTTGGGCGATGTCCTGCGGCTGACGGCCACATGACCGGAAATCTGTCCGAACAGGTCCCCGCGGTCCGCTACCGGGCAACCACTCCCGGAGGCATTGGCAACGTCGGGCCGGGCCTCGACGTGTTGGGCTGCGCCATCCTGGGACCACGCGACGAAGTGACCGCGGAATGGTTCGACGCGGAGGGCGTGACGGTCCTGGAATCCGGCCATCCGGATCTGCCAGCCGACCCCGCGCGACACACATCGGCCATCGCGGCCGCCGCCGTGTTGGAGGAAGCGCGCAAGCTCGGAGTTCACTTTGCGGGCAAGGGTATCGCGTTGACCGTCAGGAAAGGCCTGCCGCTGGCTGGCGGGCAGGGCGGCAGCGCAGCGTCCGCCGTAGCCGGTGCGGCCGCTGCGAACGGACTGTTGGGCAGCCCGCTGGACACCGAGGCGCTCATCCGCTGCAGCCTGGCGGCTGAGACTCGCGTGGCCGGCCGGCATCTCGACAACATCGCGCCGGCGCTCCTGGGCGGCATGGTGCTTGTGCGATCCATCGATCCCCTCGACATCATCCGACTGCCCGTGCCGGCGGGACTCCGGCTCGTGCTCGCCCACCCGGCGCAGCGGTTGTCGACGGCGGCGGCGCGACGAGCACTCCCGCGCACGGTCGAGCTGCGCGTGGTGACGCATCAGCTCGCGCAGGTCGCCGCTATCGTCGCCGCATGTTTTTCCAACGACCTGGCGTTGTTCGGACGTGCGCTCGACGATCGCATCGCGGAACCGGCGCGCGCCAGCCTCATTCCGGGATTCGCCGATGCAAAGCGCGCCGCGCTCGACGCGGGCGCCCTCGGCGCATCCATCTCCGGAGCGGGGCCCACCGCGTTCGCCATCGCCGACGATCTGCATCGCGCACAGTCCATAGCCGCCGCCATGCACCGGGCGTATGCTGCGCGCGGCATCGCGTGTACCACGGCAGTCACGGAGATCGATGTGAACGGAACCATCGTGCGAGCACTGTGACCATGTCCACTGGGACTGTCGACAGGGACGACACCGCATCGACCACAGTGCGCTGCGCCGCGTGTGGTGTCACGCTCTCGGACCGCACGGCGCAGTCCACGTGTACTGCCTGCGGAGGCCTGCTCGTCGTCGAGCACGTGCCACATCACCGCGGGAACCTCTTGCGCGCGGTGTTCGACGAGCGCGCCGCCGCCGCGCTGCGGGATGTGTCGTCCACCGGCCGATCGGGAGTCTGGCGATTTCGCGAGCTGGTGCTGGATGCGGACGACGACGAGATCGTCAGCCATCCCGAAGGAAATACGCCGCTGATCAGCCGCGCTGCGATCGCGCAGTTCGCGGGCGTGGACGGCATCCTCGTCAAGCACGAAGGCCACAACCCGACCGGTTCATTCAAGGATCGCGGCATGACCGTGGCCCTCACGCAGGCGCGCCGCGTGGGGGCGCGCGCCGTGGCATGCGCCTCCACTGGCAATACCTCGGCCTCGCTGAGCGCCTATGCCGCGCAGGCGGGCATTCCATCATTTGTGTTCGTCCCGGAGGGGCGCATCGCGCTCGGCAAGCTGGCCCAGACGCTCGCCTACGGCGCGCGGACTCTGCAGATCCGCGGCGACTTCGACGACTGCATGCGGCTCGCCCTCGACGCGAGCGACAAGCTGGGCGTCTATCTCGTCAATTCAGTGAATCCGTTCCGCATCGAAGGCCAGAAGACGATCGTGTTCGAGATGCTGCAGCAGCTGAATTGGCAGGCACCGGACTGGATCGCGCTGCCGGCCGGAAACCTGGGCAATACCTCGGCGTTCGGGAAAGCGCTGGCCGAGGCGCACCACCTCAGCCTGATCGATCGTCTCCCTCGGTTGCTGGCGGTACAGGCGTCGGGCGCGTCGCCGTTCGCACAGGCGTTCGCCAGCGGGTTTGTCGACCGAATTCGCGTGCGTGCCGAAACACGCGCGACGGCAATTCGCATTGGCGACCCGGCGTCATGGGACCGTGCGGTACGGGCCATCGAAGCCACGAACGGCATGGTCATATCCGTGACCGATGACGAAATCTTCGCCGCCAAGCACGTCATTGATCGATGCGGCGTTGGGTGCGAGCCTGCCAGTGCGGCGAGTGTGGCGGGCGTGCGCGCCCTCGTGCAGCGCGGAACGATTCGGCCGCAGGATCGCGTGATTGCCGTGCTCACCGGACATCTGCTGAAGGACCCGGCTGGCGGCGAGGTGGACGTGCGCGCCGCGCCGGAGCCACCGCTCACGCCGGATGACGCACTCGCCATGGTCGAGCGCGTGCTCGCGCAGGCTACGGAATCCAGTCAGCCATGAAGAGATTCGTATCGCCCGCTTTGGCGTCGTGCCGGTTCGATACCCAGAGCAACTGTGACCCGTTCGGGCTGAACATCGGGAAGCCGTCGAAGCCTTCGTCCGTTGTCACCTGCTCGAGACCGGAGCCGTCGAGGTTGACGAGATACAGATCGAAATTGCCGCTGCGCGGTCGCATGTAGTTCGACGAGAAGATCAGCTTTGTTCCGTCGGGTGTCCACGATGGTCCGAAGTTGGCACCCCCCAGATGGGTGATCTGGTGCTGGTCGCTGCCGTCGGCGTTCATGACCCAGAGCTCCATGCGGTTCGGACGGACCAGCCGCTGCGACAGGAGGTCACGATACGCCGCCAGCGAATCGCCCGTCGGGTGCCACGCGCGGTACGCGATCCGTTTTCCGTCGGGCGACCACCACGGTCCGCCATCATAACCGGGCGTGTTGGTGAGTCTGCGGACGTCCGTGCCGTCCACGTTCATCGTGTAGATCTCCAGATCGCCATCCTTGAGCGACGTGAAGACGATGCGCTTTCCATCGGGCGACACGACGCCTTCAGCCGTGTAGACCCCATAGTTCGTGAGCCGCCTGAGATCGCCGCCGTCCGGACGCGCCGTGAAGATGTCGTACGGATCGAGGCGCCACACATAGCCCTTGGACGGGTCCGGTCGGGGAGGGCATTCTGGATTGGTGCCGTGCGACGATCCGAAGATGACGCGCTGATCGTTCTGGTAGAAAAATCCACAGGTCGTCTTGCCGGTGCCGGTGGAAATCTTCTGCACGCCGGAACCGTCCACCTTCATCACGTATTCCTGATCACAGGCGTATCCGTCCCGCGCGCTCTGAAAGACGATCCGACGTCCATCCGCGCTGAAATACGCTTCGGCGTTCGAGCCGCCGTTGGTGAGTTGCCGGATGCTGCGCAGATGTCCCTCGCCCGCGGCCGCCGGAATGGGAACGGGGGCGAAGGTCGCGCCGGAGCGCGCGCACGACAGCGCGGCAACCGCCAGGCCGGTCGGGATCAGCAGATTGAAAATTCGCATAGGCGATCAATGTAAGCGGGCGCCCCTGGAGAGGGACGCCCGCACTCGAGACCGGGGAACCAGGATTCCGCGCTCAGGGAGTTTTCTTGACGGCTGTTACATCCTGGCCGGCGGGCTTGCCCTCTACGGCGTGTGGCTCGGCAGCAGCCAGCGTGAAGAGATCACGCTGCGAGCTGCCTTTTTCCATCAACTGGAGCGCCTTCCGCAGAGGCGCGTCGAACGCGAGGTCGCGGCGCTTGGCGGTGGAGTCACCGCCTATATACCGCGCGACACGTTGCTCCAGCAGACGGTCCACGTACCGCGAGGCGGAATCGAACTGCACGCGTTCGACCTTCACGCCTTTGGCGGTGAGACGGCGATACAGCTCGTCACGCCATGCTGGCTGGACCTTGAAGCCGTTCGGCGCACCCCGCGAGAGTTCCAGCGCGTAGTCCGCCACCGTGACGTACACGTCCTGTAACTTGGGTGTGAGCGCTCGTGCGAACCGCTGTTCCGCACCCGTGAGCGTGTCGTTCGGCACGAGCACGTCAGGGGCGACACCGCCGCCGCCGTACACGATGCGCCCGGCATCCGACTTGTACGCCGGACGCGCCTTCTTCTTCGCTTCGGTTTCGGCGGAATCATGCGCCGGTTCCACGAACTTGCCGTTCACGAACTTTCGTTCGCGCTGGATGCTGCGACCGCTCGGCGTGAACCACTTGGCCGTGGTGATCTTGAGCGCATAGCCGCCATCCAGCGGGTAGAGTGTCTGCACCAGCCCCTTGCCGTAGCTGGTCGTGCCCACCACCAGCGCCCGGTCGTGATCCTGCAGCGCGCCGGCGACGATCTCGCTGGCCGACGCCGTGTACTCGTCCGTCAGCACCGTGACTGGCAGCGCGGGGAACACGGGATTCCCCCGCGTCGTGTACGTCTGCGGCGAGCCGGCGCGCGACCGAACGCTGACGATCTCCTGACCGCCCTTCAAGAACATGTTCGACATCGCGATGCTCTGGTCCAGAATGCCGCCCGGATTGCCGCGCATGTCGAGCACGACGCCTTTCGCACCCTCCTTCTGCAGCCGACTCACGGCCGCCTCCACCTCGTCCGCCGCCGTCTCGCTGAAGCGCTGCACGGGCACGTAGCCAAGGTGGTCGTCCAGCACGATCGCGTACGGCACGGCGGGAATGTGAATCAGCCGGCGCGAAAACCTGGACACGATTGGCTCCGGCACGCCAGGCCGGCCAAAGGTCACAGTCACCTTGGTGCCAGGGGTGCCAATCAGATAGTCCGAGACCTTCTGCGTCGTCCATCCACGCGTGGACAGGGAATCGACATTGAGAATCTTGTCGCCTTCACGAATTCCGGCCTCCTCGGCAGGCGTGTGCGGAAACACCTTGCTGATCGTGATGGCACCCTGCTGATCCTCGATCTGCATGCCGATGCCGGCGTATTTACCGCTGGTCTGCTGGGAAAACCCGGCCAATTCCTTGGGCGAAAACAGTTCGCTGTAGGGATCGTTGAGCTCATTCACCAGGCCTCGTGCCGCCTTTTCGTACAACGCGGTCGAGCTCACGGTATCGACGAACCGTTGTGAAACGAGATTCAGCACCTGATCGAGAAGTGCCGCGCCGTCGGCCGTGGCGCGGTTCTGAACCAGAAAGCCACCGGCCACGACCGGTAGCATCAGCAAAGCAAGAAGGACTGGACGACGACGCATGGAAGCTCGCGGAGAAGAGGAGGCGTGACCGATGGAATACGTCTGCTGGCGCGCGGGGTTCCGTTTCCCGTCGGGCACGGCTGCTACGAGGCGCTCACCCGGGGGGCCGTTCGAGTTCGTTCGCCTCCCACAGAGCCCGCCACGTCACCATGCGGCCGCCCCGATGTCGTTTGCGGCTGAGCCGGATGCCGTGGACGGTCAGCTCGATGGTGAATGGCTCGCCCTCGATCTCGATCTCGCGCCGAAGCGGCTCGGTGAGCTTTGTCGTCATGTGAGTGCGGAAGTGCGGGTCAGGAGGGTCGAGACCCGAGCATGTAGTCCACGAACCAGACACGCTGCTGCTGCCGGATCGCAACGTTTCGCAGGACCCCCGATGCCACGAGCATGTCGTGTGCCGGTTGCAGCACTCGCTGCAGGTGCGATGGGTATCGCTGGGACAGTGGGAGTTGCTCGGCCAGCCGATCGAGTCCGATTCTCCAGGTCAGCCGTTCCTCGGCGCGCGCCACCTCGAGCAGACGGTAGAGGCGCCGCGCCACCGGAGAATCCAGTGACCAGTAGCATGCGGCCGATAGGCTCGACACGTGCTCGACAGCCAGGTTGTCGCGAACCAGGGCGGAAAGCACGACACGCGCCACGCCCGGCTCCCCCGCGGGGAACGCATCGAAGAGCGCGAGCTGACTGCGGTCCGCCGTTCGCCGCCGTTCCACAGCGACCGCGCTGAGGATCGTGAAACGCACGTCGGGCCGGCCGCCGTCGGCGGTTTGGTACATCCCGTGAGAATCGAGGATCGTCTTTTCAAGGCGCGTAAGCGCGCCGCGGAGCTGTTCGTAGGTGCGACCGTCCACACGACGCCCGATGCCGCGGAGAAAGGCGTGGAGTGTGAACGTGAGCGCGCCGTCGCTTGGCTGCCCGGATTCCTGATAGCGCCGTAGCAGCTCGATGTACACGTCCTGATCGAAGGTGCCGGGCAGCCGATCACCGGCGCCGGGCAGCGCACGCCAACGTCGGCTGTCGCCATCGGCGTACGTGATGACCGTATCGTCGGCGGAGTCGCTCAGGCGGAACAGCGGGAGCGCTTCGAGTGACCGGTCCAGCCGAATCACTCGCGCTGCCGTCCGTCGCCGCGCCGCGACGCTCATTCCCGAAATCGGTTCCCGGGACCGCTGGCCCGCCCAAGCCCAGGACGCCAACTCATCGCACGGGGATGACTTGACCGCTCACCACGCGCGCCTCTTCGGAGCAGAGCCAGAGCACGACCTTCGCGACATCCTCCCGCGAGACGTAGGCCGCATCCGGCCCCATCGCGGCCACGTTGGCCGCCGTCCGAATAGCCAACGGCGCCACCGCGTTGGCGCGTACGCCGCGAGACGCCTCTTCCTGCGCGATGGCGCGCATCAACTCCACCAGTGCTCCCTTTGCGGCGGCATAGGCCGACATCTCGGCCACGCGTCCGCCCGGCAGCACCGCTGCGGACGTAAAGAAGACCACCGATCCCTTGGTCGCCCTCAGCAACGGAAGAAACGCGCGCGCCGTGAGATACGCCGTGGTGGCGTTGATGGTGAACTGGCGCGACCAGAGCGATGGATCGCTGCCGGAAATCGGGCCGCTCATGGTGAACCCGCCCGCGAGATGCACGACTGCGTGCACGCGGCCCCCCGTCGCGTCGCGAACGCGCTCGGCAAGCGCGGCCACCGCCGCCTCGTCCGAGAGGTCCACACCGAGTCCCGCGGCGCGGAGTCCCGCGGCCAGGAGTGCGTCGGCTCGCGCCCGCGCTTCCGACTCCTGCCGGTCCACGAGAAAAACGCGGGCGCCGGCTTCCGCGAATGCCAACGCGACCGCCTCTCCCATCTGTCCTTCGCGGCCGACGCCCGTGATGACCACACTTCGTCCGCCGAAATCCACGTGTCCTCACCGGTGACCGTCCCCTGCACCACGCACACACGCCGCAACCAGCCTCGGCATCGTGGCATGAAGTATGTGATGCCAGTGGCTGAAATGCGAAAGCTACTCAGGGTGAAACGCGCCGCCGTGGTGATCGGGCTGCTCGTGTTTGCAGCGCTGGCGCTCGCGGGTGCACTGGCCATCACGCGCGGTACCCCCGTGAACGCCGTGGTTGCCATCGGCGACAAGAACGGACCGCCCCCGGTGACCGACTCCCTCTTTTCGCGCACGATGGAGATCTACACCGGTCTTCACCTGACGAAGGGAAACGCAGTGGAACAGGTGGACAATGGCGCGGTCTACCCGCGGCTCTGGTCCGATCTGCGCCGCGCGAAGCACACGATCACCGTTCAGATGTACTACTCGCGTCCCGGCACCGTGGCGGACACCATCGCGGCTGTGCTGAAGGAGCGCGCCCGCGCCGGCGTTCGAGTCCTCCTGGTGCTCGACGCATTCGGGTCGCAGAGCCTGAAGCGAGCCTGGGCCGACAGTCTTCGAGCCTCCGGAGTGGAGATCGGCCTGCTCCGGCAACTCCACTGGAACGCACTGCAGAACGCGACGGAGCGCTCCCACGTCCGCGCGGTGGTGATCGACGGAGAAGTGGGATACACAGGTGGTTTTGGCATCGCCGATTACTGGCTTGGTGATGGCGCGCACAAAGGGCAGTGGAGGGAGAGTAACGTGCGCTTCGAAGGGCCATCCGTGATGAGCCTCCAAGGCGCATTCGCCTCGGCGTGGGCGGAGTGTACTGGCGAACTCATCGCCGGTGACATGTACTTTCCCAAACGGGCGTTCGAAGAAGTGGATGGCGGCGTGACGGCAGGGGTTCTGTTCACGTCACCCACTACGGGAAGCACGTCGGCCGAACGCTTCGTGGCGCTCTCGATCGCCAGCGCCCGTCGCACGTTGTTCGTCACCAATTCCTACTTCGTCCCCGACGACCAGTTCAGGCGCCTGCTCACCGACGCGCGAAAACGCGGTGTGGACGTACGGGTGCTCACGGTCAGCGGCGAATCGGACGTGAAGACGACCTGGTGGGCCGGTCGGTCGCGGTACGAGGAGCTCCTCACCCTCGGCGTGCGTATTTACGAGTATCAGCCCACGATGCTCCACGCCAAGACCTTCGTCGTGGACGGCATGTGGGGCGCCATCGGGTCGATGAACTTCGACAACCGCTCAATGGCGTTCAACAACGAGTCGAATTTCGTGTTTCTGGACGCCGGCGTCGGGGCGCGGATGAATGCGGTTTTCATGGACGACCTGACGCGGTCGCAAGAGATGACGCTCGCCGAATTCGTGCGGCGTCCCTGGTATGACCACATGGTCGAGAATGGAGCCGCCCTGCTCTCCCGGCTGCTCTGATCCGCTACCGAATGTCCGCTCGGCCAAGTGCCGCGCGGACGGCCTCCCGCATCGCCACCAGCGCCTCGTCCCGGGCAGCCGGGCTGTCGTCGCGCACGTGGATCTCGATGCCATCCGCCACAGGGACTCGCCGCCAACTCGCGGAACGATCGTCGTCCGTCTCGCGGACGACCCGATCGGCGTGAGCACCCAGCGCCGGCGCGAGCGACGCGGCAACTCGCCGCTCGAGGGCGTCGCCCGTAACCTCTTTCATCTCGTGCTTGATGCCGTCCAGCGTAGCGCCCTCACGCTGGCGGATCTTGATCGCGAGCAACTGCAGCAGGTGGCGGTAGTTGTAAGTGGCCGCGGTGCCGGCGCCCTCGGGGCGGTCGAGTAGCCCGCTCGCGACGTAGAAGCGCACCGACCTCGCGCTGGGCGCTACGCGCGCAGACGCGTTCGTCGGACGAATGCCGGCCGCGTCCACGAGCGCGGTGACATGAGCGGCAAGGCCACGGGCATTCCACGGCGCATGGCGCGAGTGCGCGCGCAGCAAAGCCACAGGTGAGACGGTCGGTTCCGGCATAGCGGCGGAAGATAACTGAACCGCCCCTCGGCCGTGAGTCGAGCGCCTCGCGTCAACACCATGGCGCGCGAGCCAAACAGGATTGGCGCCGCTGGCCGAGTCGTCGTCACCACCCTTCCCCACTCCCCACGATCGACTGGTACCAGCGTGCCAACCTGTTCGGAACTTCGGCTAATCAGCTCGGCCGCTCTCGCGGCCTCTTCAACTACTCCGGCGACTACGCGCTGAGACTTGCCACGAAATCCTTCGACGGGATCATCGCCGTCGGCACGCCCACCGCAGCGGCAAGCTCCGCTATGCGCTCCAATGCGATCGGCTTCTCGAGGAAATGCGACGCGCCCAGCCTTCGGGATGCGTCGCGGTTGTCGTCGTTCGGAAAGGCGGTCAGCGCAATCACCGTCGCGTCCGGTGAAAGCACCCCGGCAGCCGCCATGACCTGCAGCCCGCCATCGCGACGCCCACCAAGCCGGATGTCGGTGACGATGAGGTTGAACGATTCGCCTGCCAGCACTTGCTTGGCATCATCGAGCGTAGCGGCCGACCTGACGAAGGATCCGTCCACATCGAACAGCTCGACGAGCACATCGCGAATGCACTGTTCATCCTCGACGATCAAAACCCAGCACTGCTCAGCGACGGTCATGCCCCATCTGAAAGCGAAACTGGGACCATTTCCCTGTATCCAGACTCAAAACCAATACAGCAAACGAGTTAGCTGGAATTAAGGCCGAGCATACGGAAGTGATGTTCGGCCGATATCCGGACATTTCACAGTCGCCAATGACCGATTATCGCTCACTTCTGATCGAAGCGCTTCAGCTTCTCCAGCAGCGTGGATCTCGCGATCCCGAGCAGCTGCGCCGCGCGGGCCTTGTTGCCGTCTGTGGCCTTGAGCGCCGCAACGATGGCAGCATGCTCGGCGTCTGCGAGGGTTTTCGGACCCCCGGTTGATGGCGCCGATCGCTGCGGCAGGGAGAGATGGTTCGCTCCAATTGGCAATCCTTCCGCGAGCAGGGCGGCGCGCCACAGCGTGTTCTTCAACTCCCGTACATTGCCCGGCCAGTCGTATTCCATGATTGCGTTGCGCGCACTGGTCGCCAGCGTGGCTCCGCGCGGCAGGAACGCGTTCGCCATCGACCAGAGCTCGTCTCTTCGTTCACGCAGTGGCGGCAATGCGAGCGTCAGTACCTGAAGGCGGTAGTAGAGATCGGCGCGAAAGCGGCCAGCGCGCGTCAGGTCCTCCAGCGGCTGATTCGTGGCCGCGAGCACGCGTGCGTCGCTCCGGAGCTCCGC
>JANYIN010000021.1 GCA_025362035.1 Gemmatimonadaceae bacterium | reverse complement strand
TCGGGGTAGGACGGGCGCCGCGCAGCGGCTCGCGTCCGCTCTTCGGCCCGCTTCGGCGCTCCGCGCCTCGCTCTTCGGCGCGCTTCGCTTCGCTAGCTTTTCAGCCCGGCCGCTAGCGCGGCCTCTTCAACCGAAACGCCGTAGCTGAAGAGCGAGGCGCGCAGCGCCGATGCGGGCCGAAGAGCTGAAGAGCGAGGCGCGTAGCGGCGAGCGGGCCGAAGAGCGGGCCGCCAGGCACGCGGGCACCACGAGGGACACGCATGCGCATTGTCGGAGGCAAGTTCAAGGATCGAAACCTCACGTCACCAAACGACGCGCGCGTGCGGCCGACGGCGGAAGTTGTTCGCGTGGCCATGCTGACGGCGCTGGAAGCGGACCTGAAGGACGCGCGCATCCTGGACCTGTTCGCCGGCACCGGCGCACTCGGCCTCGAAGCTTTGTCGCGCGGCGCCAAGTTCGTGGATTTCGTGGAGTTTCGGCCATCCAGCCTTCACGCGCTGAAGGCGAACATCGCGCTGTTGCGCGTGCTGAAGAAGACGCGTGTATTCAAGAAGGACGCCCTCCCGTTCGTGGCCGCGCTGGAGCCGGACCGCTACGACATCGCGTTCGCGGACCCGCCTTACGAATCGCGCATGCTTGATCGCGTGGTCGAAACCTGGCACCAGCGTCGTTTCTCGCGCGTGCTCGCCGTGGAGCACGCGCGCGGCCACGAACTGCCCGCCGGCGCCTGGCGCCGAGCCTACGACGACACGATCGTCACGATCTACCGCTCCTGAGAGGCGATGGCGGTTTGCCTACGACGCGATCTCATGGAGTGCCTTCACGAAGGCGTCCAACTCCGCCGTCGTGGTGAACACCTGCGGCGTCACACGAACGCCCCGCACGCCCGCGCCGTCGATGGCGACGGTGAAGATCCTGTACGTGTCCAAGAGCGTTTTCGCCAACTCCGCCGGCGCCCTGCCCTTGATACCGACGTTCGCGATCGCGCCCGAGCGCTCGGGCGCTTCGGGCGTGTTGAGCACGATGTTCGGATGGCCGCGCACCCTGTCAGTCCAATAGCGCTGGAGAAACCGCAGACGCGCGCTCTTCCGCTGAATGCCGATGGCCTCGTGAAAGCGAATGGCGTCGAGAATCGCGAGGTCGGTGGCGACGGGATGCGTTCCCGTATGGTTCAACTTGCGGATGTCGTCGTCCGCGAAACTCGCGTCGCCGAACAGCTGCCACAGGGGCCTGATGCGGTCGTTGCGCACGTACAGAATGCCGGCGCCGAGTGGCGTGCCGAGCCACTTGTGCAGGCTGCTGGCGTAGTAGTCGCAGCCGCCGAGGTCGCCAACCGCGAAGTCGAGCTGCGCGAACGCATGGGCGCCGTCCACCATCACCTCCACACCATGACGGTGCGCCATCTCCACGATCCGTTTCACGGGGAGGATCTGTCCCGTGACGTTGATCATGTGGCAGACCATGAGCAGGCGGGTTTTCGGCGTGAACGCGCGCTCGTAGACCTGCACGATCTCGTCGTCCGACTGCGGATGCATGGGTACCGTGACCATGCGATTCACGATGCCGTGCCGCTTCGCCTGCAGCGTGAACATGTCGAGCATGGAGCCGTAGTCGGTCGGGGCCATGACGGCTTCGTCGCCGGCCTTCCAGTCGAGGCCCGCGATGACGGTGTCGAGCGACTCGGTGGTGTTGCGCGTGATGATCAATTCGTTGTCGGAACAGCCAAGCATTCGCGCGAGCGCCTTGCGCGACGCGAGCTTATCGTCCGCCTGCCGTGTGCGCATGTAGAATGACGACACGGCGTTCACCTCTCGGACATGCTGGATGTACGCCTCCAGCACTGGATTGGCCGCGAGCGAGAAGTATCCGTTCTCCAACTGGATGAAGTCCGGCGTCACGGTGTAGCTTGTCCGGATCGTCTCCCAGAAGTCGTCCCGTTCGGCGAGTGCGGTTGGCGACAGGTGAGTCGTGTGCGCGAGCAGCCGCTCCAGATCCACCATGGAGAGGAGTGAAGACGAACCGATCGTGGCGGCCATGGACTTGAGGAACTGCCGCTTGCTGATGGGCCTCATGATCCGTCTCCGGGGCTTACGAGAATCGCGTGTCAGGGAGTTGCATCTGGATCGGCAATAGTAACTGACCACCGCGGATCGTGCGGATCAACAGCTCGAATCTGCGCGGATGCGGCAGCCTCCGTTGCGCCCCACTACCATCCGGATCCAGGCCTACTTTTGCAAGAGGAATCGATGCGCGTCATTTCCGGTCGTCCTATTCTCTCGACAGCGGCGCTCGGCGCGTCGGTCTTCGGGCGCGCCGTGACGCGTTACGTTTGGCTGAAGAGGCCGCGCAGCGGGCGGGCCGAAGAGCGAGGCGCGCAGCGCCGATGCGGGCCGAAGAGCGTGCCGCCAGGCACGCGGGCCGAAGAGCGTGCCGCCAGGCACGCGGGCCGAAGAGCGTGCCGCCAGGCACGCGGGCCGATAGCCCATGTCTGAACGACCACCCCTTCAACTCTCCCGCGAAGAGATGCACGCGCTCGGTTCGCGCGCACTCGACCTGGTGATCCGGCACTTCGAGTGCAATCGCGACGATCCCGTGGCGCAGACACTCACGCGCGAGCAGACCGAAGCGATGCTCCGGACGCCGCTGCCGGAGCACGGCACACCGGTGAACGATCTGCTCGACATTCTCGCGCGCGACGTCTTCCCGAATTCGTTCAAGGCGGACCACCCGCGGTTCTATTCGTTCGTGCCGAGTCCCACCAACTTCGTGAGTGTGGTGGGTGACTTCCTGACGAGCGGGCACAATGTGTTCGCGGGGCACTGGCTCGCGTCGTCGGCGGCATCGCAGATCGAGCTGAACGTCCTCGACTGGTTGAAGGAATTGTGCGGATTGCCGGCCGAAGGCGGCGGCATTCTGGTGAGCGGCGGCTCAATGGCCAACCTTTCCGCCATCGCCGCGGCGCGCGAAGCGCGGCTCGGCGGTCCGAATGAGCACGCCGTGGTCTACTGTTCCGACCAGACGCATTCGTCCATGGCGAAAGGCCTGCGCATCATCGGCTTCCGCCCGGAACAGCGGCGCACCGTCGCCACGGATGAGGGCTTTCGGCTCTCCATTCCCGCCCTCGAGGCGGCGATCGCGACAGATAGGGCGGCCGGGCGTTTGCCGTTCTGCGTCGTCGCGAATGGCGGGACGACGAACACCGGCGCCGTCGATCCGCTCGACGCGCTGGCCGATGTCTGCGAGCGGGAAGGGCTCTGGCTGCACGTGGATGGCGCGTACGGCGCCGCCGCCGTGCTCACGGAACGAGGACGGACGGCACTCACCGGCCTGGGGCGCGCCGACTCCATCACGCTCGACCCGCACAAGTGGTTGTTCCAGCCGTACGAGCTCGGGTGCTTGCTCGTGCGCGACGCCAACGTGCTGTACAGCGCCTTCCGTGTGGACGACGACGACCACGCAGACTACCTGGCCGACGTGAGGCGCCACGTCGCGAAAGACGTGAACTTCTTCGAGCGCGGCGTGCAGCTGACGCGCTCATTCAAGGCGCTCAAGCTCTGGTTGTCCATGCGCACGTTCGGACTCGCGGAGTTCCGTCGGGCCATCGACGTCGGCTTCGACATGGCAGATCTTGCCGAGCGCACGTTGCGGGCGGACGGCCGGTGGGCAATCGTGACGCCGTCACAGATGGGCGTGTTGACCTTTCGCTGGCACGATCCATCGAGACCCGACGCGGAGGTGGATCGCATCACGCAGCAGACGGTGGAGCTCATGCGCGCGGACGGTTACGCGCTGGTGATGTCCACCACGCTTCGCGGGAGACCGGCGTTGCGCATGTGCCCGATCAACCCCGCCACGACGGCCGCGGAGATCACGGAGACCATCGCGCGACTCGCCCGCTTCTCGCTCGAGGCGGCGAGGTGAGTGCCCGTGCGAGGCTCGTTCATTTGGCCTCAGTCGAACAGGCTGAGTTCCCCGCCCCGGTCCGCGCCTTCGATCCGCAGCAGTTGTTGCTTCATACGCACGCCGCCGCTGGCGGAGAAGCCGCCGAGTTTCCCCTTTGCGGCCAGAATTCGATGACAGGGCACGACCAGCGCGAACGGATTGCGACCGAGCGCCTGCCCGACAGTCCGCGCCAGCCCGGCTTCGCCCAGTTGTTTCGCCAGGTCGCCGTAGGTGATAGTGGTGCCCGGCGGAATCGTTCTGGCCACGGCGTACACCTGACGGTGAAATGCCGGTACGCTCGATAGGTCGAGTTCGATGAATGACAGATCACTGGGCTCTCCCCGCAGCAGAGCCTGGATGGCCTCGCCCGCACGCTGGATCTCCGGCGGCGGCGACATTTCGCGCACGCCCGGGAATCGTCGGATCAAGCGGTCGCGGGTTTCACGCTCGCCGGGCTGCGGAAGCTGCACGGCGAATATACCTCGGACGCCCCACGCGATGGAGAAGCGGCCGATAGTCGAATCGAACAGTGAGAAACTGATTGCCGACATTACGCTCCGCGCCTGTCAACGGCGCTGCTGTTGCGGGAGTGCCGGGTGGATGTCGCGATCCAGATCCTGCCTCTCCATATTGAGTGGCCGCAGGGACATGCAAGGCCTTCAGATGCCACCAGCGGTCAGATGACTACGGACTTCGCTGATCTCGAATCCCACGAAACGCTACTTACGGGCCAGAGTGGCGACGGTACGGGTCGCGCGGCCGACGTTGTTGACGAACGTATCTTCTGGCTGGTAACGAAACGTTTACTGCCGAGGGGTCGCTCGCCGGACGGGTGGACGGCGCTCTTCCTTGATCCGCGTGACGGCCGGTTCTGGGAATTGACCTTCCCGCACGGCTCGCTGTTCGGAGGTGGGCCCCGCCAATTGACCTTGGTGTCGCGTACGGATGCGGAGGGAAGATATGGTCGCGGCGTGGGCGAGTGAACACGACCGGGCTGAACACGCGGTACTGTAATTCTCCGGCGCTATTATCTGCAGTGCCCCGTGATCCGAGAGTATCGATGAACCGTCGCACCTTTGTGCGCGCGAGCGCGGCAACAATTGCGGCGCGCATGGTGGCGCCGCGCCTTCTGCGCGCGAACGCGCTGCCAGTGGAACGTCCGCGCCCCTCCGCGTCGCAACTCCGGTGGCAGCGCGACGAGATGGCGATGTTCCTGCATTTCGGCGTGAACACGTTCACCGATCGCGAGTGGGGAGACGGCCGCGAGGACCCTGCCATCTTCGCGCCAACGCAACTCGACGCTCGCCAGTGGGCGCGCACGGCGCGCGCGGCGGATTTCCGCTCGGTGATCCTCACGGCCAAGCATCACGACGGATTCTGTCTCTGGCCGACCCGAACTACTTCGCATAGCGTGGCCAGCGGTCCGTTTCGCGGCGGCACGGGCGACGTCGTTCGCGAAATGGTCGATGCGTGTCGCGCTGAAGGCCTGCGGCCCGGCCTCTATCTGTCGCCGTGGGATCGCAACAACCCGCTGTATGGCGACTCTCCGCGCTACAACGACCTGTACTGCGACCAGCTCACCGAACTGCTGACCAACTACGGCCCACTGGCCGAGGTGTGGTTCGATGGCGCGAATGGCGAGGGCCCGAACGGGAGGAAGCAGACATACGACTGGCCGCGCGTGTGGAGCCTGGTGCGCCGGCTGCAGCCGAACGCCGTGATGTTCTCGGACGCCGGGCCTGACGCGCGCTGGTGCGGCAACGAGAACGGGTCGGGCGGCGAGCCAAACTGGTCCACGGTGAATCCGGACACTGTCCGGTACCCGGGCCAGGACGGTCCCGGCGTCACCGCGGCGCTCCAGCACGGCGACGCGGCGGGCACGGTATGGCGTCCCGCGGAAGCGGATACATCCATTCGCAAGGGCTGGTTCTACCACTCAGACGATGATGCGACGGTCCGCACGGAAGACGACCTGTACGACCTCTACTTCAAGTCGGTGGGCCGCAATGCGAAGCTGCTGCTCAACGTGCCGCCGACACGCGGGGGGCTGCTGCACGCCACTGACGTGTCGCGACTGACGGGCTTTCGCGACCGCCTCACTGGCCTGCGCGAGAGCCGCATCCAGGGCACGGCGCGATGGACCAGCACCGGCCCACGCACCGCCGAAGTCATCCTCGATCTCGGTCGCGCCACACCCATCTCGGCGTTTCGGCTCGGCGAGAATATCGAGGAGGGCCAGTCGGTGGCGAAGTGGTCGCTGTACGGTGCTACCGACGCGGAGTGGGGCTTGCTGTCGCGCGGAACGACCATCGGTTACGCCCGTATGGGCAGGCTGGAGCCGACCGTGGTGCGGCGCATAAGGTTGGTGATTGAGGATGTAATCGAGACGGCAGGTGAAGTCACGGTTGCGGTGTATGCTCAATGAGTCGGCTCATTGGACGACCAGTTCGCCTCTCAGGCGGATGTCCTTGGACGACGCACCGACCATGACGCGGAACGCGCCGGGCTCCACGACCCAGCGCATGTTCGCATCGAGCATTTGCAGCTGTTCCGGCGTCAGATCGAACGTCACCTCGCGTTCTTCGCCCGCCTCGAGGTGCACGCGTCGAAACCCCTCGAGCTGCAGGACGGGACGCGCGACCGACGCGAGGACATCGTGGATGTAGAGTTGCACGACCTCGTCGCCCGCGCGGGTACCCGCGTTCCGCACCCGGCATCGCACCACGGCATTGCCCGATGGAGGAATGACCGCAGGCTGGATGGACAGGGTTGAATATTCGAACGTCGTGTAGCTGAGTCCGTGGCCGAACGGAAACAGTGCCTGTCCCGTGAGATCGACATAGTCGTCGCCGCGGCCGGTCGGCTTGTGATCGTAGTACAGCGGAAGTTGGCCCTCGCTGACCGGGAACGTGATGGGCAGCCGCCCCGCCGGGTTGAAGTCACCGAACAGCACATCGGCCACGGCGTGACCCCCTTCTTCGCCCGGGTACCAGGCATCGATGACGCCGTCCACCTTGTCGAGCCACCGCGACATCGTGATGGCACTGCCGCCGATCAGCACGACGACCACTGGTTTCCCCGTCGCCGCGACGCGCAGGATCAGTTCTTCCTGGTGCCCGGGCAGCCCCAGTGACGACCGGTCGCGAAACTCGCCTTCCTCGATTCCCGCCACCACCACGGCCATATCGCTGCCCCTCGCCGCGGCGACGGCGCTATCGATCGTCGACGACCAGTCGTTCGGCACACCCGCATCCCACGCGAGCGCGATACGCGCGTTTCCGGTGCTTTCGAAATACTCGAGCCGCACGTCATGCGCACTACCGGGAGCCAGCGACACACTCGCGAAGCGCGCGTGAAACGACTGCTTCTTCCAGTTGTCGATCACGAGCCTGCCGTCGAGGTACAGGCGGTAGCCGTCGTTGCCCACCACTCCGATGCGATGCAGTGCCGCCGCGCTGGACGGCGCTGTGAGCCGCCCGCTCCATCGCACCGAATACCAATCGAACGGGATGCCGCGCGCGGGTGAATTGAGTGTCCACCCAAAATCCACCTGGGGATCGGTGCGCACGAGCCTTGGCGCGCCCATGAGCTGATTGTTGTCGAAATATTCACCTTGCAGTCCGCGCTGCGCCTCCCCGTTCATGGCGCTGCTCAAGGATGCCGTCGGGATCGTGACGTATTCCGGAGTCGTTCGGCCCGGGCCGGCGGCAAAGCGTACTCTCGCACCAGTGCCGAGCTTTTCCCGGATGCCGGTGAGAATTGAAACCGGCGTATTGCCCGGGCCGCCATAGCCGCCCAACCGGACCGATTCCGCGTCCACTCCGATGACGGCAACGGACGTCGTCGCGCGCGAGAGCGGCAGCACGCCGCGATTGTTTTCGAGCAACACGATGGACTCGCGTGCCGCGTCGAGCGCGAGCGCCCGATGACTCGCGTGACCATTCCAGTATGATGCGCTGTCCACGTTCACGTACGGATGTTCAAAAAGGCCCAGCTCGAACTTGGCCCGCAGTACGCGGGTGACGCCGGCGTCGATCACGGAATCAGCGATGGCGCCGCTGCGAAACGCGGAGAGGTAGGGCCGATGCTGCTCGAACGACGACTGGAAGATCACGTCGAGTCCCGCATCGAGCGCGTGCTTCGTCGCGGTTGCGGTGCTGGCTTCCGTGGCGTGCAGCACGGTCGCTCCGCCCGTTGCCGCAGCGTCCGAGATGACGTAGCCCGCAAAGCCCCATTCGCGCTTCAACACGTCAGTGATCAAGGTGCGATTCTGCGTCGCCGGTGTGCCGTCCACGGAATTGTAGGATGTCATCACTGAGCGGGCGTGCGCCTTTTGGACCGCTGACCTGAATGGGGGGAAGTACATCTCCGCGAGCAGTCGTCGATCGGCGTCGATCGGGTAGCTGTCCCGACCCCCCTCGCCAACGTTCGCCACGAAGTGTTTGGGCGTCGCGACGACTCCAGCGTGCTCGAACGCGGACACATACGCCACACCCATGAGCGACGACATCACCGGGTCTTCCCCGTACGTCTCCTCCACTCTGCCCCAGCGCACGTCGCTCGCGATGTTGATTACGGGCGACAGCACCTGTCGAATACCGCGGCTTCGGGCCTCGCGCGCGATCGCCGAGGCGACGCGCGACATGAGCGACGTGTCCCAGCTTGCCGCGAGCGCGATGGCTTGCGGGAACATCGTTGCGCCGTCACTGGGAAGCCCGTGGAGCGCCTCCTCGAACGGAATGATGGGAATGCCGAGCCTGGTGTGCTCGACAAAATACTTCTGGATGGCGTTGATCCGTTCGGCGTGAACCTGTGTGGACTGGGGACCGGGGCGCATCGAATCCGGACCGTTACGCGGCGGAAGCCGGATTTGCAGGCCGAATACGCCGTGCGAATAGTCGTTGGCCGGATTGTCCAGATCGCCCGGAATCATGAACATCTGCCAGAACTTCTCTTCGAGCGTCATTCGTCCCAGCAGGTCCTGCACACGCAGGGCGACGGGAAGCCTGTTGTCGCGATACGGCAGCGACGACTGCGCGCGGATCGCGCTCGGCCACGCGAGCAGGAGCAGCGCCGCCAGTAGCGCTCTACCCAATCCAAGCGGGGCCGACGCGCCTACTGACCCGCGGGTAGCCGGAATATCCCCACCTGCGCTTTGAGCGCCGACGAGAATGCCACACCCGACGGTCCCGCGAACTGGATGGTGACGGTTTCGGCACCGGTTGGCGTGTCCAGTCGGTAGTGGGTCAACGTGCCCGGCTGCATCTGTGCGGTCGCGGTATCGCCCGTGATGGGCTTGAGGATCACGGGATTGGGAAGCGGAAAGTCCGTCGAGCCCTGCGACGTGGTGAAAAGGCGCGCCCAGAGCGCCTTCACATTGCGGGTGCTGAATCTGTTCGGCGCGGACACGCTGGAGCGTGGCAAGCCGACCAGACTATCCGTTGCCAGCGCGATTCCAAAGTTCGCGAATTGGGAGACAAACGACTGACCGGTGGCCTGTTCGATGTTCTGCACCCCGTTTGACGGACCGTTCTCCAGCTTCTTGTAGACTCCAGTGCCCACCTGATCCGCCAGGTAGCGCATCAACAGCCACGCGCCACCGCGCCAGGAGAAGCCGTTCTCGGAGTCGTCATGAAGGGTGATGCTGGCCAATTCCGGACGGCGCGCAAACTGGTAGGAGTCGTACAGAAACCCCGATACATACCCTTGCGCCGAATCAGGAAAGAGCTGTGCCGGATTGGTGCGACCGGTGCCGCTGGCGATGGGAAATTTCTGCTCGTAGTAGAGCGAACCGAGTTCCTCCGCGACGATGCTCAATCCCTCGTCCATCCAGCTCGCTCCGGGGCTTCCGCTGCCCAGGATCACGTGCTGCGAGTAATTGATGAGATGCTGGAGCTCGTGCAGGAACGTCGCAGGCACCGTCAGTCCCAGGTCCGCCACCGTGTGTGGACAACTCACCGTGGAATCGGGATCGGGGACGATGGAGTAGAAAATCTCGCCCTGATTGGAGTTCGGATCGGACGGTCCGTTGAAGTCGCCTGAATCGAAGAAGCCGGCGACGTAACCCGACGTCTTGCACGACGCCTTCGGGGTGTCCGCATTGACCACGGGCGACATCAGCATGATCACGTGGCCGTTCTGGTCGAGATCCACCGGCGAGCCGAACGCATTCGTCGCGATGGGATAGAGCGTCTGGTCGAACAGGGTTCCGAAGTCGCTGAGCTGCTGCCCCGAGAAGCCGTTACCGGGCGTCAGGGTATCGATGTAAAGCAGGACATTGCTGCCGGCGAACGCCAGCCGGGCTCCCACTGTCTTGAACGCATTGTTGTTGAAGTTCGACAGGACCCGGAAGCTGCGCGTGCTGCCCACGGCCGGAATGGTCAATTGGGCGGCGCGTTGGACGGTTGGCGCGCGCATGAACGACGCTCTGAGGGTGCCCGTGCCGGCCTGCAGCTTGCCTCGCCCCCGCAAAACGCGTTCGGCGGCGATCTGTGCAGCCATCGGCCGCATGGCTGGAAGGAGACCGCCGCCTGTCAGCAGCGGGCTGGCGGAGCCGGAGGCTGCGCGCGCGCCACTGAACAGTGGCGAGATCGAGGCCGAGGCCGCCGTTCCCGTGGCGATGTTGTACCTGACCGGGGTGGTGTCCCCCTGGTCAGTGGCGAACTCCGGGACGATCAGATAGCTGGCGCCATTGCCGGCCAACGTCACGGTGGTACCTCCCCCGCTGCAGTCCACGCGCGCGGATGCTCCGATGGCGAGCTGCACCGTGCCGCCCGGGCAGGGATTGATCTTGAAGGTGGTGCCGGTGGGCGTTACCGGCGGCGTTGGCGTGACTGCATTGTCACCGCCGCACGACGCGAGCGCCACGAGCACCGCTGGAATCCAGAATTTCGTCATCTCGAGCACGCTCCTCGTTCGGTCAGCTTCAGACGCCGCGCGCAGGCGGGTCGTTAGTGGACACATCAGGCAACACTTCCCCTACCCGCCTGACCCTTTCATGTTCTGCATATTCCAGTACGTTGGACCCGTCCATCTGGATGGCCCGACCCGTTTAGAACCTCGACAAATCTCGCCCAGAGGCACCGATGTCCGCCACAGCAAGAATTCGCAGCGCGCTCATCTTCGCGCTGTTCGTGTCCGCGTGCTCGATTCAACGCCAGAAGCCGGAGTCGCGTGTTTTGGACGAGCACATGTCGCACATGCAGCCGGCTGACCTGCTGACCCAGGGGCCGCCGAACCTTCTCGTATCGGGTCGATTGGGCGTTCGGGGCACTGCGCTCGCCGGCGACACGCCCGGCTTGCCCGCGAGCAATAACTTTGCGGCCGGTCGACTCAAGGCAAGCCCACGGCATGCGGAGTGGGTGAAGCTTGCGTGGGAGCCCGGCTCCAGCGATTCGCTCATGGCGTGGATCGTCTATCCATCCACCTCCAATGCGAAGACCCCGGTGGTGGTGGTGATCCACGAGATCTTCGGGCTGTCCACCTGGGTGCGCAACGTAGCCGATCAGGTGGCGGCGGATGGATTCATCGCGATTGCGCCGGACCTGATTTCACGCGTGCGCGGCGGCCCGTCCACGATGGAGCTGAGCGGCGATTCGGCGCGCAAGTTGATCGGCAACGTCGGCGCCGCCGAACGCAATCGTGGCATCGCCGCGGTGGCAAACTATGCGATGGCGCTGCCGTCGGCCGCGCCGCACTACGCTGTGATCGGCTATTGCTGGGGCGGTTCGACGACGTGGGGTGCCGCCGTGGCCAATGGAAGAGGGTTCTCGGGAGGCGTGGCCTTCTACGGCCTGCCCTACATGAACGGTGCGGTGCCCATCGCCGATTCCCTGGCCAGAATCACCAAGCCGGTCCTGCTGTTGAACGGCTCGAAGGACGCGCGCATTGCCGCGGCCATGCCGGCCATTGACTCCGCCATGCGTGCGCTGGGCAAGGACTATGCGGCCAGCAACTATGATGGCGCCGTACACGGCTTTCTGCGGCAACAGGACGACCCAAAGCCCACGCGCGACACGGCGGAAGAGGCAGCCAACCTCGCCGCCACGACGGATGGTTGGCCGCGAACGATTGCCTTCCTCAAGAAGAACCTGGGCGTGAAGTAAGCCGTTAGAGGTCGTCATCGCACACGATACCGCCGCGGCAGCGCACCACTGGCGTGCGCCGCGCCCGAACGCCGCGCTGATGTGGCTCCTCGGTATCGCGAACCGGTGGTTCCTCCTGCGAGGACTGCCGGTTCTGCGTGCCATTCCCGGCGTGCGCGACCTGCCTCTGGTCCACGGCCATGCCTGGATTCGCGACGTGGACATGCGCGAGCCCGACCTGCGCCGTCTCCGGATGGCCGTGAACTCCGGGACGGTGGCGTTTCTGGGACCGAACCACCCAGAGTTTGCATCGGACTGGTTCGTGGACAAGGAGATCTCGACCTACGTTGCCCCGAGGATGGCCAGTTGGGCGGACCGCGACATCGTGGCCACGGCGCCCGGGTTCTGGGGGATGAACAATCTGGTGGCCAACGACGGCGGCGACGCCGCTCGAGCCTTCTCGGTGGAGTGGGCGCGCCGTGGGCACGGGGTGCTGCTGCACCCGGAAGGCAGCGTGCGATGGACGAACGATTTCGTGCATCCGCTGTTCCCCGGGATCGCGCAGATGGCGATACACGCGGCGGATGACGCGCCGCATCCGGTGTTCATCGTCCCGATTGTCTGGAAGTACCAGTTCGTGGGCGACGTGAGCGCGCGCCTGCACCGCGAGATGGCGCTCGTGGAGCGGCGGCTCGCACTTTCCGGCGGCGACCCGAGCGCGGTCTCGCAGCGGTTTCTCGCGCTGCAGCGGGGAATCCTGGTGTCACAGATGCGGATGAACGGCCTGACCGAGGCCTCCGTGAGCGACGATTTTTTCGAGCGGCAGCGGCAGTTTCAACAGCATCTCGTGCGGAAACTCGAGCAACGCTACCACATCGATGCGACCGACCAGCTCGACCGTCGCATCGCGCGCCTCACACGCGCCATTCAGAGTGAGCGCGCGCTCCTCCGCAACGACACGTCACCGGGGGGGTCGGCGCGACGGGAGGCGCTGCGTCGCGACCGCGACATGGCGGACGAAGCCAAGCGGCTCGGCGAATTCACCGCCGAGGTCTACGGCGCGACCACGTTGACACAAGAACAGTTGTCCGAGAGCCTCAAGCGCATTCGCGACCGGATGCTTCGACGCCATTGGTCGGACGTACTCGCCAAAACGCTGCCACGTCCTCTGGGGCCGCGCATCCTGCACGTGGGTGTGCCGGAACCCATTTCGGTCGTGCGCGTAGCCCCTGGCGAGCGTGCCGACTACGAGACGGTGCTCCTGGAACTCGCGCGCCGTCGAATGCAGGAGTCGCTGGACGAGATCAACGCGCGCATCGAGCCCGCCGTCGCCCCGTACCGCGTGCCGAATCCGTTTCTCGGTTGAGCACTTCGCGCACAACGGTCAGAAATCCAGATTCCTCAGATAAGCGTGGTCCACGCGCATGCTCGCGAGCTCGTCCTTTGCTCCTTCCTGTTCCACGTAGCATGACTTGCCCAGCAGTGACGGGACCGCGGTCAGGAAGCGCTTGAAATCGAACGTGCCCAAGCCCAGCTCCGTATCGGCCGAGCCATCGGCGACGACGTCCTTGAGATGGAAGGTCCAGTAACGATCCGGGTACTTCGCCAGGTACCGCATCGGGTTTCCGCCGCCCATGACCATGTTGCCCACGTCGAGCTGGAGCCGGACGACCGTTGGATCGAGCCGTTCGACGAAGAGGTCGTAGGGAACCACTCCCTCGATGGGTTTCATGTGCTCCGGCTCGTTGTGAAAGGCGAGCCAGATGCCCGAGCGCCGCGCCGCCGCGCCCGCGGTGTTGAAGTGATCGGCCCACGTTCGCCACACGTCCAGCGACTTCTGTGCGTCGGACGTGAGACTGGGCACGATCAGGTAGTCGTGTCCCAGGAGCCGGGCCGTGTCCAGGCTTCTGTTCCAATCTGTGAGCATCGTCTCCGGAGCGATGTGCGCGGACGGTGCGCGGAGTCCCTCGCGATCGAGCGAGGTACGCACCTGCTGGGGTGTGCGCCCGAAGTTGTCCATCGACCAGAGGAGCTCCACGTCGTCGTAGCCGATGGCGCGCACGGCCGCGAGGGTGCGCTCGGGATCGGCTCGCATTGCGTTGCGGACGGAGTACAGCTCGAGTCCGATACGGTCGAGACGAGTGGTGGCCAGCATATGGCGTGGCAGGGCCCACGCGCCGGCTGCGAAAAAGCTCGCGGCCTGGATAAAGGATCGGCGGTGCATTGCGGTTGCCCTCCACTGGTGGGGTTCTACTGGCGAACGTGCAGATCCGCGAGCGGAATTGTCGCCGATGCTCTTGGGAACTGACTACCGCGGATACTTACGGATCGAACAACCGAATCTTCGCGGATACTACTCGATGAATGAACCAACCGGTGGCCTCGTGCTGCTTCATGAAGAAATCTCGCGTGAGATCATCGGCGCGTTCTTTGACGTCTATAATGAACTTCGTCCCGGCTTTCTCGCGTCTGTCTACAAGCGTGCAATGTTCATCGCTTTGAATGAGCGCGGCATTGCCTGTGAACGCGAGAAGTCGGTGACAGTCCACTTTCATGGCACGCCAGTGGGAGATTTTCGAGCCGATCTCCTGGTGGAGAAACAAATCATCATCGAATTGAAGACGGTTGACAAGATACATGCCGCTCACGAAGCACGGGTTCTGAACTACCTCAAGGCAACTCGTGTGCACGTTGGATTCGTGTTGAATTTCGGACCGAAACCCAGCTTTCGCCGGCTCGTCTCTTCTACCTCATTACGGGGACAAGCGACAGACCGGCACTGACCGATGTCCATTCCTGCGAAGTATCCGCCGGCATTCGGTTGTGTGATCCGCGTTCATCCGCGGTAGGCAGTTCAATTGAGAATCGATGCGGCCTCGAATTGCCCTCGTGTCGCTCCGCTAGTTCCTGACGACCGGTCCAACCACCTCCCAGGTGCGGGGGTCTTCGAGTCCCAGTAGCCACACGGAATACCCGCGCAATCCATAGCGGCGCACCAGCGCCAGTTTGGCGGCGAAGGCTCGGGCGTCCTCGAGCCAGGCGAGCTCGAACACGCCGTGATTCTCCCACATCGCGAACGAGGCCTTCTGGAGGTCGTCCCAGTGCGGCTCCGCACCGGCCCGAGTCAGGAGCGCAACGATGGACGGATAGGCAATGTCGTCCCCGCGCATGCGCGAACCCGTGACTGGATTGTACGCCGAATACCAGTAGTCGGAGTAGGCGGGAATGCCCAGGGAGACCCTGGACGGCGGCACGCCCAGCGACAGCACGTACTTGAGCGACGCCTCCATCCATGGAAATCCGGCGACCGGTCCCGCGGTGGAGCCTCCCGTGTGCTGCGCGTACGTCATGTAGGAGATGAAATCGAGCGTATCAGCGAGTGCCTTGTAGTCGTAGACGTTGCGCCAGTTGTCATCGATCCAGCGGTGGTAGTCTGAGGTCCCGGGGTCGGTTCCGGTGCGCGGCACCACCGCCGCCGACAGCGTGCAGCCGGCGTGATGGACCGAGTCCACCGATTCTCGCACAAACGACGTGAACGCATCACGATCGCCGACGTGCACATTCTCGATGTCGAACTGGATCCCGTCGAGGTGGTAGTCGCGGCAGAGCGCGGCCAGGTTCCGGATGGCATTCGCTCGCGTGGCGACGACGGTGAGCACGCGATGGATAGACGGCTGGTCGAAGCCGGGATTCATGACGAGGGGAATGACCTTCACACCCTGCGCTCGAGCCGTGGCGATGATGCGCGGGTCGATGGACCCACGGATGATGCCAAGGCTGTCGAGCGCGAACACCTGTGGCGCGACGATCGAGATGCGGGAGGCGTTCGCGACGAAGCTGACCACGCTTTCATCGGAGTTGCGCGCGTACCAGATCGCCTCGAGTGGCGGTGTGCGGGCGGCGCAGGCAGTGCTCAGGATGGCCGCGACGAGCGTCGGGATGGAGCGAGGGGTCACGCGGCGGTGTGGGTCATGGGGCGGTGGATGGATGCTCTTGCGAACTGACTACCGCGGATACTTACGGATCGAACAACCGAATCTTCGCGGATACCACTCGATGAATGAACCAACAGATCGGCTCGTGCTGCTTCATGAAGAAATCTCGCGTGAGGTCATCGGCGCCTTCTTTGACGTCTATAATGAACTTCGTCCCGGCTTTCTCGAGCCTGTCTACAAGCGTGCAATGTTCATCGCTTTGAATGAGCGCGGCATTGCCTGTGAACGCGAGAAGTCGGTGACAGTGTACTTTCATGGCACGCCAGTGGGAGATTTTCGAGCCGATCTCCTGGTGGAGGAACAAATCATCATCGAATTGAAGACGGCTGACAAGATACATTCGGCTCACGAAGCACAGGTTCTGAACTACCTCAAG
>JANYIN010000015.1 GCA_025362035.1 Gemmatimonadaceae bacterium | reverse complement strand
GCCGAGGCTGCGGACGAGGACTGGGCCATCGTGTTCGAGCACGATTCGGTGAATGCGTGGGGGCGTATTCGCAGGGAGGGGAAGGGTTATGCGTGCGAGGTGGAGTCCACGGCTTACTGACTACCGCGGATTAAGCGGATCAGTGCGAGATCGTCGCGGATTGCTCCTTGGTCCCTGAAGTCGAAGTAACCCACGCAACCTCCAGAGCGGTTCACTCTCAATTGATTGTGGTTGCCAAGCGACAGTGCCTGCGGCGGCGAGCAACCTCACTGAGTCAGTATCCGCGCCCATTCACGCTGTTTATCCGCACGATCCGCGGTATTCTGTTTTGCAGCAACGCTCAATCAGATCGATCATGCAACGCCAACGAGTGCTCGCGCCATCACTGCGTGCCGGCGCCGGTGTTGAACCCGATGACATAGCCGCCATGCGCGGCGGGAGCGACGGTCGTCCCCAACAGGAAGCGGTCAAGCCGGTTGCGTGCATTGGAGTGCGCGTGGTTGACGACCCGTTGCCCGAAGTAGGCGCCGAGGAACCCGCCCATCACCACATCGCTTGCCCAGTGCTGATCGAGGTACATTCGTGTCAGTCCGGGTATGGTGGCCGCAGCGAAGAGTGCGGGACCCACGATCCATGTGCCGCCAAAATGTCGCTCGTTCATTTCCGCCGTCAGCGCCGACGCGGCCGCGAAGGCCGACGCTGAGTGCAGCGAGGGCAATGACCGATAGTCGTAGCTGGTGAATCCCTTCCGGACGTGGAAGTTCGAGTTGTCGTCATCGTGCGTGACGTAGGGACGTGCTCGGCCGAACGGCCCGCGGATGGCCTGACTCACGACGTTCGTGAGCAGCAGTGCCTCGCCTACGTGCGCCGACACATCGGTGATGGTCGGTGAATGGGTGAGCCGGCCGACGCCGTAACCAAGCGCGGCGCCGAGTGTCAGCGTCGTCTCATTCACGTTCGTCAACTTCCGGACGAGCGTGCTGTCCCCGCCCTGAACCGAGGAGCTCTGCATGTAGTGCGCGATTTTCGTATCGAAGTGCCCGACCTCGATCGAGACGAACGCCGCGACCGCAAGGAGCGTGACCTCGTTCCCCTTGAGGAACGGTGAGCCTTCTGCCGGGATGCCGCGCGCCGAGTCCGCCGTTCCGGCGGCCTGCGCGGACGCGGCGGTCGCTCCAGCCACTGAGAAAGTCGCGAGGTACGCGAGTAGCATCAATTGTCGTCGGCTGGACATCCATTCACCTGGCTTGACATGAACACGGCACCACGCCGGGGGGCCGTGGCAAGTGGAGACTCGATTCCTTGCCATGCATGAATGGGGCTAGGCTCCCTCCAGCACGCCTGCCTTGACTTCCGCCCCAATCGCTCTAACTTCCGCTCTGACAACTAGCTAAGTGGTGTCCCGTCAGGGCCGCCCACCCTCTGGCCCTCGCATCGTGGCGAGGTGTGCTGCAGGAGTCTGATTCTACTCGCGGCCGCCCATTCATGGGAGCCGTGTGTCGTCGCGGACTCTTCTGCCTTCAGAAGGTCCGCTTTTTCGTTCTTCTCTCTCTGAGGCTACGAGTATTCAGGACACCACCAAGCGCGTGCGGGTCAATCGCATGATCCGCATCAGCCCGGTCCGCGTGATCGGTGCCGACGGTTCGCAACTCGGGATTCTCGAGGTGGACACGGCGCTCCGAATGGCGGAAGAAGCCGGGTTGGATCTCGTGGAAGTCGCCGCCACAGCTCGTCCCCCGGTGGTCCGCATCATGGACTACGGGAAGTACAAGTTCGAGATGGCGAAGCAGGCGCGGGTCGCGAAGAAGAAGCAGCACGTCATCGAGCTGAAGGAAGTGAAATACCGGCCGGGCATCGACGATCACGACTTCGAGACGAAGACCCGTCACGCGCGCCGCTTTCTGGAAGAGAAGAACAAAGTGAAGGTCACGATGATGTTTCGTGGCCGGCAGGTCGCCCATCCGGAGCTCGGTCAGGCCGTGCTGGATCGGGTCAGCGGTGCATTGGCCGACATCGGCAAGATCGAAAGCGCCGGCCGGCTGGAAGGGAAGTCCATGACGATGATTCTCACGCCCAAATAAAGAGAGCGGGCTATGCCGAAAATGAAGACGCACAAGGGCGCTGCAAAGCGCTTCAAGCTGACGGGAACGGGTAAGGTCAAGCGCTACAAGGCCTTCAAGAGCCATATCCTCACCAAGAAGTCGTCCAAGCGGAAGCGCAATCTGCGCCGCGCCGGTCTGATCGCGACCAATGGCGAGCAAAAGCGCATCAAGCGCCTCATTCAGGCCGCGTAACAGGAGCCGACTATGCCACGCGCCGTATCGAACGTCCCGCGCCTCAAGCGGAAGAAGCAGATCCTCAAGCACGCCAAGGGCGCCTTCGGCGCTCGCTCCAAGCTCTGGAAGGCCGCCAAGGAAACCGTCGAGCGCGGATGGGTCTATGCCTATCGCGATCGCAAGAACAAGAAGCGCGATTTCCGCAAGCTCTGGATCGTCCGCATCAACGCGGGCGCGCGCCAGCACGACATGAGCTACAGTGTATTCATGAACGGGCTGAAGCTCGCCGGCATCGAAGTCGACCGGAAAATCCTGGCCGACATTGCGGTCCGCGATCCCCAGGCGTTCGCCGCGATCGCCGAAGCGGCGCGCGCTGCCCTGAACGCTGCGTAAGGAGTCTGTCTCTCGCAGGTCTTCGGCGGCGGCGCGACCTTGGGTCTCGCCGCCGCCGAATCATTTCCGACATACGCCGCCATACGCCGGTTACTGCCCGCGATGCTCTCTGATACGCCAACGCTCGAAGAATATCTCGCCTACGCGGCCGACCTGACGGCGCGCGGCGCCGCCGCATTCACCGCCGCCGCCGATGAGGACGCGCTGGAGACAGCGCGGATTCAGTTCCTCGGCGACAAACGCGGCGAACTGCTCCTGCTGCAGCGGGCGCTGGGCGCGCTGCCGGCGGACTCCCGGCGTGACGCGGGACGGGCCTTCAACGACGCGAAGACCCGCCTCACCACCACGCATGACGAGCGGCAACTCACGGTACGCCATGCCACCACGAGAGCCCCGCACCTCGACCTGACCATGCCCGCCCGCCATCGCTGGCAGGGCGCGAAGCATCCGGTCACGGTCGTCATCGACGAGATCGTCGGCATCTTCCGCGAGCTTGGCTTCACCGTCGCGCTCGGTCCAGAAAGTGAATCGGAGTGGTACAACTTCGGCGCGCTCAACTTTCCGCCCGACCATCCGGCGCTGGACATGCACGACACCCTCTACCTCGGCGAGGGGGCACTACTGCGCACGCACACGTCGCCCGTGCAGGTGCGTACGCTACAGCGCTACGCGCCCCCCATTCGCATCCTCGCGCCGGGCACGGCGTTCCGCCGCGATCCCTTCGACGCGTCCCACGCGCCGGCGTTCGCGCAGATCGAAGGCCTCGCGGTGGACGAAGGCATCTCCTTCGTCGACCTCAAGGCGACGCTGACGCACTTTGCCCAGCGCTTCTTCGGCAAGACGCGCACGCGCTTTCGCCCCAGCCACTTTCCGTTCACGGAACCGTCGGCGGAAATGGATGTCGAATGCCGCCTGTGCGGAGGCGCGGGCTGCTCGGCGTGCAAGGGGACCGGATGGATGGAGATTCTCGGATCCGGCCTGGTCCATCCCAGTGTGCTGGAAGCCGCCGGCGTGGACAGCGAGCGATACACGGGCTGGGCGTTCGGCATGGGCCCGGCGCGCATTGCCATGCTGCGCTACGACCTGCCGGATATCAGGCTCCTCTATGATTCGGATATGAGATTCCTGCAACAGGTGGCTGAGTGAACGCCTCGGTTTCGTGGCTCTCCGCGTTCGTGGACGCAGGGAAGTCGGCAAACGAACTGCGCGATCTCCTCACGGCGCATACCGCCACCGTCGAAGAAGTCGTCACGCTCCGTGCGGATCTTGCGCCGATCGTGGTGGCACGCGTAGTGGAAGAAGCGGCCCATCCGGACTCGGACCACCTGCACGTCACCAAGGTGGATATGGGCACGGGCGAACTGCTCGACGTGGTGTGCGGGGCGCCTAACGTCGCGGCGGGCAAGCTGTATCCGTTCGCCCCCACCGGGACGCTGCTGCCCAACGGCATCAGGATCGAGAAGCGAAAAATCCGAGGGCAGACGTCCAACGGCATGCTCTGCTCGGCGCGCGAACTGGGACTGGGCGACGAACATGACGGCATCATGGAGCTCGACGTGGACGTCGCGCCGGGCACGCACTTTTTGGACGCGGTGCCCATCGGCGACAAACGGCTCGTGATCGACGTGCTCCCCAATCGCCCCGATCTGCTGTCGCATCTGGGCGTCGCGCGCGAGGTGGCTGCGATCACCGGTGTGGCGCTCACACTGCCGGACATCGGCGTCTCCGACATCGTGGTCCCCGAGGCCCGGCGCTTCCGTCGTGCCGGCAACGCGGGCGGGATCGTGATGCACCTGGAAGACACGCGCCTGGCGTCGCGTTACATGGGCGTTGTGATCCGCGGCGTCAGCGTCGGCCCGAGTCCGCAGTGGCTTGTCGATCGGCTGGCGGCAATCGGCGCGCGCGCCATCAACAACGTGGTGGACGCGTCCAACTACGTGCTGCACGAACTCGGGCAGCCCACCCACGCGTTCGATCTGAACAAGGTCGATCCGCTTCCAAAGATGCCGGAGCGGACGATCGTCATTCGTTCGGCGAAGGACGGCGAAAGCATCCTCACGCTCGATGGGGTGACGCGCACCCTCACGTCGGACGTGACGGTGATCGCGGATTCGATGCACCCAATCGCAATCGCCGGGGTGATGGGCGGGAGGGAGACGGAAGTGGACGCGGCGACGACCGACATCTTCGTCGAGGTCGCCAACTTCGACCCGTCGCGCACGCGCCGGACGCGCCGCGCCGTGGGGCTATCCACCGACGCGAGCTATCGGTTCGAGCGCGGTGTGGACATCGCGTTGGCGCCGCGCGCGCTCGAGCGCGTCGCGGCGCTGATCCTCTCGCTAGCGGGGGGCGAGATCACTTCGCCGCCGGTGGACCTGTACGCTGGCGATCTTCCGCACACGGCCATCGTGCTGCGCGTGGAGCGTGTCGCCCGCGTGATCGGCATTCCCATCGAGGGGGAACGTATTGCCGCGCTGTTGCGCTCCATCGGCTGCATGGCCGACGTGGACGATCGCGGCGCCGCGGTACATGTGGTACCGCCCAGCTGGCGCAGGGACCTCCGCATCGACGCCGACCTGATCGAAGACATCGCTCGGCTGCACGGGTACGACGCACTACCGGATGAGATTCGGCCGTATCGGCCCGGCACGTCGAGCGACGCGCCGCTATGGACGCTGGCGGCGCGATTGCGCGACGCGCTGTCGGCGGCCGGACTCTTCGAGGCGCGGCCGACGCCCTTCGTGGCCGGTGACGCGTCGCACGTGCGCGTCCTGAATCCGCTGGCGGAAAGTGAAGGGCACTTGCGCCAAACGCTGCTCGAAACGCTGGCGACGCGCGCCGAGTACAACTTGTCGCACATGCAGCGCAATGTGCGGCTGTACGAGGTGGGGGCGGCGTTCGCTCCGGGCGCCGACGCGTTGCCCGATGAGACGATGCGTGTCGCGTTGCTCGTCATGGGCGATCGCGATCCAGCCCATTTCACGAATGCGAAGCCGTCGCAGTTCGACGAGTGGGACGCCAAGGGACTGGCCGAAGTTGTCGTCCGCGCGGTCGGGGTGGAACAGTGGTCGCTGGAGCGCTCCCACGAGGGCGGCGACTTGCTGTGGACCATCGTCGTGGACGGTGCGGCGCGTGGTCACGTCTCACGCGTGCGTCTCGATGCGCCGGTGTGGGCTTCACCGGCGTTCGGCGTGGAGTTCGTGCTGCGCGCCGTGTCCAACGGCGACGTCGCGCCGCCGGGTGAGCACGCACACGACGAACCGGTGCCGCCGCCGCCGCGCACGCCGGAAAAGTACCGTCCGTTGCCTACGACGCCGGCGTCCGAGTTCGATTTGGCGCTCTTGCTGCCCGCGGGCGTGTCAGCAGCCGAGGTCGAGCGCGTGATTCGAATGGCGGCCGGCGAGCTTCTTGAGCGGCTTGCGGCGTTCGACGTGTACGAGGGGGTGGGTGTGGACGCGGGGCACCGATCGGTCGCCTGGCGGTTGACCTTGCGCCACCCGGAGCGCACTCTACGCGACAAGGAAATCGAAGGGCGCAGAGCGAAGATCCTTTCCGCCTTGACCAGCGAACTGAATGTCCGACAGCGTTCAACCTGAGATCACCGCCTTCCGCGAGCTGGAAACGCTCGTTCGTCATCTGGCGGACGAGCTGGCCGGCTTCCGGCGGCGTGCGTTGCTCGCCGAAGCGCGCGTCCGCGAGGTCGAGGCGCAGGGTGCGCCCGCCGGCCTCGATCAGCAGCGCGCGCTATCCGATCGCGTGACGCAACTCGAGCACGAAAACGCGGCGCTCCGTGGACGGCTGGACGCCGCCACGGCACGAGCGAGGCAAATGCTCGATCGCGTCCGCTTCATCCGACAACAAGCGCAGGGCGGAGGCGAACGGTGAGCGGAAAGAAGACCTCCGTACGAGTCGAAATACTCGGTGAGTCGTACGTGCTGCGCACCGAAGCCGCCCCGGAGCACACCAAGGCCGTGGCGGAGCATCTGGACCGCTCCATCCGGCTGATCCTCTCGGGCGGGTCGGTGATCGAGACCAACCGCGCCGCCATTCTTGCGGCGCTGCAGATCACCTCCGAACTCTTCCAGGCACGTGAGGCGAACGGCGCCCTCGTCGGCGCGATGCAGGGACTCTCCGCGGACGTGCGCAGGTTGCTGCCGCCAGGAAAACGGACCTGACCGCACGGATACGAAGTCAGCGCCGCGCGGTCACGCCGGCCAGAACGCTCTGAACGCGCTGTAGATACTCGGTGCGGTCGAATGGCTTGAGGATGATCCGAGCGGGTGGCACCGGCAGGCCGGAATCTCCGTGCGGTTGTACGTCACCGGTCACCACCAGAGTTCGCGCGAGAAGGTCCGGACGATGCCGCTCCATCCATGCGAGTAGATCGCGCCCGTTCATGGGGCCAGGCATCCGCAGATCCGTGATGACGACGTCGAAACTGCCCTTCTGAATCATGGCCAGCGCCTGCTCGGCACTCTCTGCGGTTTCGACCTCCGCCGACAGCTGCATCAGTATCCGCCGCTGCACGTTGCGGAGTGACGGTTCGTCGTCCACCACGAGAATCCTCGACGGTGCAACGAGTTGGCTTTCTAAATCAGTATGAAGGGGGGTCGAAGTGGGTACCGACGCGATCGCGTGCGCGTCGAGGGGCGGGGCCGCCAGGCTCATCGAGATGCGGGCGCCTCCGTGCTCCGCGTTCTCTGCCCAGACACTGCCCCCGAACTCCTCCACGAACCGGTGCACGAGTGACAGCCCCAAGCCGGTACCCGCTCCGACATCCTTCGTGGTGTAGAACGGCTCGAACGCTCGATCCGCTTCCGTAAAGCCGGGTCCATCGTCGAGAAACTCGAGCAGCGTCCTCTCTCCCGCGCGCCGCGCCGCGATGTGCAGCGTGCTGCCACCACCGTGGGCCATCGCGTCAAGAGCGTTGTTCATGACGTTGATGATCGCCAACTCGAGCGTCTGCCGGCGCGCCAGCACGGAGATCGAGTCTTCGATGTCGCATGTGATACGCAGGCCTTGCTCGCTGAACGCGTGCCGCCGGAGCCCAATGGCCACGCCAAGCGCCTCTGACAGGAGCACCTCCTCCAGCTGCTGTTTGTCCGATCTGGAAAAGTGCAGGAGGTTACGCACCAGGTCGCGCGCACGGAGAGATTCCTTCAAGAGTGGCGCGATCAGCGTGGCCAGGAGGTCGTGCACCTCGGGGTCCCGTGACGCACTCAGCTCCGCCTTCAGTATCTCGGCGATGCCCAGGATGCCGGCCAGCGGATTGTTCAGTTCGTGGGCCAGGCCCGCGAGCATCTCGCCCATGGCGCTCAGCTTTTCGTGCTGCGCCAACTCGCGCTGCGTGCGTTTCAGGCGTGCGACAGTGTCCATGAGTTCGCGATGGCGCGTCTCCAGCTGGGTGCGTGCGTCGTACACCTTCACCGCCATGCTGTCCACGCTATCGGCCAGCAGCTGGAACTCACGATACTGCTGCGGTGCCACGCGCACGGCGCCGTCTCCATCGCTCACGGCGCTAACGGCCTTCGCGAGGTCGATGAGCATCAGCGACACCTTACGGCGCAGCAGAAGCGCAAGCACAATGGCTCCCGCCGCAAGCACGATTGCGAGCGCGATCATGGCTCGTTGCAATCGGGCCAGCTCCATTTCCTGTACCGCCCGCAGCTGTGAGCGATGCTGCGCGCGATCGCTGACGAACGCGCGAACCGCACGTTCGAGATCAGCGGCTTTCGCCGAGAGGTCGCGCAGGCGCTCCCGCGCCGCCGCGGTCTCGCCGCTCAATGCCAGGTCGAAGGCATGCTGCGCCGCGACTTCGAAGCCTTCGTGCGCTTCCTTGATCGTCTCGACCTTCAGGCGGGCCGCCACGGGCATCGGGCGAATCAGGTAGAGCTGGATGCCCGCATACGCCTGCTCGCCGCGGACGCGAAATTCCTGCAACGTAGCTGCGTTCGGCGTTTCGAGGACGCGGTACGCCGTAAGCTGCTGGCCAAACGACGCGCTGACGATCTGATCGGCGATGCGCTGCTCGACCAGCAACTGCTCGGTGCTGTTGTCGAGTGTGAGCCGAATCGATTGCGACAATGACACGGCGAAGATCAGAGAGCCGGCTACCGCCACAGCGAACGCAAGGGCGGACGCCAGGATGGCCAATCGCAGGGTTGGCAAGCGCGCGGTATCCGGCGTCATGGCGCGCGCCGCACGTCAATCACGGGTCGTCTTCCCGTTGGCGTGACTTCATTGAGATAGTACACGGGCGGGGGGTCGCCGTGTGTGTCGAACGTCAGAGGACCGACGACGCCGGAAAAGGCGGGCCGCACCGTTCCGAGCCCGGACAGGTAGTCGCGAATCGCCGAGCGATTCGGGCCAACGGCGCGAATTGCATCGATCAATACGTGCACCGCATCGTACGCGAGGAGAAACTGGTCTGTCGATGCCGAATGCCAGCGCGATTCGTAGCTGGTCGCGAGCGCGCGCGCGGAGGTGGCACGCGGCCCGTCGATATCCACAAATCTCACGAAGTGCACCCCGACCAGCGCGGCGGGTGGAAGCGGCGTGTATCGTGGATTGCTGAACCCGTCACTGGCGAGGACGCGCAGGTCAGGAATTAGTGACCGCAGAACCGGTAACAACCGTTGAAGCTCGGGGCTTCTTCCCAACCATATCAGCAACTGGGGCCGCGTCCGGGCGATGGCGCGCGCCACCTGATCGACATTCCCGAACTCCGCGCCTTCGGCATACGGGGCCTCGTATACCGGACGTTGAGCGCGAGCCGCCAAGCTGCGAACGAGTGTCCCGTGCAACGCGCGCCCATAGTCGTCGTTCACATACAAAATGGCCGTGCGGGGATGGCTCGGGTCCGACAGGACCACGTCGGCGAGGAACGGGCCCTGGTGGATGTCGCTGGCCACCATTCGGAAGCTGTACGGCCCTGCATCGCTGTACGACGGCGCTGTCGAGGTCGGAGCGATCTGCACGAGGTGGTGCTCGTTGTAAACGCGGGCCGCAGCGACGCTGGCGCGGCTGTTGGTATGACCGACCACCGCAAGAATGCTCGGATCGGACGTGAGATCCTCAGCCGCGCTCATTGCGTCCCGGGCGCTCCTCGTCGAAAGACCGTGGAGGATGCGCAGCTCGACCCGCCGTCCGGCTACGCCGCCCGCGTCGTTGATGTCCTTGGCGGCGAGCAGGGCACCGCGGTACCCGTCATGGTCCAAAACGATGCCAAGACGCACGGGCGAAGGGTCGTGGCAGGCTGCGAGCAGCGCGAGCGTCAGCCCGATCAGGGAGCGAAATAAGCCGAGCGGAACAACGGCGGGGAATCTGTGGAGCGTAAGCGCCATCCCTGGTGGTCGCATTGACGTGCGCTGGCGCGCGGCGTGGGCACTGCGCAGACGGCCCCAACAGGGCGTGCGTCACAGTTTATCGCATACCCGGCCCCGTCAGCTCTCGGCCACACGCCGCTGCCAGTGTAACGGCAGTAGATCCGGCGTACGGTGCGTGGAATCACAGTTGCAGCTTCCGGTGAGCCTCCATAACTTCCGAAGGTCGCCAAGCTGTTCCGTAGGTCGATGCGCCGTTTGTAGTTAGCCCGTTCCAGGTCGCCCCCCACGTCGGGGCCACCTCGAGCCGGGCGCTATGGGAGGGCGCTCCGCACGGACGGCGGTGGAACCCCTTCTCCCGTGGCTCGGCCGCGGTGGAGTATAGATCGTATGAACGTACTGGCAATTCTTGCCGCGCTGGGCGTGTTCGTCGTCGCCTCGCCGGCTTTTTTCTTTCTTGGCCGCCGGTCCGGCTTCCGCATTGGGCGAGCGGCCGAGGTCGAACGGCAGGCCTCCGCCAAGACGACCGCCGAGGAAACGTCCAAGCGAATCATCAGCGACGCTGAGCGCGAGGTAGACACGTTGCGCAAGGCCGCGATCGTGTCCGGCAAGGAAGAGGTCATGAAGCTCCGGGAAACAGCGGAGCAGGATCTTCGGTCGCGACGAGCCAGTGTAGAGTTGGAGGAGCGTCGCATCAGCGAGCGCGAGAGTGCCCTTGAACGGAAGCTCGAAGTGGTGGAGCAGCGTGATCGGGACGTGGGGCGGCGTGCCAGCGACTTTGGCCGACGGGAAAAGATCGTCCAGGCGCGCGAAGAGGAGCTCGATAAGCTGGTGGCCGACGAGCGCCGACGCCTGGAACAGATGGCCGGCATGTCTGCGCAGGACGCGAAGAGTGAGTTGATTCGGCGCCTGGAAGAGGAGGCGCATGCGGACGCGGCCAATCTCCTGCGCGAGATTCGCGAGACCGCCCGCCGCACGGCGGAGCGCGAGGCGAAGAAGATCGTCGCGCTCGCCATTCAGCGTATCGCTGCCGATACCACGGCCGAAACGACCGTCTCCGCCGTCTCGCTCCCGAATGACGAGATGAAGGGGCGCATCATCGGCCGCGAAGGGCGGAACATTCGTGCCTTCGAACTCGCGACCGGCGTGGACGTCATTATCGACGACACGCCGGACACCGTGGTCGTGTCGTGCTTCGATCCCATCCGGCGGGAGGTTGCCAGGCTCGCGCTCGAGAAACTGGTGTCCGACGGCCGCATCCATCCCGGCCGCATCGAAGAGGTCGTCAACAAGTCAAAGAAGGAAGTTGAGGTCGCCATCGTCGAAACGGGCGAGCAGGCTGCGTACAATACGGGCGTGCACGGCCTCCACCCCGAGCTGATCAAACTGATCGGCCGCATGAAGTGGCGCACGAGCTACGGTCAGAACATCCTGCAGCATTCGCAGGAAGTGGCGCACCTGGCCGGCATCATGGCCGCCGAGTTGGGACTCGACGTGGCAATGTCGAAGCGCGGAGCGCTGCTGCACGACGTGGGAAAGGTCCTGACGCACGAGCACGAAGGCACGCACGTACAGTTGGGCGTGGAGATGGCCACCAAGTACGGGGAGAACCCCCTGGTGGTCAACTGCATTGCCGCGCATCACGACGACGTGCCGCACGAGTCGGAAGTGTCGGTGCTGGTGCAGGCGGCCGATTCGATTTCGGGATCGCGTCCGGGCGCCCGTCGCGAAGCGTTCGAGACGTACGTGAAGCGACTGGAGGGACTGGAGCGGATCGCGTCGAGCTACAAGGGAGTGGAGCGGGTGTTCGCCATCCAGGCCGGACGCGAAATTCGCGTCATGGTCGTGCCCGACGACGTGGACGACCTGCGCATGACAACACTGTCCGAGGAAATCGCCCGCCGCATCGAGGCCGAGCTCCAGTATCCAGGGCAGATCAAGGTGGTGCTCATTCGCGAAACGCGGGCGGTGGACTTTGCTCGCTGATTCCGACCGCGTGGCCAGTGACGTGACATCGGGCGCGCGGCTGATCGACGGCGTCGCGCTCGCCAGGGAGCTTCGTGCCGAAGTTGCGGCCGATGTTGCAGCGCTTCACGAGCGCGGCGTGACACCGGGATTGACGGTGGTGCTGGTTGGGGACGACGCGGCCAGTGCGGTGTACGTAGGCGCCAAGGAGAAGGCCTCGCGCGAAGCAGGGATGGCGGGCGACACTATCCGTTTGCCGGCCAGCACGACGCAGAATGCACTGCTGGCGCTCGTCGAAACGCTCAACGGGGATCCCTCCGTGCACGGCATCCTGGTGCAGATGCCACTGCCCGCGCACATCGACCCGGACGCGGTCATCACTCACATCCGGCCGGAAAAGGATGTGGACGGCTTCCACCCAGTGAACGTCGGCAAACTGCTCATCGGCCACACGGACGGTTTCGCGCCGTGCACGCCGTCGGGCGTGCAGCACATGCTCGCGCGGTATGGCGTGGAGACGCGTGGGGCGGACTGTGTGGTGGTGGGGCGCAGCACCATCGTGGGAAAGCCCATGGCCGCGCTGATGATGCAGAGCGGTTCCGGTGCGGATTCGACGGTGACGGTCTGCCACAGCCGCACGCGCGATCTGGCGTCGCACACGCGACGCGCCGACATCCTCATCGTGGCGGCGGGACGGGCGCGCATGATCACCGCGGGAATGGTGAAGCCGGGCGCGGTGGTCATCGACGTCGGGATGAACCGGATTGCCGATGCGAGCACACGCAGTGGAACCCGTCTGGCCGGCGACGTGGATTTTGACGCCGTCCGGAAAGTCGCGTCGCTGATCACGCCGGTGCCGGGTGGAGTCGGTCCGATGACCATCGCCATGCTGCTGCGAAACACCGTGCGTGCCGCGCAGCGGACGCTCGACGCATGACTCGTCGACGGAGCTCCTCGGCCCAGGTGGCCGCCGGCGACGGTCCTTCGTTGTTCGAGGGGGGCTGGTCCGATCTTCACGCGCTGGACGCGCCGGCAGAAAGCTACCCGGGCGAGACGCCGCGGTCGGCCATCGCCGTGTCCACGCTGACGCAGACCGCGAAGGATGTGCTCGAAGGCGCGTTCGTTCCGCTGTGGGTGCGCGGCGAAGTCAGCGATTTCAAGTCGCATCGCAACGGGCACTGGTATTTCAGCCTTCGCGATCGCACGTCGCAGATGCGGTGTGTCGTATGGGCGCGTGATCAGATGGGCATCCCCGCCGCGCCGGATGACGGAATGCAGGTGACGGTGCTCGGCCGGTTGGGGGTATACGCGTCACGCGGCGACATGCAGTTCACCATCACGCGCATCGAAGCGGACGGCGAGGGCCTCTGGCGCAAGGCGCTCGAAGCGACGCGCGTCCGCCTCGAGGCGGACGGGTTGTTCGCCATGGAAAGGAAGCGCGCGCTGCCGAGACATCCTCGCTGCATCGCCATGGTGACGAGTGCCAGCGGAGCCGCGCTGCACGACGTCATCGCGGTGCTTCGTCGGCGCGCGCCAGGCATCGAACTGATCGTCTCGCACGCGGCGGTGCAGGGAGACGGCGCGCCGCTGCAGTTGTGCGCGGCGCTCGATCGCGTCATTCGATGGGGCGGTGCGGAGCTGGTGATCCTCGGACGCGGCGGCGGATCGCGCGAAGATCTCTGGGCGTTCAACGATGAACGTCTCGTGCGCGCGGTGGCGCATTCGCCGATTCCCACCATCTCCGCCGTGGGCCATGAAGTAGACATCTCGCTGTGCGACCTGGTGGCCGACGTGCGCGCGGCCACGCCGTCGGCGGCGGCGGAAGCGGCGGTCACGTCACAGGAGGAGATCGCGTTGGCACTGGTGGGCTTGCGTCGCCGGCTGCTCCGGGCCATGGACGACCGCATGTACGAGCCGCGCGCTCGTGCGGCGTCGGCGGCGCACGAGATGGCCGCGGCTGCGGAATCGCACCTCGTCGCGCGACGGCAGCGTTTGGCTACGCTGTCCGGGCGCCTGAACGCGCTCAGCCCTCTGTCCACGCTCCAGCGGGGCTACACAGTGGCGAGCGATGCATCCGGGAGGACGCTGGCGTCCATCGCGGAGTTCGCTCCGCAACAGCCTTTTACCCTGCGGCTGCGCGACGGCACGGTCAGCGCCATCGCTCGCGAGATCCATTCACTAGCGGGGCCACACGCGTGACGCTGGAAGAGCGCCTCGAACGCCTGGACGCGATCGTCGCGGAGTTGGAGAACGAGCGGCTCGACTTGTCAGCGGCGTTGATCCTGTTCGAAGAGGGCGTCGCCTGTCTCCGTGAAGCGGCAAGTTCCCTGTCGCAGGCCGAGGTGCGCGTGAAGCGACTGTCCGAATTGGCGGACGGTGCGTTCGTGGTTCAGGAGCTCGACGATGCCTGACACGTTGGGTCGCGCCGTCGGCGACGTCATCGACGCGGTACGGCAGCGTGAGGCGATCGGCTGCGCGCTGGCCGGCTTCTGCGATGCGTATCTCGGTGGAGTGCGGGGGCCAGTGGGCGACGCCATTCGGTACAGCCTCACGGGCGAGGGCAAGCGAATGCGCGGCATTCTCTTTCTCAGCACCTATCGCGCGGCCGGCGGCGTGGGCGACGCGGCGGCGCTGGCAGCAGCCATCGAAGTGGTCCACGCCTATTCACTGGTGCACGACGATCTGCCGTGCATGGACGACGACGACGTGCGCCGAGGGCGCGCCACGGTGCACAAGGTGTTCGGTGTGGCGACGGCGACCGCCGCCGGGTTGGCCATGGTGCCCCTTGCGGCGAGATGTGCCGCGGAGTCGGCGCGGGAGCTGGGGCTCGAGGATGCCATCGTGGGGGCGATCGTGGCGGACCTCATGCGCGCGTCGGGAGCGGGCGGGATGATCGGCGGTCAACTGCTCGACCTGGACGGGGAAGCCCGTCCGCTGGCGCTCGAGGACCTGGAGCGCATTCATCGCGCCAAGACGGGCGCGCTGATCACGGCCGCCGCGACGCTCGGCGGGCGGGCGGCGTGCACGAGTCCGGAGCGGCTGGAGGCGCTGGCGCACTTCGGCGAAGCCATCGGCCTGGCATTCCAGATCGCCGACGACGTCCTCGACGTGACGGCCACCACCGATCAACTTGGAAAGACAGCGGGGCGCGATCTCGAATTGCACAAGAGTACCTATCCCGCCTTGCTGGGCGTGGAGGGAGCAAAACAGCGCGCCCACGCATTGATTGAAGAAGGATGCGGCGCGCTGCAGGCCGTCGGGCTGCTGACACCCGCGTTGGCCCAGATCGCCCGGTTCACGGTTGAACGCACCTCCTAGCCTCCTGTCATGTCCATTCTCGATCGCATCGACTCGCCGTCCGATCTCCGCTCGCTCACCCGGGAGGAACTGCGCACGCTTGCGGACGATGTCCGCGAGCGCCTGGTGGACGTCTGCTCGCGCACCGGCGGGCACATCGGCGCGGGTCTGGGCGTGGTCGAGCTGACGATCGCGTTGCACTACGCGTTCAAGACGCCGCGCGACCTGTTGGTGTGGGACGTCGGCCACCAAGGGTATCCGCACAAGTTGCTCACCGGGCGCAACCGTCGCATGGAATCGCTGCGCCAGGAGAACGGCGTGTCCGGTTTCCTCAAGCGCTCGGAGAGCGAGTACGACACGTTCGGCGCCGGACATGCGGCAACGGCCATTTCCGCCGCCCTCGGCATGGCCGCAGCCCGCGACATCACGGGCGACAAGGACGTGAAGGTCGTGGCCATTCTGGGCGACGGCGCGCTGTCCTGCGGGCTGGCGTACGAAGGGCTGAACAACGCCGGCCATTCGGACCGCGACTTCGTCGTGGTGCTGAACGACAACGAGATGTCCATCGCGCCGAACGTCGGCGCGATGCACAAGTATCTGACGTCCATCCAGCGCAACCCACTCTACAACCGCGTACGCTCCAAACTCGGTGAGATCGTGGACAACGCTGGGTCGCTCGGCACGATTGTCCGAAAGTGGGAGGAGAGCATGAAGTCCTTCCTCACGCCGGGAGTGCTCTTCGAGGAATTGGGGTTCCGTTACTTCGGACCCATTGACGGACACGACATCGATGCGCTCGTCGATACGTTCAGCGCCGTTCGCGCCATGGAAGGACCGCGCCTGGTGCACGTGATCACGCAGAAAGGAAAGGGATTCCCTGCCGGCGAGCACGCCACGGGTGAAAAATGGCATGCGCTGCCGCCGGGGCACGACCCCGCCACCGGCAAGCAACTGAAAGTGTCCACCGCAAACCCCGCGTACACGGCGGTGTTCGGGCGCGGCCTCGCGGAGTTGGGCGAGGAGAACAAGAAAGTCGTGACCATCACCGCGGCGATGCCCAGCGGCACCGGTGTGGGCGCGTTCGCCAAGGCGCATCCAAGCCGATTCTTCGACGTGGGCATCGCGGAGGGACACGCCGTCACGTTCTCCGCGGGGCTGGCGACGCGCGGACTCCGCCCCGTGGTCGCCATCTACTCCACGTTCCTGCAGCGCGCCTACGACAACATCATCCACGACTGCGCCATTCAGTCGCTGCCCGTGGTCTTCGCGATGGATCGCGCCGGCCTCGTGGGCGAAGACGGGGAAACCCACGCCGGCCTCTACGACATCGCGTACCTTCTGGCCGTGCCCAACATGACGGTCACCGCTCCGAAGGACGGGCGCGAGATGCTGGCGCTGCTTCGCGCCGGGGTCGAGCAGGACCGTGGCCCGTTCGCGCTACGGTATCCGCGCGATGTCGTGCCCGACAACGTGCCGCCCATGGGAGAAATCGCGGCGACGCCACACGCCACCTGGGAAGTGCTTCGGCACGGCAGCGAACTGGCCATCCTGGCGGTCGGCACGATGGTGGGGACATCGATGGCCGCAGCGAAGGTGCTGGCGCTCGAGGGGTTCGATGTCACCGTCGTGAACTGTCGCTATCTCAAGCCGCACGACGAAGTGACGCTCGCCGCCATTCTGGCCGACCACCGGCAGGTCCTCGTGGTGGAGGAGGGAACGGTGGTGAACGGATTCGGCGCCTACATCTCGACGGTCATCGAGCGTCATGATCCGATGGTGCGCGTGCACGTCCACGGCGTGGCCGACCGGATCGTGTATGCCGCGCCTCGCGCGACGCAACTCGCGGCGCTCGGGCTGGACAGCGCCGGTATTGCGAGTCGTGTGCGCGCGCTGCACGAGACCGAGGCCCTTGCCGGGTGAGACGACTCGGGGTCGTCGGCCACTCCGGCTACGACAAACTGCCCGACGTGCTCGCGACGCTTCAGCGTCTCGCGCCGGTGCTCGGCTTCTCCCTTTCGTACGAGACGGGGCTGGAGCGTCTTGCCGGCGCCGGGCAGCTGCCGATGGACGTGAGTGCGCTCGATGTGATTCTCAGCCTGGGGGGTGACGGGACGCTGCTGCGGGCCGCACGCGTGGTCGAACAGCATGCGGTACCCGTTCTCGGCATCAATCTCGGGCATCTTGGTTTCCTGACCTGTTGCCCGGTGGAATCCCTCGAGAGTGCGCTGCATCGTTTCGCGGCCGGCGACTATGTGGTGGAGCGGCGCATGGCGCTCGACACCCGCGTGCGCGATGCGTCGGGGCTGGAGACCGCGTGGCGCGCGCTCAACGATGTCGTGCTGCACAAGGGCGGCTTCGCTCGCGTGGTCACGATGTTGGTGCAAGCGGACGGTGAAACGGTGGCGCACTACGCCGCCGACGGAATCGTGATCGCCACGCCCACTGGTTCTACCGCGTACAATCTGTCCGCCGGTGGCCCGGTGGTGGTGCCCACGCTCGAGACGATCCTCGTGACGCCGGTGAGTGCGCACTCCCTCGCGCTGCGACCGTTGGTGCTTCCGCCCACCTCCGAGATCACGGTGCGTGTGGAAGATGGTCCGGATGAACTTTTGGTGACGGTGGACGGGCAGGTCGGCACCACCTTCGCTCGAGGAGACACGCTCGTAACGCGCCGGTCGGCACAGACCGTACCGATCGTGCGCTTTCCCGAAGTCAGCTTCTTCGCCACGATGCGCGAGAAGCTGCACTGGGGCGGTTTGCTCGAGCGCGACGAACGCCGGCAATGCTGACTGAGCTGCGCATCCGCAATTTCGCGATTATCGAATCGCTCACGCTGCCGCTGTCCCGTGGCTTCAACGTCCTCTCGGGCGAAACGGGAGCGGGCAAGTCCATCATCGTCGGCGCGCTAAGCCTGCTGCTCGGTGAGCGCGCCAGCGCGGAAATGATCCGCACCGGCGCCGAGCGCGCCAGCGTGGAGGGCGTGTTCGACATCTCCGATCGGCCGGAGATCGCCAGCCTGCTCGACGAACGTGGCATCGAAGCCGAAGAATCGCTCGTGGTGCTCAAGCGCGAAATCGCCGCCGCGGGCCGCGCGCGCGCGTGGGTGAACGGTACGACCGTGAGCGCCACTATACTGGCCGAAGTCGGCCGCTTGCTGGTGAACCTGCACGGTCAGCACGAAGCCCAAACGCTGCTGGATGGCGACGCCCAGCGGCGCATTCTCGATGCCTTCGCGGGCGCCACGGCACACGCGGCCGCTCTCGAGGGCACGTACGAGTCGCTC
>JANYIN010000009.1 GCA_025362035.1 Gemmatimonadaceae bacterium | reverse complement strand
GGTGCTGGTGCACGACCTGGCGGAGGCGGGGGCGGTGCCTGGGCGGCTCGCCTTCCCATTGTTCGTGAAACCCTCGCACGCGGGTGACAGCCTGGGGATCGATGCGCAATCGCTCGTGCTCGATGAGGCCGCGCTGCTGGCGAAGGTCGCGGCGACGCTCGACGAGTTCGATGAGCTGCTGGTGGAGGAGTATGTCGATGGACGCGAGTTCACCGTGCTGGTGCTGGCGAGTGCCACACCGCGTGGTCCCTGCCGTGCTTTTGCGCCGGTCGAGTTCCGCTTTCCGGCCGGACACCAGTTCAAGACCTACGCGCTCAAGACCTCGGAGTTGCATCCCTCGGCGAACGTTCCGGTGACGGATGCTGCACTGCGAGCGCGGTTGCAGGACACCGCGTGCCGGCTCTTCACCGCGTTCGGTGGTGTCGGCTATGCGCGGCTCGACTTCAGGACGAATGCCGAGGGGGAGCTGTTTTTCCTCGAGATCAACTTCACCTGTTCGATGTTCTACCACGATGGATATGAGGGCTCCACCGACTACATCCTCCGGCACGACGGAGTCGGTCAGGGAGGTTTCGCCGAACTGATCATCGCCGAGGGGATGGCGCGCCATCGTCGTCGGCAGTCGCGGTACCGGATGGAAGGGAACAGTGTGTCGGGGTTCGGGATTTTTGCCACGGAGACGCTTGAAGCGGGCGAGGTGGTGTTTCGCGGCGAGGAGCAGGCCCATCGCCTGGTGACGCGGCAGCACGTCGCGGCGCACTGGGGTCCTGATGATCAACGGACCTTTCGTCGGTATGCGGTGCCGCTCAGTTCGGAAGTCTACGCGCTCTGGGACGAGGCTCCCGCGATGTGGTCGCCGCAGAATCATTCGTGTGATCCCAACACGATGTACCACGGGCTGGACGTGGTGGCGCGACGACGGATTGCTTCCGGCGAAGAACTCACCCTCGATTATGCGATGATGATGAACGAGCAGAGCGAACCGTTCGCGTGCTGCTGTTTCGCGCCCTCCTGCCGCGGGGTGGTGCGCGGCACCATCAGTAATTCGGTGAGTAGTCGGGGCAGGTAGATCCGGAAGGTGGAACCCTGTTTCAAGGCACTTTCGACGGTGCTCTGATCATCTCGGCGCGGAGGCACTGCCGCTGGTGGGTGGTCGGCTATTTCGGTGCCCGGCCTGCGAGGATCGTGATGTTGTCGCTGCCGCCGCGCTCCAGCGCCAGGTCGAGCAGGCTGTGGCAGAGCTGCTCGGAGGACTGCATCGCCCCAATTTGCTCCGCCAGTTCTGCATCCGAAACGTGCTTGGTGAGCCCATCACTGCAGAGGAGCACAACCGAATTGCGGTCGCGAATATCGAAGCGCGAAACGATGGGCGTTGCGGCCTCGCCGCCGATGGCGCTGACGAGGACGTTGCTGAAGGGAGTGTTGGCCGCCTTGTCCGCAGCCAGCACACCTTCATCGACCAGCGCCTGAGCCATCGTCTGGTCGCGGGTAATCTGTTGCAGGCCGCCATTGAGGAACCGGTAGCAACGACTGTCGCCAACCTGCACGACGTAGACCCACGGCCAGATCACGATACAGAGCGTCAACGTCGTCGCCATCCCGTCGTGATCACTGACGGTCGCGGCTTCGGCCTTCACGGCGGCGTGCGCGCCGATCGCCGCGGTTCGGAGCGCTTCCTCAAACTCGCCCTCGTGCGCAGATCCCGCCGCGTGGTAGCAGCGCAAGGTGCTCGAGACATAGTTCGTGATGGTCTCAACGGCGAGTTGTGACGCATCGGCACCGGCAGCACGGCCACCGACCCCGTCGGCCACGAGCAGGATGGTGGCGAGTCGATCGCCGAGCAGCGGGAGTGACTCCGGGTTGGGCAACGAAGTGTTGTGCACCAGGACCTGGGGATGCACGGTGCAGAGCAGAAAGTGGTCCTGGTTCGACTTGCGGACCTTTCCCACGTGTGTCAGACCGAAGAGATCGAGCTCATCGTCGCGGGGGCGTTGCCCCGGCGTGACGGGTATCGAGGCGGTGTGGATCTCCCTGACTGCCATAGTGCCTCCGGAATCGATGATCGATCATCGAAGTCGCTACCTGTTCGGCTTGCTCCGCCGGGCCCAGAACGGTTCCACCGCCTTCCCGTCAAAATCTACTGTCCCGGACAGGGAATCGCCGATCCTACCGAGTCATTTCCATCACCCAGATATTACTCTGTCGATCGTACAGCGTGAAGTAGAGCTTGCCCTGGGCGATCCGGAAGCCGTAGCGATCGGAGCGAAGGCGCTCGTCGCCAAGGTCGAGCACGTGCTGCGGTGTGCCACCCCCAACCGGGACCGACCAGATCGACGCAGCGCCACTCGCGACGTGACTCTTGAAGTAGACCGTGTGGCCGTCATCGCTCCAGAACGAGGTCTCGGCGAGTGGTGCACCGGGCTGCGTCTCGTCGTAGAGATTGCGAGCTGCCCCGCTGTCCGTGGGGACAACTCGCAAGCGGCCGCCGTTGAGCGAGGTCGCATACGAGAGCAGGCTGCCGTCGGGTGACCATTGACTCCAATAGCCTTCGTTGAGCCGAGTTGTGGTCTGCCACTCGCCGTTGCTGCCGCGATGGGAAAGAAAAATCCTGGAGGGAGGTGTCACCGATATGAACGCCAGTGTCGCTCCATCGGGCGACCACTTCGGCAACCCTTCCTGCGCCGGCGTGTTCGTCACGCGCTCGATCGGACCCCCGTCGAGTGACAGGATGTAGATGTCGCGCGACCCGCCTCGCCAGGAGTGGAACGCGACCCGGCGTCCATCCGGGGAGGGATCGGGAGCAAATTCCGGCGTTGGATCCGACGTCAGTCGCTCGGGGACCCCGGCTGGGAGTGGCATGCGATAGAGATCGGAGTTGCCCGCCAGGTCGGAGTCGTAGAACAACCAGTGGCCATCGTGTGAGATGGAGAAGTTCTCAATGGTCTGCTGACCAAAGGTCACCTGTGTGGGTCGCGACCCGGCTGGCAGTGCCCGGCTGGTCCACGGCTGCGACCAGACGTTTGCGCTTACCGTCAATACAGCATATGCGACTGCCCGGCGGTCGGCGGAGAGCGAGAAGGTGGAGACGTTGAGCCCGACGGTGAGGCGACGCGGCTTGCCTGCCGCGCTGCCCTGCCCGTTCACCGCGACGGAATAGATGTCGGGGAGTCCCTGTGCATTGGACGCGAAAAACAGCTCGCGTCCATCGGCCGACCAGCGAGGTGACTGGCTGCTGGAGCTGCTGTCGGTGACGGCGCTGACGTGCCCGTTGCGGACGTTGATGATCGCGATCCAGCTCGGAGCGATGTTGCCGAAGGCAACTCCCGGTGTGAGGTAGAGGGCGTTGCCGGAGGAGCAGGCAATCAGATCGCGCGAGCCCCAGGTGCAGAGCAGGGGCGAATAGAGTGGCGCGAGCAAATGACTGGTACCGTCGGCGGTCCGCACGAAGATCGTGTCGTTGGTGGCATAGGCGATGCGCCGCGCGTCGGGCGACCAGGTTGCCGTCATGACGCCGCTGAGCTGCGTGGGCACTTCCTGGCGTGGGGGGCCGCCACCCGATGGTGCGCTGAACACCTGCAAGTTGCTCAGGTAGAGGATCCGGGTTCCGTCGGGCGACCACTGTGGGTGCGTCTCGACGGCGACCGAGTCACCGGTCAAGGGCACGGCCCGCCCTCCGGCGACCGGCCGCAGGTAGATGGTGCTCTGGGTGCCGTTCCCGGACGAATAGGCGACCTGCTTTCCATCGGGCGAGAGCGCCGGCGTGATCTCGAGGCCGGGTTCCCAGGTCACCTGCGTGGCTCGGCCGAACGGCGCGGAACCCTCCTGGCCGCCACTGCGCATCCGTCGGCCGGCCACGAAGGCCATTGCCACCAGCGCCATCACGCCCGCGCCGAGCAGGAGCGAGCGCCGCAAACTCGCGGCCGGCGGCCGGGAGTGCGCGGCTGCGCTGGTGAATCCGGTTGGGGTGGAGAGCGCGGCGGCGAACGCCGGTGCCGTCGCAAAGCGATCGGCCGGCAGCTTGGCGAGCGCAGTCAAGACGGCGGCCTCGACATACCCGGGCACGGTGTCGCGGACGGTACTGATCGGCGAGGGTCGTTCGGTCATCACCTTCGCGACAATTGCCTGC
>JANYIN010000202.1 GCA_025362035.1 Gemmatimonadaceae bacterium | reverse complement strand
CGCGGCCTCTTCAGCCCGGCCGCTCCGCGGCCTCTTCAGCCCGGCCCTCTTCAGCCAAACCACCGGGCCACCACGTCCTTCACACCATTCGCTACGTCGTTGAATGTCGACATCGCGAAGATCAGCAGGATAGCCACCAGGCCGAAGCGGAGGATGTATTCCCGTGTCCGGGCACTGAATGGCGTGCCCTTCACCGCTTCGGCCACGTTGATCACGATTTGTCCGCCGTCCAGAATCGGGATGGGCAGCAGGTTCAGAACGGCGACGTTCACGCTGAGGATGGCGATGAGCAGGAACAGGCTCTCGAGCCCACTCTGCGCGGCGGCGACGGACGCGCGAGTGATCGCGATCGGGCCGCCCAGCTGGCGCACCGACACTTCGCGCGTCAGCAGCCCATGCACTACGTCCACGATCTTGGTGGCCGTCATCCATGTCTGGCGCGCGCCCTCCCGCGCCGCTTCCACCGCGCCCATCGCCTGGCGGCTGCTGAAGTCGGCGGGCGTCGCGCCGATCTTGCCGACCGACCGCATCGTCTTCGTCGCGGGATCCTTCTGCTGCATCGCTTCCGGATGCACCGCGAATGTGCGCAACTTGCCACCCCGCATCACCACGAACGGCAGCTCCTTCCCCGCTGACGGCGTCACGAGTTCCTGCAGCTGCGACCAGCTACGAACCGGCGAGTTTCCGATGGTCACGACGCTGTCTCCGCCTCGCAGGCCGCCGCGAACCGCCGGGCTGCCCGGGACCACGTCGCCAATCACCGGCGGGATGAAGAAATCGATCGCCGGACCGATGTCGGCTGCCGACGGCTGCCCCACGCCCCCGACCGGCACGCGGACCTCGCGATGCGGAGTGGCGATGACCAGCGTTCCCACGCCGACTGCATCGATACGGTCGCGCACTTCGTTCCAGTTGCGCACCGGGACGCCGTTGATGGCGGTCACCGTATCTCCGGCCTGGAGCGCCGACAGAGCCGGAGCGCTCGCAGGCGCACGCACGGCGCCCACGACGCGCGTGCCGATGACTACTTCACCGTACCACATCCCCAGCGTCGTGAGCACGGTGAACGCGAGGAGCACGTTCATGGTCACACCGGAGATCATGATGAACAGGCGAGCGGGCAACGACTTGGACTCGAACCACCGCTCTTCCGGCACCGACTTGGGCCCGAACGGAATCATGGCCTCCGGATCATACCCGGCATCGCCCGGCTTCAGTGCACTGGTTTCTTCGCTTCCCCCTTCGATGAACGCCGTCTCCGCGTCGTGGCGCGAGGCCATGCGCACGTAGCCGCCAAGCGGCAGGAGGGCGAGCACGTATTCGGTTTCGCCGCGGCGCGCACGAAGCAGCGCCGGCCCGAACCCGATGGAGAATCGCGGCGTGTAAACACCCGTGAGCTTGGCCGCGATGAAATGGCCGAGCTCGTGCACGAAGATCACGAGGCCAAAAACGAGAATCGGAGCGACGTAAGCAATCATCTCAGGAGCTCCTGCACACACCGACGCGCCAGCGCGTCGGCCGCGAGAATGGCATCGAGCGATCCGCCGGGCGCGGTGCCGTGGCGGGAAAGTGCGCCGTCGATAGCCGGCGCGATATCGTTGAAACCTATCGCACCCTCAAGAAAGAGGGCGACGGCCTGTTCGTTGGCTGCGTTGAACACGGCAGGAGCCGCCCCGCCCGCTCGACCCGCCGCGATGCCGAGTGCCAAGGCGGGGAATTCGCGTTGGCGCACGGGTTCGAACTGCAGTGGCGACTGCGCAACGGGATCGAACTGCGATACCCCGTCGTCCGCCACTCGGTCCGGATAGGTCAACGCGTAGAGGATGGGCAGTTCCATGTTCGGCGCGCCCATCTGCGCGAGCACGCTACCGTCCACGAACTCCACGAACGAGTGTACCACGCTCTGCGGATGCACCACGACGTCGATACGGTCGTAGGGCACGCCGAACAGGAAATGCGCCTCGATGACCTCCAGCGCCTTGTTTGCCAGCGTGGCGCTGTCCACCGTGATCTTGCGACCCATTCGCCACGTTGGATGCGCCAGCGCGTCGGCGAGCGTGACATGTTCGAGGTCCGAGGCACTCAGGGTACGGAACGGACCCCCCGACGCGGTGAGCACAAGGCGACGCACCTCCGACATCGGCCGGCCGGCGATGCACTGCAGGATGGCGCTGTGCTCACTGTCCACGGGCACCAGCTCTCCGCCTCCGCGACGGGCAGCGTCCATCACGAGTGCGCCACCCATGACGAGCGACTCCTTGTTCGCAAGCGCCACGCGCTTTCCGCGCTCCAGGCCGGCGAGCGTGGCCTTCAGCCCAACCGCGCCAACGATGGCATTGAGCACGATGTCCACGTCGTCGCGCTCGGCCGCCTCGGTGAGACACTCGTCACCATGGTGCCAACCGGAGTTCGCGGTGACGCCGGCGCGCGCGAGCCCCACGTAGCTGGGATCGAACGCGGCGGCCTGTTCGGCCAGCAGCGCGGCGTTGGAAAACGCCGTCAGGGCCGCGACATGAAACGCCGAGCGCTGGCGGGCGATCACTCGGAGCGCGGACGTACCGATCGATCCCGTGGACCCGAGAATCGCAACGCCGCGGGTGGTCACGAAAAAACCGGGAACGCCAGCCAGCCGATCAACAAATAGGCGACGGGAAGGACGAAGATGAGACTGTCCAGTCGATCCAGGACACCGCCGTGTCCGGGGATGACCCGGGAGCTATCCTTAACGCCGCATTCCCGCTTGAGAAGGGACTCGAAGAGATCGCCGGTCTGGGCCGCGATACTGACCACCGCCCCGAACGCGAGCGCCCCCCACGGCGTGAATCCGAGATGCGCCACCGGCACGAGGACCGTACGGGCGAAGAACAGCGCGACAAGCATGCTGGCGACCAACCCGCCCATCGCGCCAGAGACGGTCTTCCCGGGACTGACGGACGGCATGAGCTTGCGCCCGCCGATCGCTCGTCCCACAAAGAACGCGCCGATGTCGGACGCCCAGGTCACGACGACCGGAAACACGAGCAGCATGCCGCCGGGCGGGAGGCCGAGGTGGAACGCACCCACCGCCACCCGTCGAGCGCCCACCACGTCGTAACCGGCCACGGTGTCGTGATAGCGGATAGCGTACGCGAAGCTGAGGAGTCCTGCGGTGTACACGACACCAAACAGCGTCGTCGCGACCGCGCCGAGTGGATGCCCTTCTACCCCTCGCATCGCGATACTGGCGCCGAGGATGAGCAGAAGGACAACCGCCACGAGTGCCGGCCGCACCGTGAACACACCGATGTAGTGCGCGTGCACTGCGAGCGGTGCCAGACCGGCGAGGACGATGCCGGCATCGTCGAAGGGGCGTGCTCCGGAGGCGCGCGCCATCCGGTAGAACTCCCAGGCGCCGATCGCACACGCCATCGCCAGCAGGGCCGCAAGCGGCGCACCCCCCGCGAGCACGATCCAGAGCGCGAGGGGTGCGGCGACGATGGAGACAATGACGCGTTGCGTCAGTTCGCTCATAGGAGCGGGCAGGACGGAACCGTCGCCGTCGTCAGACTTCCATGATCTCGGCCTCTTTGGCCTTGATCATCGCGTCGATCTTTCCGATGTAATCGTCGTGGACCTTCTGCAGATCCTTCTCCGCGTGCTTCACGTCGTCTTCACTCACGCCATTCAGTTTCTTGAGCGAATCGCGCGCGTGGGTCCGCGCGTGGCGCACGGCGATCTTTCCTTCCTCAGCGAGCTTGTGAACGATCTTGACGAGGTCCTTCCGTCGTTGCTCGTTCATCTGCGGCAGGGGAACACGAATCACGCCGCCCTGGGACGACGGTTCGAGTCCGAGATCCGAATCGCGGATGGCCTTCTCGATCACCTTGGCCTGCGATTTGTCGAACGGCGTGACGAGAATGGTGCGCGGCTCCGGCGCGGCGATGCTCGCCACCTGATTGAGCATCATGTGTTGCCCGTACATCTCGACGCGAACCGTGTCGAGCATGTTTGGCGACGCCTTGCCGGATCGCACCGACGCGAATTCGCGCTTGGCCGCGTCGAGGCCCTTGTCCATCGAGGTGCGGCAGTCCTTCAGGATCTGTGGGATCATGATTACCGGACGAGTGTGCCGACGCGTTCGCCGCGAACTGCCGCCGCGATGGCGCCCAGCTTGTGGATGTTGAGCACGATCAGAGGCAGCGAGTTCTCCTTGCAAAGCGTCACGGCGGTCTGGTCCATCACCCTGAGCTCCTCGAGCATGACGTCACGATAGCTGATCTCGTCATAGAACTTCGCGTTCGGATCCTGCTTCGGGTCGGCCGAGTACACGCCGTCCACGCTGGTGGCCTTGATGATGACCTGCGCCTTGATCTGGATGGCCCGCAGAACGGCCGCCGTATCCGTGCTAAAGTACGGGTTGCCGGTGCCCGCGGCAAAGATGACGACGAGCCCCTTGTCCAGGTGGGCCAGCGCTCGGCGGCGAATGTACGGCTCCGCCAGCTCCTCCATGCGAATCGCGGTCATCACGCGCGTGGCCATCCCCTTTCGCTCCAGGATGTCCTGGACGGCGAGCGCGTTGATGACCGTACCGAGCATGCCCATGTAGTCCGCGCTGACCCGGTCCATTCCCATCTTGGAGAGCTGCGATCCGCGCACGATGTTGCCGCCGCCGATCACCAGGCCAAGGGAGCAGCCCGTTTGCACCACCGACTGGATTTCATCGGCGATACGATCGATGGTGGGGAAATCGAACCCGATCCCACGATTTCCGGCGAGTGCTTCGCCGGAAATCTTGAGCAGGACGCGGGGATACCGCAGATCAGACACGGTCGCGGTCACTCCTGTCCGATCTGGAAACGGGCAAAGCGGCGAACGGTCACGCCGGAACCCGCGGCCTTCACGAGGTCGCGAATCGACTTGCTGTCGTCACGCACCCACGGCTGATCGAGCACGGTGACCTCCTTGTAGAACTTGTCCATGCGACCCTCGACCATTTTCTGGACGATGTTGTCCGGCTTGCCGCTCGCGGCCGCCTGCTCCGAGAAGATCCGGCGCTCGCGCTCCACGAGGGCGGCGGGCACTTCGTCGCGATTGACCGCCACCGGCACCGTGGGCACGCCCGCCGTGATGTGTTCGGCGATGGCGCGCGCGAGCGTCTGGCCCGTTTCGCCCGTAATGCCGTCCACTTCCACCAGCGTGCCGACCTTGCCGTTGTGGTGCACGTACGAGCCCACCGACCCCGTGCCGGCGAAGCGCGCGTAGCGGCGCAGCACGATGTTCTCGCCGATGGTGCCCGTCATCATCTTGAGGGCCTCGGCGATGGTGTCGGTGTCACCGTGCTTTTCCGCCACGAGCGCGGAACCCTCCGTGCTGGTGGTGATGCCGTCAATGTGCGACGCTCCGTGCAGCGTGCCGGCGATCTGGGCCAGCGTCTGCCCGAATGCTTCGTTGCGCGCGACGAAGTCCGTCTCGCTATTGAGCTCGACGATGGCGCCGGTGGTTCCGTCCTGGGAGATGATCGCGAGGATCTTGCCCTCCGATGCAGCGCGGCCCGCGCGGGTTTCGCCGCGCGAGATGCCCTTCTTGCGCAGCCAGTCGACGGCCTGCTTCATGTCGCCCCCAGTCTCCTCGAGGGCCTTCTTGCAATCCATCATTCCAGCCTGAGTGAGCTGGCGGAGTTCGGACACATCCTTGGCGGTATACGCAGCCATCGCTCGCAGTTCCTGTCGTGTGTGGAAACGCCGCCGGGCGGGCCGGCGGCGTCTGAATGGTAATCACTCTGCCCGTCGGCCGCCTGAGGGCAGCGCGCGAGCGACGAAACGAATTACTCGGCGGTGTCGTCGGCGGTCGCTTCCGGAGCATCGACCGGCTCGCCGTCGGGTCCCTTGAGGTGGGCGGCGATCGCTTCCGGCTTGGCACGACGCCGGCGCGGACGACGACGACGCTTGTCGTCGCGGTCGCCGGCGGACTCCGTGCCACGCTCGGAGCTGTACGTCATGCCACCCTCGGCACCTTCTTCGGACTCCTCACGGAGCGGAGCCTCGCGGCGCGCCTCGAGGATCGTTTCGGCGATGGCGCGGGTGATGAGCTCCACGGAGCGAATCGCGTCGTCGTTGCCCGCGATCGGCACCGAGATGAGATCAGGATCGGCGTTGG
>JANYIN010000193.1 GCA_025362035.1 Gemmatimonadaceae bacterium | reverse complement strand
GCTCGCGTGGCCGAATCCGGCTCCACGAATCGATACAGGATTTCCTTACCGCCCCGCACAAGTCCGAACTCTTCGCGCGCGATACGCTCCTGCAGCGCCGGATCCGTTTCGATGCGGTGCTTGTACCTGGTGAGCGAATCGACGATGCGCTGCAGGCTGTCGTTCGTGGCCAGCAGCGCCGCTCGGCGTTGACGAAGTCGGTACAGGTCGGTGGTGCCGTACTCCCCCCCCTGCACCGCAAAGACGATGGCGCCGAATGCCACGAGGGCGTAGAGCAGCTGCGTGAGCCGCTCCTTCGCCTGGCCGCGGGCTGAACTGGACCGCCTGGCACGCGCCACGATGCGCCCTACAATCCGTAGATGGTTCCGCCGGGGTATTCCGCCGCGTTACCCAGCTGCTGCTCGATGCGGAGCAACTGATTGTACTTCGCGACTCGATCCGTGCGTGACGCGGAACCGGTCTTGATCTGGCCCGCGCCGGTGCCGACAGCGAGATCCGCGATGAAGGTGTCCTCGGTCTCGCCCGAACGATGCGAAATCACCGAGAGATAGCCCGCCGAGCGTGCCATCTCGATGGCTTCCAGCGTCTCGGTGAGCGTGCCGATCTGATTCACCTTGATGAGAATGGAGTTCGCCACGCCGCTCTCGATCCCGCGGGCCAGCCGCTCGGTGTTGGTCACGAACAGGTCGTCACCCACCAGCTGGCACCGGTCGCCGATGGCGTCGGTGAGGAGCTTCCAGCCGTCCCAGTCGTCTTCGCTCAGGCCGTCCTCGATGGACACGATGGGATAGGTGTCGATCCACTTGGTGTACAGCTCCACCATTCCCGCAGCGTCCTTGGTGCCGGCGCCGCTCTTCTTGAAGGTGTACTTGCCGTCCTTGTGCAGCTCGCTCGCCGCACAATCCAGGGCGAGGGCGATGTCCTGTCCCGCTGAATAGCCGGCTGCTTCGATCGCCTCGAGCACCACCGTGATCGCTTCCTCGTCGCTCTTGAGGTCCGGGGCGAAGCCGCCCTCGTCGCCGACGCCGGTGCTGAGCTTCCTCTTCACGAGCACCTTCTTGAGCGCGTGGAATACGTCCACGCCCATCCGCAGACCATCGCTGAACGTTTCGGCGCCCACCGGAATGATCATGTATTCCTGGAAGTCCACGGTGTTCGTGGCATGGGCCCCGCCGTTGAGAATGTTCATCATCGGTACGGGCATCACGCGCGCCAGCGGCCCTCCCAGATAGCGCCACAGCGGCATGCCCACCTCCTGCGCCGCGGCACGCGCAACGGCCATGGACACCGCCAGAATGGCGTTGGCGCCGAGATTCGACTTGTTCGGCGTGCCGTCCATGTCGATGAGGGCGGCGTCGATGCCCATCTGGTCGGTGGCATCGGCGCCGGACAGCGCGGGCGCGATGGTTTCCTCGATGTTCTGGATCGCGATCGTCACGCCCTTGCCGCCGTAGCGTTCGGGGTCGTTGTCGCGCAGTTCATTCGCCTCGTGCTCACCGGTGCTGGCCCCACTCGGCACGGCCGCGCGGCCAACGACCCCGCTGGTGAGAATGACGTCGGCTTCGACGGTGGGATTGCCGCGACTGTCGAGAATTTCGCGGGCGTGGATGTCGGCGATTGTGGCGGGCATGAGAAGGGCGTGAGGGTTGCGGCAGTACGGCCGAAGGTAACCTAAGCGGTTCGCTCGGTGGGTGCCGTGGGAACTGCCTCTCGGACGCCCACGCCGTACACATCGCGCAGGAGGTCGGCACTGCGCCGCCACACGATGTTCATGAGTTGGTGGCGTTGGTCATAGTCGAAGGCGGCGGTGCTCACCGGTTCCAGCAGGTGAACGTGGACCGTTCCGGATCGCACACGAAAGCTGCCCTTCGGCATGATCTCGCGCGACCCGTACATAACGACTGGCACAATGGGCGCCTTGGCGGCGATGGCCAGAACGAACGGACCCTTCTTGAAGGGCCGCAAGGTGTAGTCCGTGCCGCGCGTGCTCTCGGGATAGACGATCACGCTCAGCCCCTCAGATACCTGCCGCGCGACGCTGTGGTACGCCTCGAAGGCTTCCTTTCGATTTTCGCGCGCCAGGAACACTACGCCAGCCCCTTCGGCGCCCCATCCGAAAATCGGGATTCGCCGCAGCTCCGCCTTCGCCACGAAGGTGTATCGCGGCAACAGCGACGCGATGGCGAAGATGTCGAACCAGCTTACGTGATTGCTCGCGTACACCGTCCCGCGACGCGCGTCGATGTGCTCAGCGCCATGCACCTCGAGCCTCACGTTCGCGGCCCACATCACGGAGCGTGCCCAGGTCTGCATGCACCACTGCTGCACACGATGCTCCTTGCCCCCTACGCGCAGCACATGCGCCGCGACGGCCACCGGCGCGAGCAGGATGGTCGCGATGGACAGCACGAACGCGGAGAATAGGGTGCGCATGATCGAAAGGTGACCGGCGCGGCAGGCACGGTCAACGCAGATGGTCGTGGCCGGTTGACCTCGGCACGTCGGCGCCGATCATCGTCACGTCGGCATGCTCGCGCGGCACGACACGGCCCATCCTGGAGAGTCGCACCCCGAAGCGTGCTTCGAACGCGCGCTCGTCCAGCACGACGTCCGGAGGCATGGCCACCAACAGTTCGTATTCTTCGCCACTGATGACGGCATTGTCGATTTCCACGCCGGACATGCGAGGCAATGACTCCGCATCAATCTGGATGGAAACCGCGCTCGCGCGCGCGAGGTGCGCGGCGTCGCTCAGCAACCCGTCGCTGATGTCGATGGCAGCGTGCGCGCCAAGCTCGGCGAGCCAGAGCGCTTCGCGCACACGTGGCGACGGCTGCGCGAAGCGGGCCCGGTGCTCGGCGCTGGGGGTCGCTCCGCGCAGCAAGTCGCGAAGCGCCGCGCCGGGTCCGCCCAGCAAGCCAGTCACATAGAGGAGGTCGCCGGGTAGCGCACCCGAACGGCGCAATGGATGCGCCGCGCTCCCCAGCACGGTAATCGTGAGCGTCAACACCTCGGACGCCGTCATGTTGCCGCCGAGTATAGGGCACTGTACCGCCGCGGCCGCGGCGCCGACGCCGCGGGCAACTGCTTCGAGTTCCGATCGCCACCCCGACGGCAAACCGAGCGCGAGGAGCAATCCTCTGGGGGTTGCCGCCATCGCAGCGAGGTCACTGAGCGCTGCCGACGCGGCACGCGCGCCGATCTCCTCGGCACTGAACCACTCCCGCTTGAAGTGCACCCCCTCCACGGAGGCATCGGTGCTCACCACGAGACGCTCACCGTGCGGTATATCGAGGATCGCTGCGTCGTCGCCGATGCCTTCCGCCTGGGCGCTCCATGTGGTCAGCATCCGGCGAATCGCGTCGAATTCGGCACCGTCCGCCATCGCCAGGTGGGGCAGCGGGCTCACACCCGCTCCCACTGCGCGGGCAGCTCCGCCAGCACAGGTGGTCGCGGCGGAGGTGGCGCGAGCGACCACACGTGCGGCAGCGACTGGAGCACGTCGTCCAGCGTGTACCCTCGAACGTGGTGCAGACTCAGAGCCGAGGCGGCGCGACCGTGCGCGAACGCCGCAAGCGCACCCGCTGTTGCCGCCACTCCCGTCTGTGCCAGCAGCGTGACGGCAATGCCGCCCAGGATGTCGCCGGATCCGCCCGTGGCCAGCACGGGCGTCCCTTCTGCGACCACGGTGCACTCGCCTTTGGGACTCGCCACGATTGTCGGCACTCCCTTGAGCAACACAGTGGCTCCGGTTTGGCGGGCGAGGTCCGCCGGCACATCGAAGTGTCGTGCCAGCACGTGTTCGCTACTCAGCCCGGACAGACGCGCAAATTCCAGGGGATGCGGCGTGAGCAATGCCTGACGACCACCGATCAACGCGCCCAGGGCGTTCGCATCACCGGTGAACGCATTGAGCGCATCGGCATCCAGGACCACCGGGCCGTTGAAATGGGCAAGGGCCATCTCGACCATGGCGCGCGCGCGCGTGCGTCCGAGCCCGGGACCGATGAGTAGCGCGTCGCACCATGAGGCCACCTGCTCGACGAATTGCGTCTCGCTATCGGGCCATTCGGTAGCCAGCGCCGCGGGCTCGCCCTGCTGCAACGCCAGCAGCGATTCCGCCGCGACGACACACTTCACCATGCCGGCGCCGCTTCGCAACGCGGCACGCGCGGCGAGCATCGCTGCCCCCGCCATTCCGGCTGCGCCGCCGATGATGGCCACCTTCTTCCGCGTGCCTTTATGCGCGTCGGCATGGATGATCGGAAGCAGCTCACGGAACCAGCGCACATCCGCCAGTCCCATCGCGCGCGCCGCCTCGACGTGCACACCGAGTCCGATGTCGAGGAGCACGATGCTGCCGCACGCCTCGCGGGAGATGAGCTGCCCTCGCTTGATGGTGCCGAACGTCAGCGTCATGGCACACTGAAGCCCGCCCACGTTCACGCCGGTGGTGGCGTCGAGACCGGATGGCACGTCGAGCGCGACCACGCTCGCGCCTCTTGCCGCGAGCGAGTGGAGGTGGGCGATGCCATCGGCCACGACATCTCGCAGCGGCGACGACGCGGAGTAGCCCGTGCCGAGCAGGCCGTCCACGATCACGCGTTCGCCACCGGTGAGCAGTGCCTCGGGCGCTACCTCCACAGCCACTCCGTCCGCTACCGCCAGGGCGCGTTCGGCCCGCGCATCGGGCGTATGCGCGGAAGCGCATTCCACTACCCGCACCGAAATGCCGGATGCATGCAGCGCTCGCGCCACGACCCATCCGTCGCCGCCATTGTTGCCCGCGCCTGTCGCGACGACCACTCCGTCGCCTATCTGTCCTGCCAGTCGCGATGCGATTTCCGTCGCGGCCGCGGCGCCAGCGCGCTGCATCAACGCGCGCGAGGGAATGCCGGCCGCGATCGCCGACGCGTCCGCGAGGCCTGCGCCGGCGGCGGTCGACACGAAGAGCGAAGGACGGGGCGTCACACCACCCAAGCTACTTCGTGGACACGCCGACCGTCCGTCCGTAGCTCAGCTCGCCGTTGTCGATCCGAATGTTGAACCCGCAGGCGGGATTCGAACACGCCCAGGCCTTGAACGTGATCGGTGCGCCGTCGCGACCGTAGTCGCTCAGCGGAAGTAACAGGCCATCACCGCACTTCCGGCACGGCGGGAGCTGAGCGGGAAATTCCATACCGTCGTCAGACGGTACGAAGGGTCAGGCGAACTGCGCGCACCACGGGTAGTCGCGTTCGAACGCCTGACTGAAGCTGAAGACATCCGCGAATTCGTCTCGCGTATCGGTGGCCTGGCTCATGAGCAGCTCGAGATCCACCAGTGTGAACACGATGTCACCGATGTCCGACGAGCAGCGGACGCCCCAGTGCTCGAGTACCATTCCCGCCATCACGCCGAACCGGTCAAGGGCGAGGTCACGGCACGAAAGCGCCAACTCGCGCCCGCTGATATGTCGTCGCTCGGGAAGCCGCTGCTGACAGTATTCGAGCGCGCCAAGGACGAACAGATAGGCGCGTTCGTCGAACCGCGGCTCCCGCACGCGGATTCGATCCATGATGCCATCGCGAAACGCAAGCTCGGACACGTGTGCTACTCCTCCTGGCCACCCGAGGAAATGTCGATGCGAGATAATGAAGCCGGGAGCGCCGCAAAACAACAGCGCATTTCCGGAACCACCTCGAATGGAACGTCTCGTAATTTAGACGGGGTGACGACCTGGCGCATCTCCGCATGGGGACGGCACTTGCAGGCTTACGCGGGGTAGAGCGGAAACGTCGCCGCAAGTTCCCGCACGTCCAGCCTCACCTGTGCGCAGACGGCCGCGTCGTCCGGCGCGAGCAGAACACGGTCCACCAGCGACGCGATCCTGTCCATCTCCGGCTCCCGCATCCCGCGCGTCGTCACCGCGGGCGTCCCGACCCTGATGCCGCTCGTCACGAACGGTGACTGCGTCTCTTTCGGCACGGTGTTCTTGTTGACCGTCAAGCCGGCGTCGTTGAGGGACTTTTCCGCCACCTTTCCGGTGAGTCCCTTGTTGCGCAGGTCGATGAGCATCAAATGATTGTCCGTGCCACCGGATACGAGCTGGTATCCACGGTCGATGAAGGCCGCCGCGAGCGCACGCGCGTTCGAGACCACCTGACGGCTGTAGTCCGTGAATGACGGATGAAGCGCTTCCTTGAACGCCACGGCCTTGGCTGCGATCACATGCTCCAGCGGCCCGCCCTGCGATCCCGGGAACACCGCCTTGTTCACGGCGGCGGCGTGCTCGGCCTTGCAAAGAATCATCCCGCCGCGTGGTCCGCGCAGCGTCTTGTGTGTCGTGGTCGTCACCACATCGGCGTGCGCAACCGGCGACGGATACACACCCGTAGCCGCAAGCCCGGCGAAGTGCGCCATGTCCACCAGGAACATCGCGCCGATCTCCTTCGCCACCTCCGCGAACGCCGCGAAATCGATCGTGCGCGGATACGCGCTGTATCCCGCGATGATCATCTTGGGCCTATGCTCGCGCGCCCGGCACCGCATGGCCTCGTAGTCGATGTAGCCGTCGTCCGTGAGCCCGTATGAAACGGCCTTGTACAGCAAGCCGGAAAAGTTCACGGGGGATCCATGCGTGAGATGCCCGCCCTGCGAGAGATCCATACCCAGGAACGTGTCGCCCGGCTTGAGGAACGCGAGGAAGACGGCCGCGTTTGCCGACGCGCCGGAATGCGGCTGCACGTTCGCGTGATCAGCGCCGAACAGTTGCTTCGCGCGGTCAATGGCGAGCTGCTCCACCTTGTCCACGACTTCGCAGCCGCCGTAGTACCGCTTGCCAGGCAACCCTTCCGCGTACTTGTTCGTGAGCGTAGAGCCCATCGCCTCCATCACGGCCGGCGAGACGAAATTCTCGCTGGCGATCAATTCGATACCGTCGTTCTGGCGAGCGGTTTCTTCCGAGATCAGCTCGGCGATGTCGGCGTCGGCTTCACGAAGAGTTTCACCGGGGGGACAACGCTTCCAATCGAGCCAGGACGACATGCAGAATCTCCTTGCGTACACAGTGGGGAACCGACGTTGCGACGGTTCGTGGATCGCCGGCTACGACGGGTCCGCGATTTCGATCTTCTCCACGCGACGCTCGTGACGTCCGCCCGCGAACGGCGTGTCGAGCCACGCCTTGAGAATGGCACGGCCCTCGTCGTCACCCACGAAGCGAGCCGGCAGGACGAGGACGTTGGAGTCATTGTGCTCGCGCGACAGCGCGGCGATTTCCGGCGTCCATGCCACGGCGGCCCGCACGTGCGCGTGCCGGTTGGCGGCGTACGACATGCCGAGTCCGGTGCCGCACAACAGCACGCCGCGCGCCGCATCGCCGTGCGAGATACGCTCGGCCAACGGATGCGCGAAGTCGGCGTAGTCCACGGACGCATCCGAAGCGGGCCCCAGATCCTGCACACGGTACCCCAGCGACCGGAGCTCGGCTTCGAGCTTTTCCTTCAGCTCGAAGCCGGCATGGTCGGAGGCAATCAGAATGGTTTCCGGCATCGAGACCCGGTTAGTACGTGAAGCGTGTCACTTGTTCGGCCACTGCGGCCACGTCCGCACCATACCCGCTACGGCCGCGATGCGCTGCTCGGCCAGTCGGTCCGCCGCCACGTATGTGGGAACCTTGTCCGACTTGGCAATCGCGAACACCTTCAAAATGGTGTCGTAGATTTCGTCGGCCTTGCGAAACGCGCGCGCGGAACTCCATCCGGCCAGCTCCGAATAGACATTGATCACGCCGCCGGCATTTGCAACGTAATCGGGTGCGTAGAGAATGCCTCGCTCCTCGAGCGCTACGCCGTGACGCTCCTCGAGCAACACGTTGTTCGCCGCGCCGGCCACGATTTCCACGCGCAGCTTGGGAATGGTCGCGTCGTTGATGATCGCGCCAAGCGCGCATGGAGCGAAGATGTCCGCCTGCACGCCGTAGATCTCTTCGGGGCCGACGTATTTCGCGCTGAACTCGTTCACCACCGACTTCACCCGCTCCGTGTCGATATCCGTGATGACGAGCTTCGCACCCGCCTCGTGCAGTTCCTTGGCGAGGTAGTAGCCGACATGACCCGCACCCTGGAGCGAGACGGTCTTGGCGCTGAGGTCATCCGAGCCCCACCGCTCCTTGGCCGAGGCCTGGATGGCGCGGAACACGCCGTGCGCGGTAACAGGGGATGGATCGCCCGAGCGACCGGCGAGGCCTGAAACGTTCTTCGTCTCCATGTGCACGAAGTCCATGTCGGCCGTGCTGGTGCCGACATCCTCGGCGGTGATGTAGCGTCCGCCCATCGACTCGACGAACCGCCCGTGAGCTCGGAAGATCATCTCGCGGTCGGCGGTCTTGTTGTTGCCGATGATCACCGACTTGCCGCCACCGAGGTTGAGACCGGCCACGGCATTCTTGTATGTCATGCCTCGCGCGAGACGCAGCGCATCGATGATCGCGTCTTCGTCGGTGGCGTAGTTCCAGAAGCGTGTGCCCCCCAGCGCCGGTCCGAGCGTGGTGCTGTGAATGGCGATGATGCCGCGGTACCCGGCAGACGAGTCGTTGCAGATCACGAGCTGCTCGTGACCCATGCCAGCGATCGTATCGAAAAGCTTCATTGGTTTCGTTGAGAGTGGTTGCTGAATATCGAGATGGTGCGGCCCTTCAGTGTGTGGCCAGACCGCGCCCTCATGCCGAGTAGAGCTCGCGCGCAATGACAATTCTCTGAATCTCCGACGTCCCTTCGTAGATCTCCGTGATCTTAGCGTCCCGGAACAGCTTTTCCACCGGATACTCCTTCACATAGCCGTATCCGCCGAAGATCTGCACCGCCTCCGTCGCTGCGAACATGGCCGTCTCGCTCGCGAGCAACTTGCACATGGAACCATACATCGTGACGGACTCGCCACGGTCCTTTGCGGCGGCCGTGGCGTGAAGCAGTGCGCGCGCCGACGCGATACGCGCCCCCATGTCGGCCAGCTTGAACTGAATGGCCTGGAACTCCTTGATCGGCACGCCGAACTGCTTGCGTTCAGCGGCATACGACAGGGAGTGCTGCAGCGCCGACCGCGCGATGCCGATGGCCTGCGCCGCGATGCCCAGCCGCCCATTGTCCAGCGAGCGCATGGCGTAGACGAACCCTTGCCCCTCGTCACCGAGCAGGTTCGCACCGGGCACGCGCATGCCGTCGAAATCGAGTTGCACCGTGGGCGACGCACGAAGGCCCATCTTGTCCTCCTTCTTGCCCACGTGAAAACCCGGCAGGTCTGGCGTGACGACGAACGCGGAGATCCCCTTGCTGCCCCGTCGTGCGTCTGGCAGATCCGTTCGCGCCATCACGAGGATGACGTCCGCGAATGTCCCGGACGTGACCCAGCTTTTTGTGCCGGTCAGGATCCAGTCGTCTCCGTCTCGCGTTGCCTGGCAACGCAGGGAGGACGCGTCCGATCCGGCCTCTGGCTCGCTGAGCGCAAATGCGCCAATCGACTCGCCGCGCGCCATCGGCTTGAGGTAGCGTTGCCGCTGCGCCTCGCTGCCGAAGTTGAGCAGCATCTGGGTCGGCAGCGAATTGTGCACGCTCATGAGAACGGCCGCCGAGGCATCGGCGGCCGCGATTTCTTCCAGGGCCAGGAGGTACGAGAGGGTGTCGAGCCCGAGCCCGTCGTACTGCTCCGGAATGAGCATGCCGAGAAAGCCCAATGCTCCCATCCGGTGAGCGACGGACACGGGAAAGCACGACTCGCGATCCCATCGGCCGGCATGCGGCGCGATCTCGTCCGCGGCAAAGCCACGAGCGAGCTGCTGGATTGAGGCCTGCGTTTCCGTCAGCGGAGTGAGAGACATGTCCTGAAAACTAGTATTGATAGAAGCCGCGCCCCGACTTTCGTCCGAGCCAACCCGCCGCGACGTACTTCTTGAGCAGCGGACAGGGCCGGTACTTCGAATCGCCCAGCCCGTCGTGCAGCACGTCGAGGATCGCGAGACACGTGTCGAGCCCGATGAAGTCGGCGAGCGCAAGCGGTCCCATGGGGTGGTTCATGCCGAGCTTCAT
>JANYIN010000168.1 GCA_025362035.1 Gemmatimonadaceae bacterium | reverse complement strand
GCGAGACGTGCCGGCGTGGGCGTACGGCGACTATCTCGCCGGTGCAGACGCGAGCGGTCGGATCGGCTGCGCCGCGGTCGCCGCCGTCGCGGTAGCGGATACGGTCAGCGCGTCGGGCGAGACCACGTTTCTCATCGGCACGCTGCACAGCTTTGGCTCGCTGGGCACCAGTGGCGCGCTCGCGCGCCTCGGAGAAATCGACGATCTGACCATGGTGACGTCCGCCGGCGCCCCCAATGCGCGGGGGAACGCAGTGGAGCGCCGCCGGGCGGCCTGGCCGTTTCCCCTTGTGCGACTGGGCGGGCTGGACTCTGTCACCATCCTTGCCGCGAGGGCGCGGTGGGCCGGTACACTCGTGGAAAGCGTGAACGTGAACGACGCCGACGCGCTGCGCCGCGAGGTTGCCTCGATCGCCGGCGTGGATGCGCCGGCGGCATCGTGGTTGGCGATGGACAGTGAAATCGTTGCGCCGGCAACGCCGCGGAGCGACGCATTGGAGCCTCTCGCGTCCATGCTGCGACGCTTCGCGGATCTTCCCGGTGTGCCCGGACACGAAGTGCGCGTCCGTGAGGCCGTGCTCGACGCCATGCCGGAGTGGGCGAGGAAGAAATCGCAGGTGGATACGGCGGGCAACGTGTATTTCAGCGTCGGCCCGGCGCGCGATACGGTGGTTGTCGTGGCGCACATGGATGAGGTGGCCTATGTCGTGACCGGCATTCGGGGCGACGGCACGGTGACGCTCGCGGCGCGCGGCGGCGTGATACCGTCGGCGTGGGAGGGGCAGCCTGCGTTGCTCCACTTCGATCCCGACGAGAGTGGCGCGACCAGCACGTCGCTGCACGGCGTGTTCGTGCCGCGCGACACGGCAACACTGCGCACTCCCCGCTCGGTGGTCGCCTGGTTCGGCATCGATTCCGCGGCGCTCGTCGCGCGTGGTGTTCAGGTATCGCAAGGGGTCACGGCGTACAAACGAGCCGAGCGAATCGGCGCCACCCGTCTTACGGCGCGTGCGCTGGACGACCGCGCCGGAACGGTGGCGCTGCTGCGGGCGCTGACCGGCCTCAGTGTGGCCAAGCTCGACCACACCGTGATCTTTGTCTGGTCGACCCGCGAAGAAGGAGGACTGCTAGGCGCGGCGGCGTTTGCGAGCCAGGAGGCCACCAGCGCCCATCGCGTCTACGCGGTGGATACGTTCGTGTCCTCGGATACGCCCCTCGAGCAGCCCACCTTTGCGTACGCACCACTGGGAGCGGGGCCGGTATTGCGTGCGCTCGACGATGGACTCGTCACGTCGCGCGCCGAACGCGAGCGCGTGATGCGCGCGGCGCGCGCGGCAGGTGTGTCGCTGCAAGTCGGCACGACACACGGCTCAACGGACGCCACGGCGTTTGCGCGGTATGGCGCGGTCACGGCGGGGCTGAGCTGGCCCGGCCGATACAGCCACACGCCCGGCGAGGTGCTCGATCTGCGCGACGTCGAGGCACTGTCCAAATTGATCCGTGCCGTGGCGTCGATGCCCACCAAGTGAGCGTGACGGCGCGCCCGACGAATGTGCGGTCGCCGCCGGCACGTGCTTGCCAAGCGGAACGTGAGATGGGATGATTGGTCCGCAGCGTCTCACACTCGGTTCCCGCCATCATGCCACGTCTTCACATCGGGCTGTTCATCCTGCCGTTGATCGTCGCTGCGCCGCTCGGTGCGCAAACCGCGGCGGTCAACGCGCCCCCGGCCGGTTTTGACGCCTACGTCGAGCGCGTCCTGAAGATCTTCGACGTTCCAGGGGCGGCGGTCGGCATCGTGAAGGACGGAAAGGTGATCCTCGCCCGAGGCTACGGCGTTCGCACACTCGGCAAGCCGGACAGGGTGGACTCCCTTACGCGCTTCGGCATCGCATCGAACACCAAGGCATTCACCGCCACGGCCATCGCCATGCTCGTTGAGGCGGGGAAGCTCGAGTGGGACGCGCCGGTGATCAAGTATCTGCCGGACTTCGCGATGTACGATCCGTTCGTGACTCGCGAACTCAGCGTGCGCGATCTCCTGGTGCATCGTAGCGGTCTCGGACTCGGCGCCGGCGACCTGCTTTGGTGGCCCGCATCCACGTACACGCGATCCGAGATTGCACAACGGCTGCGCTACATCAAGCCGGCAACGTCGTTTCGAAGCGCATACGCGTACGACAATGTCCTGTATCTCGTGGCTGGACAGCTCATCGAACGGATGTCCGGCCAGAGCTGGGAAGATTTTGTCCGCACGCGCATTCTGCAGCCCGTGGGCATGACAGGCAGCACGGTGCGTCACGCGGATGCCGGTGCCGGCGGCAATGTAGCAAGCACGCACGCCGAGGTGGGAGGAAAAGTGCGCGTCATCGCGCCGATGACCAGCGACAACACGAATCCCGCTGGCGGCATCAATGCATCCGCCACGGACATGGCAAAGTGGATGATCGTGCAGATGGATTCCGGTCGCCTCTCGCCCGCCTCCAGCGGGGCTGAGGAGCGGCGGCTGTTCACGCCGGCCAGCACGCGCCAGCTGTGGGCGATCGTGACGCCGATTCCCGTAAGAGGACGAACGACACCCGGCCTCGAACACCTTCGTCCGAATCTCTCCGGTTATGCGCTGGGCTTCGGCGTCGCGGACTATCGCGGCCGATTGCGCCTCCAGCATTCCGGCGGCCTCCCGGGATACGTCTCACTGGTCACGATGATTCCATCACAGAAGCTTGGCGTGGTCGTCCTGACCAATCAGGAATCGAGCGAAGCGTTCGACGCCATCACGCTCCGAGCCATCGACTTCTACCTCGGCGCGCCCGATATCGACTACGCGGCAAGATTCGCCGCCTTGCGCGACTCCGGCAATGCGCAGCTGGCACGGCAGTCCACGGCCGCGAACGCCGCTCGCGATTCCACCTCGGGCCCGTCGCTTCCGTTAGCGAAGTACACCGGCTCGTATGAAGACGCGTGGTACGGCGACGTCGCACTCTCGCTGGAAAATGGAACGTTGGTGATGCGGTTCGGCCATACGCCGCAACTGGTGGGTGACCTCGTGCACTGGCAGCACGACAGCTTCCTTGTGCGCTGGCGTGACCGCGAACTGCGCGCCGACGCATACGCGACGTTCTCGCTCAATCCTAACGGGACCATCGACGTGCTGAAGATGGCGCCGGCGTCGCCCGACGTGGATTTCTCGTTCGACTTTCAGGACCTGTTGCTCAGGCCGAAGTCAGGCAAGCCCTGATCAGGCGAAGCCCCGGTCCTCACTGCAGATTCATCAGCGCGCGTCGTTCACACTGGCAAAGCCGCTGGTGGTGGAACGAACCGGCAGACTGCTCGCTCCGCTCGCACCCGTTGCCGAACTGAAAGCTCCTAAGCGGTGACGACCAGTTCCACGGCGTCACCGACGTGCACCGTGCCTGGCTGAGCCACGCTGGCGTTGAGCGCAAGGCGGCCACCGAATCGACGCCCGATGTCCTTCAGCACGTCAGGGTCCCGGGCCAGCGAGTCGGGATCAACCGTGGTCATCGGGCAGCGGGTGCGAAGGGAATCGAGGAGGATCGTCGCGTCACCGATGTGCAGTTTCCTTCCTGCCCACGTGGTTTCGTCCATGCCGCGCACTCCACCGACGAGCAAGTTCGGACGAAGCCGGCGCACGTCGCGGCCGAAGGCGCTCACCGCCCCGTCGGTGGCGACGAGCAACGGCAGGACGTCGAATCGTTCCGCGCCATCGACTGCCTCCAGCCACGCGTCGTCACCCGCAGCGGCGCGCACCAGTTGCAACGCCTCCGGTCTGGTCCACGGGAACCCGTCCACACACGGCTGGCCATCCGTGCCGAGCGTGCCACGAAGGCCGAGCAGGCGATATTGCCGTCGAGACGTCCGCACGCCCTCCGGCCCGCGCACGCGTACGATCCGATCGCCGGGCACTCCGGCGGACGTCAGCGCCGCACTGGCCAGCCGCTCACCTGCCAGGCTCTTGACCGGATACCGCCAGATCTCCTTCACGTACAGTTCCAACGTCTCCTCCTTGCGTTCCGTCCACAGCTGATTCCGCCGCGCGCGATTCGGCGAACACGGGCGCCATGAGGCCCGCCATGGACCTTCCGTGCGGATCCTGATTGGCGCGGATGTCGTTCACCAGTTCCAACGCGGTTTTGTCGCACGGCGGCAGCGCCATCGTGCTCTCGCCAAGTGGGGTCACGCGTTGTCCCCATCGCACGAGCAGCGCGCAGTAAGTGAGACCCCCGCCAAAGGCGGGCATGAGCAGGAGCGCGCCGGGCTTCACGCGTCCTTCATCCAGCGCGTCAACGAGACTCACCGGAACGGTGGCGGTGCTCATGTTGCCGTACTTGTGGACGGTCACGATCACTCGCTCCATCGGGACGCCGGCGTCCCGTGCCACCGATTCGATGATGCGCAGGTTCGCCTGATGCGGAATCACGAGATCGATGTCATCCGGGGTCACGCCATGTTCTCGCATCACGCGCGTGGACGCGGCGCTCATGGCGCGTACGGCGCGCCGGAAGATCACCGGCCCATCGAAGTCCCACAGCATGTCACCGAACGTGATGTTCCGCCCCGCATAACCGCATCCCATGCCGCGCACGCGCAGACTCTGCCGAGACTCGACATCACAGCCGAGCACCGTGCCGATCACGCCCTCGTCATTGTCCGAGGCCTGCAGGACCACCGCGCCGGCGCCGTCGCCGAACAGCACTGCCACGTTGCGATTGCTCCAGTCCAGGTAGCGGCTGATCAACTCCACGCCGATAACCACAGCGTTCCGTACGACACCCGCCTGGATCATCGACGAGGCTGCGGAGAGTCCGTAGAGAAAGCTCGTGCATGCGGTATTGAGGTCCATCGCGGCCGCGTTAGCCGCGCCCAGCGCAACCTGCACGCCGGAAGCGCTGTTCGGAACGGTTTCCTCGTTGCTACAGCCGCCATAGACGACGAGGTCGAGGTCGGCTGCGTCGAGACCGGCACAAGCCAACGCGCGCGATGACGCCAATGTCGCCAACTCGATGGCCGACACGTGCGACACGCGACGTTCCTTCATTCCCGTGCGCTGCGTGATCCACTCGTCCGACGTATCGAGGAAGGTGGCGATGTCGTGGTTCGTCAGGACGGCAGGCGGGAGTGCTTTCCCCCAACCGGTTATGGCGGCGTGTCGTGGATGCGTCATTCGCTCGTGAGGACGGAGTGAGGTCCAGACTACGCTAGAAGGGGGGGCATGCTCTCACAAGGCGGGCGCGACATCCGTGCGGCGGTCACGTTCGGAAGCGCGGCGCGTCCGGTCGTCGTATACTCCCCCTGACGCGTCACCTCCAACAGTCCCACTGTCCCAATGACCATGCCCGAAAAACCAACCGTGCGTCCCGCCGATGCGCGGTTCTCCTCAGGCCCCACAAAGAAGCGACCCGGTTGGAGCCTCCAGGCACTGGAGCGAGCCTCGCTTGGACGTTCGCACCGTTCCAAGCCTGGCAAGGCAAAGCTCGAGGAAGCGATCAACCGCACCCGGGCACTACTCGGCGTACCCGACGAATTTCGCGTCGCCATCGTTCCGGCCAGCGACACCGGCGCGGTGGAAATGGCGATGTGGTCGATGCTGGGCGCAAGACCCGTGGACATCTTCGCGTGGGAGAGCTTCGGAGAGGAATGGGTCACGGACGCGGTGGACCAGCTCGATCTGACCGATTGCAGGATTCACGTCGGGCGCCCGTACGGGACTCTTCCGGACCTGTCGCTCGCGAGGCGCGAGGCCGACATCGTGTTCACCCAGAACGGAACCACGTCGGGCGCACGAATTCCGAACTTCGACTGGATTCCCGCGGACCGGGAAGGAATCACCATCAACGACGCCACGAGCGCTGCGTTTGCCCAGCCCATCGACTGGACCAAGTGCGACGTCGTCACGTTTTCGTGGCAAAAGGTGCTCGGCGGCGAGGCCGCGCACGGAATGATGGTTCTCTCGCCGCGCGCGGTCGCGCGGCTCGAGAGCTACATACCGGAGCGTCCGCTGCCCAAGATCTTTCGCTTGGCGAAAAAAGGAAAGCTGGACGAGGAGCTGTTTCACGGGGCGACAATCAACACACCGTCGTTGCTGGCAACGGAAGATTATCTCGACGCGCTGACGTGGGCCGAGAGCATCGGCGGACTGCCCGCGCTCCACGCCCGCGCCGATGCCAACGCCCGAGTCCTCGCCGATTGGGTCGCGCGGACTTCCTGGGTGGATTTTCTCGTTGACGATCCGGCGGTCAGGACGAACACCGGCGTCTGCCTCAAGGTGGTGGATGCCCGCGTGACGGGAATGCCGCGCGAACGACAGGCCGATTTTGCCAAGGCACTCGCGACGCTGCTCGACCGCGAAGGCGTTGCGTTCGATGCGGCATCGTATCGGTCCGCGCCGCCGGGACTGCGCATCTGGTGCGCGGCCACCATCGAGCGCAGCGATCTCGAGGCGCTGACGCCCTGGCTCGACTGGGCCTTCGCTTCGTGTCTGGCCAACCTCGGGTAGGCAGGTCCTCAACGCCTCCGGCTTCGGAGGAAGGAACGTCGTCCGACATGCCAAGAGTGCTGATCGCCGATGAACTCAGTGCCGCTGCGGTCGATATCTTTCACCGCCGCGGCGTGGACGTCGATGTCAGGATCGGACTGGATGCGACGGCATTGTGTCATGTCATTGGCCAGTACCATGGGTTGGCGGTTCGCTCCGCCACCAAGGCCAACCGGGACGTCATCGCCGCTGCGCATCGACTGCGCGTGATCGGACGCGCCGGCATCGGCGTGGACAACATCGATATTCCCGCTGCCACGGCACGCGGCATCGTCGTCATGAACACTCCGTTCGGCAACAGCATCACCACCGCCGAACACGCCATCGCCCTGCTGTTCGCCGCGGCGAGACAGATCGGGGACGCCAACCTGTCCACGCAGGCTGGCCTCTGGGAAAAAGAGCGCTTCCTGGGCACCGAGCTGCACGGCAAAACGCTTGGCATCATCGGCTGCGGCAACATCGGCACGCTGGTGGCGGAGCGCGCGCTGGGACTCAAGATGAAAGTCGTGGCCTTCGACCCGTTCCTCTCGCCCGAGCGCGCCGTTGCCCTCGGCGTCGAGAAGGTGGAGCTCTCCGAGCTGCTCGAACGCGCGGACGCGATCACGCTGCACACCCCCCTTACTGACAGGACGCGAAACATCCTGTCCGCCGAAGCGCTCGCCCGCACCAGGCGAGGAGTCATCATCGTGAATGCGGCGCGCGGCGGGCTCGTTGACGAGAACGCGCTGCGTGCGGCGCTCGAAAGCGGGCACGTCGCCGGCGCGGGCTTCGACGTGTTCACCACCGAGCCGGCCCGCGCGAACGTGCTGTTCGGCGCGCGAAATTTCATCGCGACGCCGCACCTGGGTGCGAGCACCGTGGAAGCGCAGGAAAAGGTGGCGTTACAGGTCGCCGAGCAGATGAGCGATTTTCTGCTGCATGGCGTGGTGACCAACGCCCTCAACATGCCGTCGATCACGCCCGAGGAGGCGCCGCGGCTCGCGCCGTTCGTGGCCCTCGGCGAACAACTGGGAACGTTCGTGGGACAACTCGCGAAAGAGGGCCCGGAAGCGATCGAGATCGAGTTCGAGGGCGAGGTCGCAGGGCTGGATACGCGTCCGATCACCGCGGCCGCGCTTGCGGGCTTGATGCGCCCGCTCATTCCAGAGGTGAATCACGTGTCCGCGCCAGCGGTGCTGAAGGAGAAGGGCACGTCGCTCAGCGAATCGAAGCGCGACACGGCGTCCGCATACGGCTCGCTCATCCGCATCGGCGTTCGCGCGCACGGGCAGTGGACCCGCATTGCGGGCGCCGTACTCGGCGGTGCCGCTCGCATCGTGGAAGTGGAGGGCATGGCGCTGGAGGCAGCGTTCTTTCCGGTGATGGTCTACGTGAATAACTCCGATGCGCCGGGCTTCATCGGCACCCTCGGCGGCATCCTTGGCGAGGCGCAGATCAACATCGCGTCATTCCATCTAGGCCGGAGAGGTCCGGGCCTGGACGCCATTGCCATCATCGGCGTCGATCAGGTGGTGCCGGAGCCTGTGCAGGAACGGCTCCGTCGGCTGCCGCTGGTCCGCGAGGTCAGGGTGCTGCAATGCTGAGCCGTCGGGCGAGCAGTATCGTCAGGGCATCAGCGCCGGTGCCGTTCTCGGCTCCTCCACCGTCTTCAGCACGTCGCGCCACGCGAATTTGCGGCCCGAGTGACGGACGTAATAGTCCATCCAGGACATCTCGGCCGTGGACTTGACGAGCTGGTTGCGCGCGTCGGGGATGCCATGCGTGTTGCCCGGATAGACGAAGAACTCGGTAGGCACGCTGAGCCGTTTCAGCGCCATGTGCAGTTCTTCACTCTGCGGCCTTGGCACGCGGGGGTCGTTATCCACCACGTGGATCATCGTCGGCGTCTTCGCATTCTTGATGTAGGCCGCAGGTGACTGCTTCCACCAGTGTTCCATGTCGTCGAAGTAGAGCTTGTCGCCGAGATACCATTGGCGGACACGCTGCGTATCGCTTTCGCCGTACATCGAAATCCAGTTGAACACACCGGCGCCGGTGGAGATTGCCTTGAACCGATTCGTGTGGGTCAGAATCCAGTTCGACCAATGACCGCCGGCACTCCATCCCAGCACTCCCATTTGCGTACTGTCCACCAGCCCATCCGCGATCAGGCGATCCACGCCGGTCATAATGTCCTGGTAGCCCTTCGTGAAGTAATCGCCCTGACTTTCGATCTTGAACTGCTGACCATAGTTGACGGAGTTGCGGTAGTTGGGCATCAACACCACGTAGCCGGCGCCGGCGTAGACCTGCGCCCCATACCCGCCATTGAAGCTCAACACGTCCGCGGCGGCGGGGCCGCCATGGATCGACACGATGAGCGGGTACCTGCGTCCCGGCTGGTACCCTACGGGCTTCAGCAGCACGCCACCGACCTTTCGTCCGTCGGTTGACGTCCAGGTGATCTCTTGCTCGTCGCCGAGCGCGAACTGACTGACCGCGGCCGCGCCGTCCGTGAGCTGCACCCACGCCGGCCGGGACGCGAGATCGCGCGCGCTGGCCACGGCGAACAGGGTGGTTGGTGTGCGCGGATCGCTGTAGGTGAGCAGGATGCGCCCCGTCTCGGCGTCCTGCGTTGCCCGTACGGCCGCCAGCTCCTGGATCACCGGGCGCACGGCGTTCGCGGCGATGTCCAGCGCGAGCACTTGATCGGTGGCGCGCACGCCCTCGTTGAAATAGATCGTCTTCGCATCGGGCGACCAGAATCCGATCGTGACGTTTCCGTCGAACCCGCCGCCGAGCTTCCTGAAGGACCCGCCGCGATTGGCGACGTCGCGGACGTAGACCTTGTTCAGGTGCATGAAGACAAAGTCGTCCGGTGCCGAAAACGCCACCGTGCGGCTATCCGGTGAAAAACTGATGTTGCTCTCGGCGATGTCGGTGTTCTTCGTCAGGCGCTCAATCTGTCCAGTCGCCACCTCGAGCAGATAGAGATCGGCGTTGTCGTTCTGCTCGAGAATGTTGCGGTCATAGCGGTTGGCCGAAATGCCGTGGTAGCCGATCCACTTCCCGTCGTCGGAGATGGTGAGGTCGCCCACGCTGTAGGTCGTGTCGTGCGTGAGGCGCGTTTCGCGGCTCGTGTCGAGGTCCAGCACCCAGAGGCTGCTGACGGGTACCTCGGCATTGCGGACGCGGACGTCGAAGTGTTTCTCGAGCCGAAGGCGCTCATCGGCATCCACGGTGTCCGGGGACGCAAAATAGATCCGCCTGGAGTCCGGCGAGAAATGCCACAAACCGACACCGCTACTGTGCCGCGTGAGCTGCGTCGGCTTGGTCGAATCGCCCGTTGCGAGCGCGGCGACGGGGAGCGCATAGAGCTGTTCCTGGGTCGGCGCTCCAGCACGATACACAAGCCACTTGCCGTCCTTTGAAAAGGCGAAGGTCGTGATGCCGTCGCGGGCGTCGGTCACCCTGTGCGCCTCGCCGCCATCGGGCTGGATGAGATAGAGCTGATAGGTGGGCCCGCCCACGCCGCCGCCAATCGCCGGTGGGAAATAGGGCGCGCCCGGTCCGCTCGTCGGAAGTACGGACGCCCGCGATGCGGTCGGGCCCGCATTCGCCGGAGCGTCCCGATCGGAGAGAAAGGCGATGAACTGCCCGTCACGCGACCAGGCCGGCGCGCTCTCATTCTTGTCTCGCGTGAACGTGAGGCGCTTGGTACTGGGGACGCCTCGTTCTGTCGAGACCAGGTAGAGATCGTTCTGTCGGCGCGATTGATTCCAGTCGGGAACGCTCACCGTGTACACCAATGATTTTCCGTCCGGACTAAAGGCGGACGCTCCGATCTGCCGCGTGTTCTGCATATCGAGGAACGTCATCGGACGCTGAGCGACGGCAGCCTGTGCGTCGAGCCTGGCAGCGACGGCGACGAAGGGAATCGAGAACAGCGCGATGACCCGTGACGAGAGGAGGCGGTGTGTCATGGTCGGGCCGGTTGACGGGAAACGGGGGTGCGATGCGGCGGCGCTGATATTCTACGTCAACGCCGCATCCCGCGCGACCGAGCCGTGCGGTCCGTCGGAGCGGCGGGTTAGGTGATTAGGTTACGGCGCTGAGTCCCCGCCTCTTCGCCCGCATCGTGCCCTCCCATTCTGCTGCCCCGCGAGCCGCTCGCGGTTTGATGACGCTCTCGTGCGCCGCACTGTTCGCCGCTCCACCCGTGCGGGCACAGGCGGTCGCTCCGCGTGACGGCGTCGCCAGCGCCGTCCGTGCCGCACGCGCTCCCGTCATCGACGGACGTGGCGACGACGCGGTCTGGGCCATCGCGCCCGTCATGTCGGCGTTTCGGCAGTTCGACCCCGGCGAAGACGTTCCGACCGCCTTCCGCACGGAATTCCGCGTCGCCTACGACGACAAATTCCTGTACGTGCTCGTGCGGGCGTTCGACCCGTCGTCGGACAGCATCGTGTCGTTACTGAGTCGCCGCGACGTGAAGACGGCCAGCGACCAGATCAAGATCATCATCGATGCGTACAAGGACCGGAGGACCGGAGTGGAGATGGCCGTCAATCCGGCCGGAGTGAAGCGCGATTACGCGATCTATTCCGACGCCGTCGAGGACGGCACGTGGGACGGCGTGTGGGACGCGGCCGTCACCATCGACAGCCTGGGATGGGTTGCGGAGTTCGCGGTCCCGTTCAGTCAGTTGCGTTACAACGATATCCCGACGCACGAATTCGGCTTCGGAGTGTGGCGAGACATTGCCCGCCGTCCGCAGCGCGATGCGTGGCCCGCGTATCGGCCGTCGGAACGCACGTTGATGTCGCAGATGGGCACCGTGTCCGGTATCGAGCACATCGCGCCGCCACACCACATCGAGCTCCTTCCGTACGCAGTCGCGAAGAGCAGCCCGAATCCCGCTACGACACCCGCGCCGAACACGTCGCACGTGACGATGGGACTGGATCTCAAGGCGGGGCTCGGGGCTGACGTCACGCTGGACGCCACGGCGAACCCGGACTTCGGACAGGTGGAGGCGGATCCGTCGGTCCTGAACCTCTCGGCGTTCGAGATACGGTTCGACGAGCGGCGGCCGTTCTTTCAGGAGGGTGCCGGTCTATACCGCTGCGGCGGACCATGCGAGGGCATCTTCTATTCCCGGCGCATCGGGCGCACGCCGCAGTTGCGCGCGTCATCCTCCGATCCTGCGTTCACCAATATCATCGGCGCGGCGAAGCTCACGGGGCGCTACGAAAACGGCAACGCCTTCGGGCTCGTCGACGCGGTGACGGAACAGGTTCGTGGCGCTGACGGCGCGACCGTCGAGCCGCGAACCAACTACCTGGTGGTCCGCGGCGTCCGCGAGATGCGGGCCGGCCAATCGCAGATCGGCCTGATGCTCACCGATGTGCATCGCGCGCTCGATGACCAGACCGCTCCGCTGCTCCGACAGTCGTCCACCACGGCCATCGTCCAAGCCTACACACGGTTCGCCGAGAACAAGTGGGAGCTCATGTCGTACACCGGGGGCAATCGCGTTAGCGGTTCCGCCGGCGCCATCGCGCTTACGCAGTTGGGGAGCGTTCACTACTTCCAGCGACCGGATGCAGACGCGCACTACGATTCCACGCGCACGTCCCTCAGTGGCTGGGTCACCGGTGGTAGCCTCAAGCAGGTGGGTGGCCGCGTCCGGTACGAGAATGACTGGCGTTACGCCTCGCCCGGCCTGGAGTTGAACGATCTTGGCTTTGTCACGCTCGTGGGCGATGCCTCGTTCAGGCAGTCACTGGACCTGCTTCAGCTCGCCCCCAATGGCGTGTTTCGCCAGGCGTTCTCCACGGCGAGTTTCGAGACGCATTGGACGACGAGCGGACTCCTTGCCGCTCAGGTCCTCTCGGTGCACACCAGCGCCAGTCTCGACAACAACTGGGGCGATTTGTTCGCGGCGCGGCCGCAGAATACGTTGCTCGTAAAGATGTCGTATTGGCTGAGCCCTTAAAGCGAGACTTGCGTAATGGCGAAAATCAAGGTGGTGAACCCGCTCGTCGAAATGGATGGCGACGAGATGACGCGAATCATCTGGGCGTTCATCAAGCAGAAGCTCATCCTGCCGTATCTCGACATACAGATCGACTACTACGATCTGGGAATCCAGAATCGCGACGCCACCAACGACCAGGTGACGATCGATTCGGCGAACGCGACGAAGAAACACGGCGCCGCCGTCAAGTGCGCGACGATCACGCCCGACGAGGAGCGCGTGAAAGAGTTCGGACTCAGGAAAATGTGGAAGAGTCCCAACGGCACGATCCGCAACATCCTCGGTGGCGTGATCTTCCGCGAGCCCATCATCCTGAAGAACATTCCGCGGCTCGTGCCCGGATGGACCAAGCCGATCGTGATCGGGCGCCACGCGCACGCGGACCAGTACAAGGCAACGGACTTCAAGGTCAAGGGCGCCGGAACGCTCACCATGACGTACACGCCCGACGACGGCGGCGAGCCGATGCAGTTCGAAGTCGTGAAGTTCGGCGACGACGGCGGCGTGGCGATGGGCATGTACAACTTCAACGATTCCATCCGTGACTTCGCGCGTGCCAGTCTCACGTTCGGGCTGCAGCGCAACTATCCCGTCTATCTCAGCACCAAGAACACCATCCTCAAGGCGTATGACGGTGCGTTCAAGGACATCTTCGAACGGGTGTTCCAGGATGAGTTCAAGGCACGGTTCGACGAGAACGGCCTCACGTACGAGCACCGCCTCATCGACGACATGGTCGCGAGCGCGCTGAAGTGGGAGGGCGGCTACGTATGGGCGTGCAAGAACTACGATGGCGATGTCGAATCGGATGTCGTGGCGCAGGGATTCGGTTCGCTAGGCCTCATGACGAGCGTGTTGCTGACGCCCGACGGGCGGACCATGGAGGCGGAGGCGGCGCATGGTACGGTAACGCGGCACTATCGCGAACATCAGAAGGGTCGGAAGACGTCCACCAACCCCATCGCGTCGATCTTCGCCTGGACACGTGGCCTGGCACACCGGGGCAAGCTCGACGAGACGCCCGAACTCATCGCCTTCGCCAATGCCCTGGAGTCGGTATGCATCGAGACGGTCGAATCCGGCGATATGACAAAGGATCTCGCCATCCTCATCGGCCCGAAGGCGCCGTACCTGGACACCGAGGAGTTCCTGGACCGTCTGGACCAGCGGCTGCGCGCCAGGATGGCCACGCCGTGAGCCCCGGTGCGCTGCACCGGCGCCCCTACACGTCGCAGATCTCGAATGCCTGCCTCATCGACGTGAGCGGGTCACGCTTGGGCACGAACTCCTGAGCCACGAATCCGGTAAAGCCGAGATCAGCGATGGCCTGCATGACGCGGCGATAGTTCAGCTCCTGCGTGTCGTCGATTTCGTTACGTCCCGGCACGCCACCGGTGTGAAAGTGGGCGATGTGCTTTGCATTGGCGCGAATCGTCGAGATGACGTCGCCCTCCATGATCTGCATGTGGTAGATGTCGTACAGCAGTTTGAGTCTCGGCGAGTCGACGCCTTGCACGACCTGAACGCCCCACGCGGTGTGATCGCACTGGTAGTCCGTGTGATCCACTTTGCTGTTCAACAGCTCCAGACACAGCGTCACGCCATGCCGCTCGGCCAGCGGTGTGATGCGCTTGAAGCCGGCAATGCAATTCGCGATGCCCTCGCCATCGGAGAGACCCCCGCGGTTACCGCTGAAGCAGACGATGTTCGGCACGGCCGCCGCGGCGGCCATCGGAATCATTCGCTCCGCATCGGCCACCAATTTGTCGTGGTGGTCCGGACGGTTGAAGCCGACTGGGATGGTGCCGAACCCATTGGCCATGGCGCACGCAAGCCCATGTCGCTGGGGCACCATCCACTCGGCTTCGCTCAACAGTTCCACCGACTTGTAGCCGATGGCCTTCGCCGACTCGCAGAGATCGTCCAGCGCGATCTTCCCGTAACACCAGCGCGAGACCGAGAGCTTGAGCCGTCCGCCGGATGGCGGCGACGGAGGACGCTCGCCGAGCGCCGCGGCGTGTGGAGCGAGCGTCGTGGCAGCCGCCAGCACACCAAGCGCGCCGAGGGCGCGCCGCCGGTTCATGTCGCCCATCAGATCTCTCCTCGCTTCAACGCCGCCACCGCGTTTGCCGCGGCGCGTGCGGTGATCGCCATGTAGGTGATGCTCGGATTCTGGCATGCCGAACTGGCCATGCACGATCCGTCGGTCAGGAAGAGGTTTTTGGCGTCCCACGCCTGATTCATCCCGTTCACCACACCTTCGTCGGGCGTGCGGCTCATTCGTGCGCCGCCCATCTCGTGGATGCAGTGGCCGGGCGGGTTGTTCGAACCGTGTGTACGAATGTCCGTGCACCCCGCAGCATCCAGCATCTCCGCCATCGCCGTCATCATGTCACTGTCCATGGCGCGCTCGTTCTCTCGCCAGCGCACGTCCATGCGCGCGGCGGGCACACCCCACTTGTCCTTCACCTCGGGATCCAGCGTAACGCGATTGTCCGCGTGCGGCAGCGTCTCGCCCCAACCGGACGCCGAAAGACCCCATGGTCCGAGGTCGTCGATCATCGATTGCTTGAAGTCCGCACCGTAGCCGGCCATGCTCGCACCACGCCCCCAGCCGGACCGGCCGGAGCCCCCCTGCATGCCATAGCCGCGCAGGAAGTTCGGGTGCTGTTCCTTGACGTTTCGGAATCGCGCGATGTAGATGCCGTTCGGCCGCCTGCCGGTGGTGCGCCTGTCGGTGAACCCGGGTACGGCGCCACTGGCGCCGGAGCCGTAATGATGATCCATCACATAGCGACCGAGCGTGCCGCTCGTGTTGGCGAGTCCATCCGGAAAGCGCGCACTCTTCGAATTGAGCAGCAGACGTACGGTCTCGATGGCCGAGGCACAGAGGAAGACCACGCGCGCCGTGAACTCCTTCTCCTGCATCGTCTGCGCGTCGATGACGCGAACGCCCTTGGCGCGCTTGCGCTTCGCGTCGTAGAGAACCTCCGCCACCACGCTGTGCGGTCGCAACGTCAGCCTGCCAGTCTTTCGCGCCGCCGGCAACGTCGAGCCCAGGCTGTTGAAGTACGAATGGGTCACGCAACCGCGCTCGCACGGTCCACAGTAATGACAGGGCAGTCGCCCATTGTGCGGCTGCGTGAGGATCGCCGCGCGGCCGATAGTCATCACCCGTTCGCCGTTGAACGCCTTGAGGATCTTCGGCCGAGCGTCCTGTTCCACGCACGTCATCTGCATCGGCGGCAGGAACTCTCCGTCCGGAAGCTGCGACAAACCTTCCGGCGCGCCAGTGACACCGATGAACTTCTCGACGTGCGAATACCAGGGCGTGAGGTCCGCGTACCGGATTGGCCAGTCGTTGCCGTTACCGTCCTTGGCATTGGCCTCGAAGTCGAGGTCACTCCAGCGGTATACCTGTCGGCCCCACATGATCGAGCGGCCGCCAACCTGCCGGCCGCGGAACCACTTGAACGGCGCGTCGGCGGGATTCGTGTATGGGTTCTCGGTATCCTTCACGAAGAACTTGTGTCCGACTTCGTCGCAGGCGTAGCAGCCGCGCTGCACCGGTTGGTCCCGCTCGAGCGCCTGGCGATCTCCCATGCCGCGAAAGTGCATCTCCCACGGCTGCACGTGTTCTGCAAAGTCGGTGGTCGGGTCGATGGGGCCTCCCGCTTCCAGCACTAGCGTCTGAAGCCCTCGCTCGGTGAGCTCCTTGGCTGCCCAGCCGCCGCTGATGCCCGAGCCGACCACGATGGCGTCGTAGTGCACGCGCTCAGCCATGGGAACCACCAACGCGTACGCCCTTGGAGGGCATGAGGGCGGAGCCGTTGAACGCTCCGGGCATGATCACTGTCTTGAGAACGTTCTTCATGACCGGCTCGCTCGTGAAGTAGCCGTGAAGGATGAGGCCCTTGAGACGCCAATAGGTGTGCGCCGGCTCGGTGCTGCGATCGCCGGCACCTTCGATGCGTTCGATGGCGGAGCCTCGTGCCCCGGGCGCCAGGGCCGCAAAGCCAGCCGCGCCGTTGCCGCGCGCGTCCGCGTCAATGGCGTCCAGGCCGGCCAGGAACGCCTCGCGGTCGGCGTCGGCGAATTGCTCGGTGACGACCACATCGATGAATGCCGGCACAGCGACATCCGTGGCGCTGGGCGAATCCGTTCGTGGCAGAATCGTGTCCGCGATGGCGCCAACCATGGCAAGCTGCGCGTCGGTCAGGCCCCGTGCGGGCCGCAAGCCCGAGCCGGCGCGCGCCCACGCGGCGAAGGCCTCGTGCGGAAGAAGCGCGAGTGCCGCTGCGGCACCCATCGCCTTCAATGCGTCTCGTCGTTCCATGGCAGCCCCGTGCGGGTTGGAATTTTCGTCTCCCGGTACTCTACGGCGCGCACCGGTTCTCGTCGAGGGAGCCCCGTTCTTGACGCTCACTTCCCTGCGCCCATGTTTGTACGTTCCCGCATGGAGGAATTTCCGCTGGACGCGTTCTGCCCCAATTGCGGCGAAAAATTCGTCGGCAACGCAAAGTTCTGCAGTAGCTGCGGCTTGGCGGTGACACGCGAGTTGGCTGCGTTTCGGCGGACCACGACCCAACACCGCACGCCGGGGGCTGCCCTCGGCGATACAGCGCCGCCGTACGCGTACGACGCCTCGACGGCAGATCCCATCGAGCGTCTCAACAGCGCGCTCGAGGGTCGCTACGCGGTCGAGCGTGTCCTCGGTCACGGCGGCATGGCTACCGTGTACCTCGCGAAAGACGTGCGGCACGATCGGGAGGTGGCAATCAAGGTGCTGCTTCCCGAGCTGTCGGCGTCCATCGGCGGCGAGCGATTCGAACAGGAAATTCGCCTCGCCGCGAAGCTGCAGCATCCGCACATCCTTGGCTTGTTCGACTCGGGTTCCGCGCTCGGGCTGCTCTACTACGTCATGCCCTTCGTGAAGGGCGAGTCGCTGCGCGATCGCCTGGAACGTGAGGGGCCGCTTCCCGTGGAAGACGCGATCGTCATCACGCTGGAAGTGGCCGACGCGCTCGGCTATGCGCACGCACAAGGCATCATTCATCGCGATATCAAACCGGAGAACATCATGCTCTCCGGCGGACACGCGCTCGTCGCGGACTTCGGTATCGCGAGGGCAGCCACCGAAGCGGGCGTACAGAAGCTGACGCAGACCGGGATGGCGCTGGGAACACCGATCTACATGTCGCCTGAGCAGTCCGGCGGAGACCAGGTCGGCCCCCCCGCGGATGTCTATAGCCTTGCCTGCGTGCTCTACGAGATGCTTGCCGGCGAGCCGCCGTTCACGGGCAAGAGTGCAGTGGCCATCATGGCTCGACACGCGATGGAGCAGGTGCCGAGCATCCGAATCATCCGCAGCTCCGTGCCGGAGGAAGTGGAGGCCGCGATCTTCGCGGGCATGGGCAAGTTGCCGGCGGACCGTCCGCGAAGCGCCCAGGCGTTTGCGGACTACCTCCGACTGCCCATGGCGTTGACGGGCACCACGCACATCACTGGACCCACCGGAATGCGACGGGTTCCCAGTGGCTCGCAACTGCTCTATCGACCGCAGGGGCTGCCGCCGGAGTCGGCTTCGTGGTGGCGGCGCCCGGGCGTCGTGGGGGCGGCGGCGTCCGCGGCGCTGGCCGGCATGTTTGGCGCCTGGTTCCTGTCGAGAGGCGCACCGGCCAGGGCCACGGGCGAGAATTCACGCCGCGTGGCGGTCCTGTACTTCACCGATCAGAGCAAAAAGAAGGACCTCGGTTCGCTCGCAGACGGGCTCACCGAGGGGCTCATCACCTCGCTGAGCAACGCGTCGAGCATCACGATCATTTCGCGCGCCGGCGCCGAGCGTTTCCGTGGCTCCGCACTCGCGCCCGACAGTATCGCGCGCGTGCTGCGCGCGGGCTATCTGGTCGTCGGCGACGTCGATCGCGAAGGGCAGAACATCGTCGTGAACGTTCGGCTCGAAGACCGTTCCGGCACGGACGTGTCGAGGAAGAGCATACGGATGGCCGAGACGAAGCAGATCGCGATGCGCGAGCCGCTCGAGAATGCCGTGTCGGACCTCATCAGGAGCGCCGTGGGCGCCGAGATACAGCTCCGCGAAGAGCGCGACGCCACCTCGAACCAGAATGCCTGGCTCGAACTCCAGCGCGGCGAACAATCGCGGCGGGCGCTCGCCGGAATTCTCGCCAAGGGCGATACGGTAGCGGTCGATCGCGCGGTCGCGTCCACCGACTCCATGTTCGCGCATGCCGAAACGCTCGATCCCAAGTGGATCGAACCGATCGTACGGCGCGCCTGGCTCGCATACCAGCGATCGCGGAGCGTCGGTCGCGATCCAACGCAAATCCGGAAGTGGGTGGACCAGGGACTGGTGCACGCGAATCACGCTCTGGCGCTGAACGCCGACAATCCGGATGCGCTGGAAGTACGCGGGGATCTCGGATACTGGAGCTGGCTGTCGAACCTCGAGACCGACGCATCTCGGAAGCTGGCGCTTCTCGCGAACGCCCAGGCCGACCTGGAACACGCCACGCGCGTGAATCCGAAACAGGCCGGAGCATTCGCGACGCTCGTCCATCTCTACACGCAGGTGCCGTCCAAGACATCCACGGACGTCTACATCGCGGCGACCAAGGCGTACGACGCCGACGAGTTCGTGGCGAATGCGAACATGGTGCTGAACCGACTGTTCATCGCGGAGTACGATCTGCCGGCGTTCGACAAGGCCAAGCAGCATTGCAAGGTGTTCGCCGAGCGATTTCCGCAGGACTACCGTTCGAAGCGGTGCCAACTCTTCATGCTCACCACGCCGCTCGCGCCACCGTTCGACCGTGTCTCCGCCAGGCGGATCGCCGATTCGTCCGTGGCAATGCGTCCGCCAAAAGACTCCGTCAACGAACGCCTGAGTACGAACCTGCTGCTCGCAGCGGCCATGGCGCGGGCAAGTCAACTGCAGCCCCTGTTGGCCGACAGCGCGCGTCGGCTTGCCAAGTCGTCCGAAGGTGACGCGCAGGTGGATCCCAATCGCGATTTGACCTTCTACGCCGCGTTCGCATACCTCCAGCTTCACGACACGGACAACGCGATTCGGGTGCTGAAGGAATACCTCGCCGCCAATCCGCAACGTGCCGCCTCGTTGCGAGAGGATCCCGGGTGGTGGTTCAAGGACCTGGCAAGCACCGGCGAATGGAAGCAGTTGGTAGGAACAAAGTAGGGGCAGTCTGGTTGCAGGCGATCGCTCGCACGCCTCATCCGCTTCGGCGTTTTATCGGGCCTGCGAGGGGGGCCATTGCGGAGCTTGCCTGTTCAGCCCCACTGTTGGGACGCTGGGACACTGACGAATCGTCGGGTTCGTCGTCCCGCTGGCGCGCGGAAGCGCTGACCTTTGAGTTGAACTTCATTCCGACGACGGAGTGTGCACCATGCGCCGAGCACTATTGGCAACTTTCGGTATCTGCGTCGTGGGCGTTGCGATAGCCTGCGGCGACTCGACCACGCGTACCGCGCTGCCCACCACGCCTGCCATCCCGGGCGCGCCCAACAGTTTGACGGGCCCGAGCACGTGCACGACGCTCGCCCAGCTGACTTCCCTCACCCAGACGGTGTTCGGGGCGGGTTCTCCCAATGCCGCCGTGGCCCTTGGAAAGCTGAACATCCTCGATCAGCAGTTGCGCAACGGCAACATCGGGGATGCGCGCGCGCACGCCAGGGACCTCGTCTCGTTCATCCAGCAGACGGCGAACAGCCTACCCGGTACCCACGCGCAGGTCCAGACGCTGATCTCGAATATTCTCTGCTACGCGTGGCTGCTGCCCAATACGATTCTGGTATATCCGTCGGACCAGCCGCAGGTCGTCACGGATCACACCGGCGCGTCCGGCGTGTCCCTGCAAGCCAACACGGTCAATGTGCCGTCGCTGCTCACCGTCAGGCCAATCGACGTCAACGGTCAATCGCCGCTGAACACGAAGCTGGACAAGTATCCCAGCTACGTCGAGTTCACGATCTCGTCTCCGCTGACGAAGCCAGCGATCGTGGGAATCTGCCCGTCGTCGTCCATTCCCGCCGCGGTACTCGCACGGCTAAGACTGGGCCATCAGTCATCCGTGAACGGATTCGAGATCACCCCGCCTGCCAACGCGAGCTTCCTGAACTGCTCCGGCCTTGCATCATCGCGTATGCCGTCGTGGTTGCGTACGCTCGCGAGCGCTGTTCTGCCCAGGCCACTGTACGCGGCGACG
>JANYIN010000163.1 GCA_025362035.1 Gemmatimonadaceae bacterium | reverse complement strand
CGCCGCGGATCTCAGCGCGAGCGTGCTCGCACTGCTCCGACCACAGTCCCAGGATGTGTGCGTGGGGCCGTCAGGCAAGTGGGGCGACACCCAGAACGACAATCACGTCAACATCATCGACGCGCAGCAGATCGCGCGGTATTCGGTGGGTCTCCCCGTGGCCAATACCCCGGCCCTCGTGGCGCGAGGCGATGTGAACGGCGATTCGCACGTCAACATCATCGACGCGCAGCAGATCGCGAGATTCAGCGTCGGGCTCAGCCTCAATGCGGTGGTGCAGGCGCGCATCAACGTCGACGCGTTCACGCCGCCGACGGTGGCGAGTCTGCTCCTGAGTCCCGGTACATCCCAGAGCGTGACCCTTGGCGGCACTCTACAACTGACATCCATGCCGCGTGATGCCGCTAGCGCGGACGTCTCGGGCTGCGCAGACGTCGCGTGGACATCGAGTAGTCCCGCCGCGGCAACGGTGAATGCGAGCGGGCTCGTGTCCGGCATCGCGAGCGGCACGACGACCATCACGGCAGCGAGCGCAAACAACCCCGCGGTGACCGCAACGGTCAGCGTGACCGTGGGCGGCGCGGCTCCGGACCTGGTGGTGACCGCCATGTCGGCGCCAACGCCCGCGACGGTGGGCGGCACGATTTCCGTGTCGGCGACAGCCAAGAACCAGGGCACCATCGGGTCTTCCTCGTTCCGGCTTGGTTTCTATTACTCGACGCATGCGACGATCACGACAGCAGACGTGTTTTCCGGAGCCAGTTGCACGTTCTCGTCGGGACTGGGTCAGAACGCGTCGAGCACCTGTGCCGGCGCCATCCCGGTGCCAAGCTCGCTGGCGCCCGGCACCTATTACGTGGGCGCGATCGTGGACGACCTGGGGCAGGTTGCCGAGAGCGACGAAAGCAACAACACGCTGGCGGCTTCCACGACCACCGCCATACTGGCGGCCACGCCGGATCTGGTGGTGGACGTCGTGACGGCACCCGCGACGGCGACCATCGGCGGCACGATCGCGGCGGCGGCCACGGTGCACAACCAGGGTGCCACGACCGCCCAGTCGTTCCGCCTGGGATTCTACTACTCGACCGATTCGATCATCACCACTGCCGACGTCTTCTCGGGATTCAGCTGCACCTACGCCACCGGCCTGGCATCGAACACCACCACCAACTGCACCGGATCCATTCCAGTGCCGAGCACATTGCCGCCCGGCACCTATTACGTAGGGGCCATCGTCGACGACCTCTTGCAGGTGAGCGAGGCAAGCGAAACCAACAACGCCACGTCCGCATCCACGTCGACAGCGCTCCTCACCGCGATGCCGGACCTGTTAGTGAGCACAGTGACCGCGCCCGCGACGGGGTCGATCGGCGGCACGATTTCGGCGTCGGCGACGATTCGCAATCAGGGTGCAACCACCGCGCAGTCGTTCCGCGTCGGCTTCTATTACTCGACGCACGCGAACATCACGACCGGCGACGTGTTCTCGACGTTCAGCTGCACCTTCGCCACGGGTCTTGCGTCGAACACCACGAGCACGTGCGGTGGTGCGGTCCCCGTCCCTTCCTCACTGGCGCCCGGCAGCTACTACGTCGGCGCCATCGTGGATGACCTGTCGCAGGTAGCGGAAGCGAGCAAGACCAACAACGCGATGGCGGCGGCGGCAACTACTGCGCTCCTGGCAACCACACCCGACCTGGTCGTGGACGTCATCACAGCGCCGACGGCGGCGACAATTGGCGGGACGATTCCGGTATCGGCGACGGTGCGCAACCAGGGCACGTCAACGGGACAGTCCTTCCGAATCGGTTTCTACTACTCCACCGACGCGAACATCACGACGGCCGACGTCTTCTCGGGATTCAGCTGCACGCTTGCCTCCGGGCTCGCCTCGAATGTCACCAACAGTTGTTCCGGCTCGATCCCCGTGCCCGTCACGCTGGCGCCGGGCACGTACTACGTGGGCGCGATCGTCGATGACCTGAATACGGTGGCCGAGGCCAGCGAGACCAACAACTCGCGCGCGGCGACGGCAGTGACCACGGTGTCGGTGGCCGGTACGCTCAATCTGGTGATCGACGGTCTGTACATCACGCAAGCGACCCAGACATACACGGGAACCGTACCACTCGTCGCAGGACGTGATGCCTATCTGCGCGTTTTCGTGAAGGCGTCAACAGCCAACTCGGTCGCGCCCGACGTCCGAGTGCGCCTTTACCAGAACGGCGTGCTGGCGAGCACGACGACCATTCCCGCCGGCGGAATTGCCGTGCCGACGGCCATCACCGAGGGCGTGCTGTCGTCGTCGTGGAATATGCCGATCGCGGCAAATCTCGTGCAGCCGGGCCTTTCGGTGCTGGCGGACGTGGATCCGACGAACACAATCGCCGAGGCCGACAAAGGCGACAACGCATTTCCGCTATCGGGAACGCCGCTCAGCATGAACATTCAGACCGTTCCCAACTTCGACGTGCGCTTCGTGCCGGTGGTGCACACGGTGGCCGGCGCGGCGGGGAACGTGAACGCCGGCAACGCCGCCTCCTTCATGACCGACGCGATGAAGTTGTGGCCGCTTCAGAGCTATTCCGCCAGCGTGCGCACGAGCTTCACCACGGGCGCCGCGGCACTTTCGGTGGGCAGTGCCTGGAACCAGATCCTGTCCGAAATCGACGCGCTGCGAATCGCGGACGGCAGTTCCAGCTACTACTACGGCGTGTTGCCGACCGCAGCCGGCGCGGTCTACTGCGGACTTGGATATATCCCCGGGCAGGCGGCGATCGGGACGGACGCGTGTGGCGCACCGACCGCGGCGCACGAGTGGGGACACAACTTCAATCGCATGCACGCGCCGTGTGGTAACCCGGGCAATCCGGATCCGAACTATCCAGCGGCGTACGGCGCGGCAACAATCGGCGTGTACGGGTTCGACGTCGCCAGTCAGCAACTCAAGTCGCCGGCGACCTATGTGGACCTCATGAGCTACTGCAACCCCGTGTGGGTCAGCGACTACAACTACTCGGCGGTGTTGGCCTTCCGCGCGGCACGCGGGTTCTCGGCGCCGAACGTGACGGGAGCCGTCGGGCCGGCAGTGCTCATCTGGGGTCGGATCTCCAATGGCAAGATCGTGTTGGAGCCGGCATTCGATCTGGTGACGCGCGCGTCCCTTCCGAGCGAGTCCGGGCCCGTATCGCTCGACGGGTTCGACAGTCGGGGGAACCGACTCTTCGGTCTCTCCTTTGCGGGCCAGGAAATCGCTGACGCGGCGGGCGGAGAGCGGAGCTTCGCGTTCGCGGTTCCGGTGACGTGGTCGTCCGGAGCCGGTCTCGCATCGGTGCGGGCTCGATCGCCGAACGGCGACGTCGTTTCCGCCACTTCCACCGTGCTGGCCGCCAGATCGGGCGCGCTGCAGATCCCGTCGGACTCCGGTGCGGTCTCCGCGAGCGCATCCGGTCAGAGCGTACATGCGGTGTGGGACGCGCGATCGTATCCGATGGCGATCATCCGCAATGCGGCCACCGGCGAGATTCTCGCGTTCGCGCGCGGAGGAAGCTCGATCATGCGGAGCACCGCGCAGGACCTGGATATCACCGTGTCGGACGGCGTGCGAAGCTTCGCCAGGCGAGTGCGAGTCGTGAGGTGAACGTGACGGGTACGATGCTGGCGACTCTTTCGATGCTCGCCTGTGCGGGCCGGAACGTCGTGCCGCCCCCGGAGAGGCAAGCGGCTCCCATCCGCATCTCGCTGGAACGCCGTCCGTGTTACGGAACGTGCCCGGTGTACACGGTGCGCGTCGACGACACCGGATTGGTCGGCTACGAAGGCATGAAGTTCGTCGCGCGATTGGGAACCGTCACGGATACGGCGTCGCGCGACAGCGTTCGAGTGCTGGCGGCCGCACTTGCGAATGGGGGATTCTTCGAACTCGCCGACCGATACGGATTCGGCGAGCCGACATGTTTGCGTTACGCGTCGGACGCACCCATCGTGATCACGACGATCACGACGGGCGGACGAACGAAGCGAGTCGAGCACGATCACGGGTGCTCCGGCGTGCCGCCGCAGTTGATTGAACTGGAAAATCGCATCGATGACGCGATCGAGACGCGCCGATGGACGAGGGTCCAACCGCGGCATTGAGGCTCGGCATCAACGGGGGATGGCGTGCTCGCGCTCAGCTGTCGGTGATCAACCCCAGCGCCACATCCCCCACGATCTGCAGGCTCTTTGCCGAAATGTGTTCCATCGTGTCGCCCAGCGTGTGGTGGTAGTTCGGGTGCGCCTGGCCGTCCGGACCGAGCGGCCCGTAGTCGAGGTCGATCACGTCGATCATGCGGAACCCTTTCTCCAGGAACGGCACGTGATCGTCGGTCACGTCCTGTCCGACCTGCGGAATGAAGTACTTGTCGTAGCCCATGTCCTTGGCCTTCTGCCACACACGATTCACGACTTCGGGGGCCGATTGCACTGACTTGGCTTCCTGCATGATGTTCAGATCGGCGTCGGCAATCATGTCCCACAGCACGCCGAACATCGGCTTGTAGTCCGCCGACGGCAGGTGGCTCGCGAAGTACTGCGATCCGATGAGCACGTCCGCGTATGGCGCGTCGAAGCTCTGGCCGTAGTCCTCGCCGTCCACGAACAGCAGATCGACGCCGATATTGGGCGGCGTCTTCTTGAGTGCGTCTCCCAGCGCGACGAACAGTCCGACGCCCGAAGCACCGTCATTGGCGCCGAGGATGGGCGTGTGCCGGTTGCCAAGCACCGGGTCTGCGTCGGCCATGGGCCTCGTATCCCAGTGGGTGACGTACAGCACCCGCTGAGTGGCCTGGGGGCGAAAGCGCGCCAGGATGTTCCGCATCGGCACCGAGTCGCCACCGGCGGTGCGATGCTTCCAGCGCTGTTCGATCACGGTATCGGCGCGCTGCTTCATCATGGCGACGATCCAGTCGCCCGCCTTCACCGCGCCGGCCGTACCCGGAACGCGCGGCCCGAAGGCGACCTGCGCGCGCGTGTACGACAGCGCGGAATCGGCGTTGAACGCCGTCTTGGCGCGCACAGTCAGCTTGTCGCACGCGCCGAGCAATGGGAGCGCGGCGACCAGCAGTAGAGTGAACATCCGCACGAGCTGTGAACCGGGCTGAAACGTGAAGGCCGCGCGCAGCACGAAGGACGCTCGTGCTACTTTGCGTCGCCGAAGAATTGTACCTGGAAGACCGTGGACAACACGTACTGCGTCGCGCTGCGATTGAAGTTGCGGTCATACGTGGACACGCGCGACCCCTGCAGCGTGAAAATCACCGTCTCGCTGAGATCGGTGTCGGCATTGAGGCTGACCGACGTGCGCCCGTTGTCCGCCAGGCGGCTCGTCCCGATGCGCGCGAAATCGCTGATATACGTGCTGGTCCGGCTTCGCTGCCAACTCAGACGCGCGCGCACATCGTTGTCGATGGTGAACCCGAACCGCTTGGGGAACTTGAACGCGCGGCCCACGTCCGCGCTCATGTCGTCGGAGCGACCATCGGCCACGCTGCCCGGAAGCGAATCGGTGCGCGTGGTGAGGGTGTAGCCGCCCGATGTCGTGAGGCCATGCCCGAAGCCCCACGCCACCGACCCATTCAGCGGAATAGTGCGCACGAGGGATCCGCGCAGCTCGGGGCGAAGTCCGGATTCGTCACCAGGCAGGAAACTCGACGCCGTAGAGCGCGCGTACCCCGCATTTGCTCCCACGGACGTGAAGAGCGGCAGCAGCATCGCGGGTGGTTTCCAGTTCCAGCGGACGCTCACGTCGGGGAACACCGTCTGCGCGCCGTCGGCCACGGATTGCGCCAGGTCGGCACGTCGAGTCCAGCTTCGTGTGGTGGTGCGCCGAAAGCGGTTCACGAGCGCGATGTTGCCGGGAAAGAGGAGCGACTGGCTCGCCGACAGCGCCTGCGAGAGCCCCGTGGTGGCGGCGAGCTCGCCGTTCACCTGCCGGAACGCGTCAACGCCGCCCAGCCCGAACTGGAGGCCCAGCGGCGCTCCGGTGCTGGTCGCATCGAAGGCCGACAGGAGACTGCGATTGACGTTGATGTCGAGCGGCGTGAATACCTGCGCCAGCCGGCGCACCAACGAAGAATCGGCGCCGTACGTGGCCAGCGCCTTTCCGATGTCGATGGTGACGCCGCCGCCCATATTCTGGGACACGGTCATGCGTCGCGGCAACGAATCCGTGACGGTATTGCCGAAGGTGAGGCCCGCGATGGAGCGCTGATTGGGATCGCGCAACATGCCGTATTGCGTGCCGAAATCGGCGCGCGGGCGGAACCAGCTGGAGAGCTGGGGCGCGTATCCCACCGACGTCATCAACGATCGTTCGCGCTCGAGACCGACATTGGCGCCGAACAGTCTGGCGCGATCGACCGTGGCGGCGCGCGCCGCGGCGGTGGTGTCGCCGTATTCGCGCAGGTCGCGCAGCGACACCAGGTCCCAGCGCGCTGTGAGCGCTTCTGTGGGCCGGAATTCCAGTGTGCTGGCGTTGCGCCACAGATTCTGCTCGGCGCGCGAGCTACGCGCGGAATCGTCCGGCGCGCCGGCGGGTTTGAAGAAGGAAAGGCGCTGATCCGTGCCCCGCACGACACCGCTGGAGACGCGAATGACGGTGGGATTCCAGCGAAACGTTGGCGGTGCGGCGACCGTGTCATGGGGTGCGCCGGGAAAGAGATGCAGCGGTAACCCGAGCGTACCGGGCAGCCGCGCGGTGCGCGCGTCGGCGTTGACGTTGTAGTCCAGGCTCAGCGCGAAGTTGTTGTTGGCGCCCGACTGATACTCGTTGCGACTGTCGCCCGTGGTGTACGTGGAGGTCAGACCGAGATTGTCCACGAGTGCGCCAAGCAGCGGGTTGCCCAGGGGCGCAGTGCGTCGCACGCTCAGCGCGTACGTGGTGATGCCGCTACTGGGAGCCCGGAGACTGGGAATGCCGGCACCCGGCACATCGGTGCCGCTCAGGAACAGCGGCGCGCTGGACGAAGAGACGTGCGTGATGGTGAGCGGGACTGCCAGGCCGAGATTCGGCGGCAGCAACTTCTCCAGATGCAGCGTCCCGACGACGTCGAACACGCGTTCGTCGGAGAACGTGGGCTGCTCCGTGAGCTGTCGGAAGTTCGCGTCGCGGCGTGTGACGCCCACACGCACGTCCGCAAAGTCGGACGCTGAGAGTGCCATGCTCATCTGGCCCGCGTAGCCCGGCCGATTGAGCACCTTGTCCAGCCGGATGTCGTCCACCCAGAGCTCGAGCGAGTCGGCCGGGCCAATGACGCTGGGCACCCCATTGCCAGCAGGCAGTCGCACGAACCCCACGGCCATCTCCTGCACCGCCGCCAGATTGGGCGGTGCGGCGCCGGGCTCCACGGTGTAGACCATGTACGGGCCGTCGCACGCGACGTACCGTTGCCGTCCCGCCAACGCCGGCGTGCCCGAGGCATTCACCAGCGAGACATCGGCACCGGTGCACGAGAGCGTGTCTCCCTTATTCTGAAGGTACGCGTTCTGGAGCTTCTGCCGAAGGGCGAAGAATCGGTCGAAGTCCACGAGCACTTCGGGATTCCATGCGGCCTGTCCCGACCCGGAACTCACCGGCGTGCGATACAGATAGAAGTTGTTCGCGTCGCGTCCCATCTTCACGTACATCTGCAGCTCGCCGTTCTGCCCCCAGCCGTTGCGGCGGCCGCGCGCCCAGAGCCGCAGCTGGCGGTAGCCCATGAAGCTCTGCTGCCCGTTCGGGAAGCGATAGAATGCTTCGGCGCGGCCATACACCGGCACGTTGCCCGCCTGCAAGCGCAGCGAGCGCTCGTTGATCTGCACGGAGCCCGTGGCCAACTGCGTGGCGCGCTGGTCGGCGGCGTCGATGATGCCCGGCGGCGACTGGTAGTCGTCGCCGCCGAGGAGCCCTTTGTCGGCCGTGCCGATGAGGGAGGTCTGCGTGTATCCGCCGGCCGGGGTCTCACCCGCGATGCCGGCCAGCGTCTGCGCGTTCCGCTTGAGCCATGGCGGGCCGCTGAGCTTGAGGCGCGCCAACGGAAGCTGGATGAACTCGTCGTCGGCGGTGGCGGCGCCGCTGACCACGGTGACGCGGAGCGCGCGGACACGCCGCAGTAATACGTCATTGAGGGTGTCGTCGGCCGTGCGGAAGGGGACGCGCACCAACACCCACTGGAGGGTGTGCGGCGTGGCAGTGACGTCGAGTTGCTGCGTGAAACTCCTGCCGAAGCGCACCCAACGCCGCGGGTCGCTCAAGTCCACGACGAATCGCAGCAGTCGCTCGGAGTTGCGCGCGCCGCTCGGCAGGTTCAATACGCCATCGAGATCGATGTCTTCGTCGTCGAGGCGGTTGTTGTGCACGGTGCAGTTGGTGCGCGTGTCGCCCAGCCGCGGGGTGGCGCGATCGGTTCCGGTACACAGCGCCAGGTTGAAAGCGCGCGAGGTACCCGACGGCGTGTTGACCACGAGCGTATCGACGACGTCGCCGGGAAGACCGGTATCATTGACGGCGGCGTTGAACGCGCGCGAAATGGGATCGCGTTCCGAATCGAGCCGATCGAAGCCCTGTAGCTTCTTTCCGCTGAACAGCGAGTCGGGCTTAGCGCCGGGTACGACGGTGAGCGTTTCGGGTGCGAAGGCGAGCGTGTTCTCGGAAATCTCACCGAGATCGAACACGAGCGTGGGATTCGCGGCGCGGCGCGCGGCCGTGGTATCGACAAGTGTCCAGAATTCAAGGTTCTCGGCACGCGAGAGATCCGCCCCCGCGGGGCTGAGCACCGTCTTCACGGATCGAAAGCGCCGTCCTGGCAGCGCGTTCGCCACCTTCCACGCGTACGTGTGCGACAGCGGATCGTAGCGGCCTCCGACGGCGAGCGGATAGAGCGTGAGCCAGAGCAGATATTCGATGGGCGCCAGGCTGTTGCCGAACCCCGAGAGCGTCGCGTTGGGATCGATGCTGTCACCGCGCACGATCACGGGAGCACCGGTGAAGGAGGTCCCGAGGTTCTGGAAGGCAATCGTGGAGGCGCGGCGAAGGTCGAAGGGATTCGGCCCGTATCGCTTCGGCAGCAGGTGACCGTCGGCCGGTTGACTGGAGAGCGACCACACCTGGTCGATGAGGGACACCGTGATGCCGGATTCACCTTCGAAGCTTTCGACATATGCTTGCGTGGAGCCGCCGGCTTGCGGCCGGCTAGTGGCGAACTCGCCGGAGAGATACAGGCGCGAAGGCGTCTTTGCGTTCGCCCAGGGCAGCCTGCTCATGAAGCGCGAGAGCGGACCCACCTCCCAGCCGGCCTGGCCGTTGACGCCGGCGAGCACCGACGACACCGGTTCAAACCCAAGTTGCGGACGAGTGAAGTTGGTGCTCTGCGTCTGGCGCACGGCCATGAAGTTCAACTCGCCATTGCGAAACGGCAGGGTGCTGGTGAGTCCGATCAGCGTGGTGGGCGTGGCGACCAGCGTCGAGAGCGGATTCTCCTCGAAGCGAACGGTCACGGCGCGTTGGCGCGTGAAGAGCGTTTCCGCTTTGGCGAACGTGACGCGACCGAGCTCGTAGTCGATCCGGTAGTCCACATCCCTGAGCAGCGGCACGCCATCGAGCACGACACGCTCGGAGCCGCGCCGCACCTGCACGCTGCCGAGCATGATGGCGCCGGCATCGCCCCCCGCGTCGGTCTCGTAGCGGACCTTGAGGCGATACACGTTGGCCGGATGCTGCGGCGAATACAGGTACTCGCTGGGCGACGAATAGATCGCTTCGTTGCTGGGATTGCCGCGCGCCACCAGTCCCGAGTCGCGAGTGGCGAACGGCTGGAGCGACGGGAAGATCACGAAGTGATCTCTGATGATGCGGCCGCTGCTGGATGGCATCGCCATGGCGGCACTGGCGTACGACGCCGCATTCATCATCGAAGCGGTGCCGCCCGCCGCCGCGCTGTAGTTCGGGTCGGTGGGACGTGGCCAGAGGCGGTTCTCGATGTCGAAGGAGGCGGGATTCGTGGACTGGGCGAGCCCGAACATCTGGAGGTACGTGGCGTCGTTGCCCGCGGCCGGCTTCTCCTGTTCCCCCGCGCCGCTCACGATGCGCAGCCGAGTGGAACTGCGCACTTGTTCGTCACCGCCCACGCGGTACACCGAGCGAATTTCCCGCCGGAACGCGGGCGACCCTGGCAGCACGTTGGGGTCCGACACGAGATTCGCCACTTGGTCAGCGCCGGTGGCCTTCAGATCGGGCGTGCCGCCGGTGGCCGTATAGACCGTGTCGCGACCGTTGAGGCGCACCGTGTACGCCACCACGAGCCGCTCATTGGTTTCGCGCAGCGGACTGACGAGCGCGAACCAGAGCTGCGACGGATCGAGGTAGTAGTCCACGCCTTCGCGCAATACGTCATACGTCTGGCGCCCATGGCCTGGATCGCCGTTGAGGCGGAAGCGGGGGCCGTTGGGGTCTTGCGGCTGTGCGCCGAACTGCACTCGATACAGGACCACGCGACGAGGGCGTAGCGTGTCGGGCAGCGATGCCGCGAGCGACGCCAGTTGCGCGCGATTCAGTAGGTCGATATTCGGATAGGCCCCTCTGAACAGCGCGGGATCGACGGTGAAGAAGAATCGGCGTGGCTCGACCTGGTTGTCGAGGATTTCGTGCTCGCCGCTCTGGAGCACACGATCGCCGATGAAGTATGTACGCTCCTGCGCGATGTTTCCCTTTTGCTGCGCGGCGATGGCGTTGAGGCGGAAGGGCCCGACATGGCCCGTGGCCTGGAGCCCATAGTTCCCGCTCGGCACGCCGCTGGACAGGAATCGGGTGGAGGGGAGGGTGAAGGCGACGTTGCCGATTTCCAGGCGATGCAACCGGTCGGCGGCGGTCTTGCCTTCGTAGTAGATGTTGAACGCGTTGGACGCGTCGAATTCGCGCGACTCGTCGTAGTCCACATTCACGTGCACGCGGCCGCCGATGGTACCGGTGCTCCGCAGCATGAACTGCGGATTGAACGTCGGCGTGAAGACGCCGGAGCACGTCTGCCCCGCCGTGAGCAGCTGCCCGTTGTCGCACCGCTCGTCCGAGCGCTTGTCCCCGCGCGCCTCGATGCGGCTGCGCACGTCCAGGTGCAGGTCGGAGTTCGGGCCGAACAGCGTGGGCTTCCGGGCCGTATCGGCGGCGACCGGTTTTGGCATCTCGACGCGCCGCGCCGTGTCGCTTGCGGGCGGATGCAGCGTGTCCGCGCGCGTGGAATCCACGCGCGGAACCGGCGTCGGGCGCACGGGAACTTGCGCGCCGAGGGAGAAGGGCCGGGCAAACACCGCCAAAGCGGCGACGATCCGGAGAGCGCGCACCAATCCCTGGAGGCGGGGTACGGAGTCGAAAGCGTCCGGCCTGCGGGACCCAATCCCGCAGAAGCGCGGGATTCGGTTGGAGGTGGCGCGCGGAGGGAAAGACTTGAATTTCAGCGTGGGGCGTGCGGAATTTACAACCGGCGTTGCGCGCGACAACCCTGTGCCATTCTTGAACTTCCGCGTGCCTTACGCACCCCGGACATCGATTGAAGATAATAAGCCGCTACATATTGAGGGAACATTTCGGCCCGTTGATGTTTGCGTTCACCGCGCTGACCTCATTGCTGCTGCTGAACTTCATCTCCCGCCAATTTGGCGATCTGGTCGGCAAGGGACTGCCGTGGTCGGTGATTGGCGAGTTCTTCATGCTGTCCATTCCGTTCACGGTGGCGCTGACCGTGCCGATGTCCGTGCTGGTTGCCGTGCTGTACGCGTACAGCCGCCTGGCGTCGGAGAACGAGATCACCGCCATGAAAGCCAATGGCGTGAGCCCGTTGCGGCTGGTGATGCCGGCGCTGGGCGGGGGGGTGGTGATGTCCATGGCCCTGCTGGCGTTCAACGATCAGGTGCTGCCTCGGGCGAACCACCGTCTGAAGACGCTGCAGGACGACATCTCGCAAACGAAGCCGACGCTGCTGCTCAAGGATCAGGTCATCAACCCGATCGCCGAGGGAAAGTTCTACCTCAAAGCGGGTAAAATCGATCAGTCGAACGGGGAGATGAAAGAAGTCGTCATCTTCGACCTCGCGAATCCGACGCAGCGGCGGACGATCTACGCCGATCGCGGCAAGATCGAGTTCGCCGCCAACAAGGTCGATCTCGATCTGACGCTGTTCAGCGGTCAGATGCAGGAAGTCGACACGGACAAGCCCACGCAGCTCAATCGTCTCTTTTACAAGCAGGACCGCATTCGTATTCGGGACGTGGGCAAGGAGTTTCGCACCAGCACGCCCAGCGCGTCGAGCAAGGGCGACCGCGAAATGAGCGTGTGCGAGATGCAGAAGCAGTACTGGCAGGGGAGCATGAATTACGCGGCTGCGCGCCGCGACTACGACAACGTAGTCAAGTCCAAGGGCGATGCGACGGAGGCAGCATTACCCTACGACCGCCCCCCGCCGACCCCAGAGCCACACGGCATCGGCTGGGCGTACTGCACCATGCTGCGCTCGATCTTCAGCGTGAAGGAGGCGCTCGCTGAGGAAGTGCCGAGGGCGCAGCAGGCGCAGGATACGGTGAAGAGCAAGGCGGTGGCGGCGCAGGATACCGCGGGGAAGAAGAAAGCCACCGATACGACCGGTGGAGTGAAGGGGGGTGATCAGCCCGCCGCCGCGGCGGCGCCCTTTCGGTTCGAGGGAGGACGTGCGGTCGGGCCACCCGTGCCCGGACAATTCGCCCCGGTTTCCGGCGCGATCCAGACGCCCGCTCAACCGTCGGCCGCTTCCGCGGGCAGTGCACCTGGTCTTGTGAGTGGCGCGCGACCGTCCTCGGCCGCGCGGGATTCGACCGCAATGCAGACCGCGATCGCGGCGAAGGCCGCGGCGGAGCTGATGCACCATTCCGCGCCTGGCCGAATGATCCACGAGGAGACGGGGGCCGTGGCGAGGCGGGCCCGCCTGCTGGAAGCCAAGACGCGCCTGGAGATTGCCGAGCGTGGGAAGAATCGATACGAAATCGAGATACACAAGAAGTTTTCGCTCGCGCTGGCGTGCCTGATCTTCTGCATTGTGGCGCCGCCGTTGGCGCTCCGCTTTCCGCGCGGCGGCGTCGGACTGGTGATCGGCGTGAGTCTGGCGGTGTTCGCGTTGTACTATGTGGGACTGATCGGTGGCGAGTCGCTTGCCAACAAGGGGCTCATGCCGCCATTCTGGGCCATGTGGGGAACCAACGTCATCATGACGCTGATGGGAGTCGTGTTGCTGCTACGCATGGGCCATGAATCAGCGTCCGGGCGTGGCGGCGGGCTGCGCGAGTGGCTCGACAACCGGCGGGCGCGACGTGAAGACGCCCGGGCGGTGACGGCGGGCGCAGCATGAGCCGGTTCGTCCGCCCCCTGGACCGCTACGTCTTCACGGAGTGGTCGAAGATCTTCTTGTCCACCGCATTGGGACTGCCGTTCCTGCTGGTGATCATCGATCTCACTGATCATCTCCAGGCCTACCTGGACCGAAACATTCCGCGCGCCGACATCGCGTTGAGCTACGTGTACTGGATGCCGCAATCGATGTTCATGGCGATGCCCGCGGCGGTGCTGTTCGCGACCGTGTTCTCGATCGGCAACTTCACGCGGCATTCGGAAGTCACGGCAGCCAAGGCGTCCGGGATCAGCTTTTACCGCCTGATCATGCCCATTCTGTTCGGCGCAGTGCTGGCCGCCGGCCTGGACCTGGTGATCGGCGAGATGGTGCCGATCACCGATGCGCGGCGCAACGATCTGCTCGGCGAAAGCAAGATCGGCTCCGGCACGCTGCGGTCCAACTTTGCGTATGCCGCTGAATACGGACGTGTGTACAAGGCGCAAATGCTGGATGTGACACGGAACTCGATGGAGCATGTGCAGATTGAACGAAAGGGCAGCGGAGCGGATTACCCCACCGTGCTGGTCTCGTCCACCGGGGCGAAGTTCGACCCCAGGACCGGGACGTGGACGCTGCAACAGGGAGACATGCACATTATTCGTGACAGCACGCCCAATACCGACATCAGCTTCGGGGAGCTCGTGGATCGGCGCATGACGGAGCGGCCAGAGGACTTGATGGCCAAACCGCGCGATCCGCAGGAGCTGCGGTTCAACGATCTCACGCAGTTCATCAAGTCGCTCGAGCGGTCGGGTGGGGATGCCAACCTCCTCCGGGTGGAGCGGGCGCTCAAGATCGCCATTCCCGTTACTTGTCTGGTGATCGCGATGTTCGGCGCCCCCCTTGCTACCAGCACTCAGCGCGGCGGCACGGCGTACGGTATCGGCGTGAGCCTTGCCACTACAGTTACGTTCCTGATGCTCATTCAGCTCACCAAAGCCATTGGCGGAAAGCACCTGCTCCCGCCGGACATTGCCGGGTGGGTGCCGAACGTGTTGTTTGCCCTCATGGGACTCGTGTTGCTGATTCGCGTCCGAACGTGACCGAGCTCGATCGCCCGCTTCGCGGTCCGCGTACCACGGAGCAATTCCCGATCGTGAAGCGGAAGGGGATGCAGTTCTTCCGCCGGACGACCCGGACATTCATTGGTGTGCTTCGGCAGATCGGGGCGCGCGGCTATTTCCTGCGCGACATCGGCAGGGCGTTTGGCGACCCGGCCACATTCGTGCCGGAGACCGTTCGGCAGATGCGCGGCATCGGAGTGGACTCGGTGCCACTGACCGTCATCGTGGCGGCGTTCATCGGCAGCGTCATCGCGCTTCAAACCCGTTACCAGTTGTTTGCGGGCGTTCAGCTGTCCCTGGTGGGCCTGGCAACGCGACAGACGATCATCCTGGAGTTGGGGCCGCTCCTGACCGGACTTGTCCTGACGGGACGGGTCGGGGCCAGAATGACCGCTGAAATCGGGACGATGCGCGTGACCGAGCAGATCGACGCATTGGAAACCCTGTCGTACGACCCGTTGGCGTTCCTCATCGTGCCCCGTCTCATCGCGGCGGTCGTCATGCTGCCGGTGCTGGTCATTCTCGCGGACGCGGTAGGTGTGGGCAGCGGATACGCGATCTCGGTGCTTGCCACCGACATCTCACCGAAGGACTTCAAGGAGGGCGTCCGACTTGCGTTCGGCATCTTTCAGGTGGTGTACTCGCTCATCAAGGCCACCCTGTTCGGTGCGGCGATCGCTTTCGTGTGCTCCTACGAGGGGTTCGTGACGGAAGCTGGAGCGGAAGGTGTTGGCCGGTCGACGGCGAAGGCGGTCGTCATCACCTCCGTAGTCATTCTGGTGCTGGATGCGTTGACGGCGGCACTCTTCGCCCCTTACCTACAATCATGAAACGGCGCGACGAAGTTCTCGTGGGGGCCCTGATTTCCACTGCACTCGCGGTGGCGCTGCTCGGCGTGCTCTGGTTGGTGCGCGGCGGATTGTCGTCTGGCTACCCCCTCTACACCAAGTTTGCCTGGGGCCAGAATCTCAAGCAGGGACAGCCCGTGCTGCTCGCCGGCGTGAGCGTCGGGTACGTGAGCAGTGTGGCGCTCCGGGACGACGGCTACCTGGACGTGCTGCTCCGCGTGAACAACGACATCAAGGTTCCGAAGAACTCCAAGGCCGCGGTCAAGCCGATCGGCATCTTCGGCGACGCGGCGATCGCACTGACGCCAACGGGGCCGAGCAAGATCTCGTTCGGGCCCGGCGACACGGTGCCGGTGGGCGCCGGTGCCGTGGACATCCAGGCGATCGAGGATCGCGTGGACTCCGTGGGCAAGGTCGTCCTGAAGATGGTAAACACCCTGAACATGGAGCTCATCGAGTCCGGCGGGATCAAGGACGTTCGCCGCTCGCTCGCGAGCGCCGCGACGCTCATGGCGTCGGCCGCGCAACTCTCCGCGCAACTCAACGCGATCGCGGCGCAACAGAACAAGAACCTGGAGGCGGTCATGACCTCCTTCAAGCGGGCCGCGAGCGCAGTGGACTCGGCCAAGATCGACTCGACGCTCAGGAACTTCCGTACGTCGAGCGAGAGTCTCACCCGGATCGCCTCAAATCTCGATTCAACCAGCAAGCGCGCCAGCAACCTGCTGGCCGGCATCGATCGCGGCGAGGGGACGATCGGCAAGTTCGCGAAGGACACTCTGCTCTATCGCGATCTTCGCGCGCTCGTGTCGCAGGCAGATTCGGTGCTCGCGGATCTCAAGGCCAATCCAAAGAAATACATCAATCTGCGGATTTTCTAAAGCTTGTCGGGATCGGGTGGACGAGGCGTATTCGCGACAATACTCAAGTACAGACACTGCAGTACGACTGCAGTACGGGATTGGTGCAGTATCTGGAATGGCAGACCACCTCCCAAAAAGCCTGGAGAGGTGCGTCTCCTCATCGCCGCAGCATCCGCGTTGATTCGGGCTGTCGATCCGCTGAATCCGCGGTAGGCAGTTGCCGCTTACCTGTCCCGCGAAACGCGCGCGCGCGCGACACCTCTACCTACCGTCGCATAGTAAACCGGAATTCCGAGCAGGATGACTCCCATCACCGCCAACGTCGGCCAGCGACTGCCGGGATCGATGATCGCGTTGCCGAGCAGAAAGCAGGTGGCGATGATGAACATCACCGGCACGACGGGATAGAGCGGGGTGCGGAAGGGTGGATTATAGTCCTGGCGTTTCCGGACCACGAAGATCGCAGCAACAGCGAGCGCGTAAAACGGGACGATGGCGGTGACGAACGTGTCCGCAAGCTGCTCGAACGTGCGGAGCAGCACGAAGAGAATCCCCAGCACGGTGACGAGGAGAATCGACACATACGGGGTATTGTACTTCGGGTGGACGGACGCGACTTTCCTGAAGAATAGCCCGTCGTCCGCCATCGCGAAGAACACCCGCGGCGACGTCAGCAGCGTGCCGTTCAGCGTGCCGAAGGTCGACAGCATCACGGTGGCCGCCACGAAGACGACGCCCGGTGGACCGATCAGAATTTGCGCCACGTCGGCGGCCACGAGTTTTGAGTGGCGGATCTGATCGACGGGCATGACGGCGAGATAGGCGACGTTGGCCAGCAGATAGATCGCGATGACGGCGCAGGTGCCGATGACGATGGCTTTCGGAAGCGTGTTTCGTGGGTCCTTCACTTCGCCGGCGACGAAGCTCAGGTCCGCCCAGCCGTCGAACGCCCAGAGCACGGACACGAGCGCGAGCCCGAACGCCGCGACGTGGAACGAGCCTTCAGGGACCGCGGGTGAGAAGTGTCCGCCTGTTCTCGGTATACCGAGCGCAATGGCCAGAACGACGATGAAGAGGAGACCGCCGTACTTGGCGAGCGTCGTGAGGTTCTGCACCAGGGAACCCCAGCGAAGCCCGACGTAGTTGAACGTCGCGGTGAGTCCGATGGCGACGGCGGCGACGTAGTGCACGTAGTCGGAATACGGCGCCACGGACGGATCGTGGCCAAGCACGCGCAGGAGATATTCGGCGAAGGTCGTGCTGATGGCGCCGAGCGAGGCGGCACGAATGAGCACCAATTCCGACCACCCGAACAGGAAGGCGGGGAGACGCCCCCACCCCTCGCGGATGAATACGTACACGCCGCCGGTTTCGGGAAAGGCGCCGGTCAGTTCGGCCAACGTCAGCGCGCCGCACAGCGCGAACAGTCCGCCGGCAACCCAGACCGCCATGAGGGGAAGCGGACCAGGCAGCTTGTCCGTAACGCCGGCCGGCGAGCGGAAGATTCCGGATCCGATTGTAGATCCAATGAGCACCGCGACGGCGCTCCACAGGCCGAGTCGGCGCTGAAGCGAGGGAGCGTTCACGGGCGACGGAGAAATGGGCGGCATTGGCGAATGGTACGGCCCGGGTGCGACGGCGGCGAGTAGCCCGCGGCGCTTTTTGCGTGAGCCGCACCAGTTGACCCATGTGCGGCGGCTGATGAGCTTTCATGCTCCGGTTCAGGGTCGTCCGCTCCAACGCCGCACATGCGCCCTCTCTTCGCCAACGGACTTTTCTGGCTGTCCGTGGCGTGCTGTGTCATCGCCCAGCTGTTCATCGTCCGATCGGTGCGTGCCAGTCGGCACGCCCCAGCGCCGACGGCGGGTTTGCCGCGCGCTCGTGGCGCAGTGGAGATGGTGTGGGCCGTGCTACCGGCACTGTCGCTGGGGCTGCTCCTGTTCTTCACCTGGCGGGCCGTGCAGGCGATGTCCGCCGCTACGCCGGCGCGAGTCGAGCGCGCGGTGGGAGCCACGTAGTGTCGTCGCTTCGTCGGTTGTCCTTCTTTGCGTTCTTCGTCGCCTGCGCGCACCTGGTGTTCGGCGCCATCGTGCGCATCTCCGGATCCGGGATGGGGTGCGGGGACAACTGGCCCAAGTGCTACGGGTACTGGTTCCCGCCGTTCAACCGCCCCGACCTCGTCATCGAGGTGTCGCATCGGTATCTGGCGTCGATTCTCCTGGTGTCGCTCATCGCGCTCTTCGTGGCAGCGTGGCGCCGGCGGGATGAGCCCGAGGTACGTGGGCGCGGTGGAGTGCTGCGCAGTGCGGGGTTGGCGGTAACGCTTGGGTTCACCGCGGCGATTCTCGGAGCCGTAACCGTGAAGCTGGGCAATCCGCCGCTGGCGACTGTCGCGCATTGGACAGTAGCCATGAGTCTCGTCGCTACGGCGGCGGCTTCGATCATTCGCGCCGGTGGGCTGGGCGGGCTGTCCGCGCGCACCGGTGTCGTGTCCATACAGACGAAACGCGCGACCCTCGGCGCCGCGGCGATGGCGTTGACCGCCGTCGTCATGGGCGGACTCACCGCGAAGTTTCCCGGCGCCTCAGTGGCCTGTCTGGCGTTTCCCCTCTGCGGGCCCAATCCCGACGTGTTGCCCGGCGCGGTGCACATTCAACTGACGCATCGCGCGATCGCCCTGCTGCTGATACTGCATCTGTTCGGTCAGCTCATGATGCAGCGGACGCGTCGCGACGCGCCAGTGGTGCGGCGCGCCCTCGCAATCGCGTTTGCGCTCGGCATTGCGCAGTTGCTGGTTGCCGGCGCGATGATCGGCATGCGCCTCCCGCCGGTGCTCCGCTCCCTGCACGAAGCGATGGGCGTGAGCCTCTGGATTTCGACATTCGTGCTGGCGTATCTCGCGCGCGTCGCGAACGGCGGCGCGTCAAGGGAAGCCGTGGCGATACCGCACTTTTCGCCCGCGCCGCGTTCCACCATGACGGACAGCGTGGCCGTGATCGTAGCGCGCGGGGCGGATCAATGAGCGACCTGGTGGCCGCCGCGCTGGCTCCGCCGAGCTTTGCGCGTGACCTGATCTCGTTGACCAAGCCTCGGATCATCTCACTCCTCCTGGTCACGACGATCGCGCCGATGTACGTGGCCGGTACTCCCAGCTGGCAGCTCGTGCTTTCCGTGTTCGTGGGCGGCTACCTCATGGCCGGGGGAGCCAACGCAGTGAACATGTACATCGACCGGGACATCGACGACCGGATGGCACGCACCCGGTTGCGGCCGATTCCGAGTGGTCGCATGCGCGCGGAGCTGGTGTTCGCGTTCGGCGTGCTCTGCGCCACGACGGGGACGTTCCTGCTGGCGCACGTGGCGAACGTGCTCACGGCCGCACTCGCACTCGGCGGGTTCTACACCTACGTCTACGTTTATACGCGTTGGCTGAAGCGGAGCTCGCCACACAACATCGTGATCGGCGGAGCCGCCGGCGCATTTCCACCGCTGGTCGGTTGGGCCGCGGTGACCGGTCGTATCGACCTGATGGCGGTCTATCTCTTTGTGATCGTGTTCTACTGGACGCCGCCACATTTCTGGGCATTGGCGCTGAACAAGCAAAAGGATTACACGCGCGCGGGCATTCCGATGGCGCCGCTCATCTGGGGCGAGCGCGAGACGAAGCGCAACATGCTGTGGTACACGCTCATTCTGCTGCCGCTCAGCCTCCTGCCGGTCACGTTCGGAGCGCTCGGGCTGCCGTACTTCGTCATGGCGTCCGCGCTGGGCGGCTATTTGCTGCTGGGTGTCATTCGCGTGATGCGCGCCGCTGATTTCACGAAGCCTGCGTGGTCCGTCTACAAATATTCCCTGCTCTACCTCGCGCTGCTCTTCGCGGCGATGGTCGTTGATCGCGCGGTGGGCCGTGCTGGCCTGGGTGTAGCGTTCGCCATCCATGGCTGACGTGCCATCGACGGGAGCTGGCGAACTGCCGCTGATGATCGGTGCGCTTGGCGCGGCGCACGAGACACTGATGCTGGTGAGCGCGCCTGATGATGCCGGCATCGTGCACGTCCGATCATGGAGCGCGGAGGACTGGAGCGCGCCTCCGCGACTGAGTGCCGAACGGGCGCGCGTCCTCCTCGATTGGCTCGAGGTACAGGTGAAGAGCGGCCGGTCCATGAACCAGTCGCCATACGCGGTGCGCTTGTGGCTTCGCGGGGAGGGAAGCGCGACGCGCTGATCCGGCCTACTGACCGCTCAGTGCCAGTTCTACTTTCACGGTGCCGCCCGCACCCACCTGAACCCGCTGCGTGACGACCCCCGTGCGCTCGTGCCACGCGCGCAGCGTATATACGCCCGGCGGCACGCCGTCGATCAGGAAGGCGCCCGTGGGCGACGTGACCGCGTAATACGGGTGATCGAATACCGCGATGAATGCGTGCGACCACGCGTGGTCCGCGTCGCTCACGTACACCAATCCCGGTGCGGTGAACGGGAGTTCGGTGGGGATGACCTGCTCGCCGCCGCCCATCAGCACCGCAGCGCGCGGCTTCGGCTCGCCCATGGCGACGAAGCGCAGATGCGAGCGATTGTCGTCGTGCCCGATGATGTTCACCGCACTTCCCAGCATCGTCGCCTGTACTCGCGGCTGGAGTTTGCAGTGGTCGATCTCGAGCTCGAGACGTCGTTCGAGGGGCACAACTTTGCCCCTGTGGACGCCGTCGAGCCACACCACGGAGCCTTCGAGTCCGCCCCCTTTTTCGCGCACGGACTCATCCGGAATGGACGGTCCGCACAGGACGCGGTCGCTCCCCGTTTCCATTGGCGCCAGCGACGCGATCGGCGACCGGAGACGAACGACTCCTGCAACACTGCCCGATGCGGGCACATCCGCGCCGACGTACACGGTGGCCAAGAGGGGAATGACGGCTGGACCGTCGGTCCGCTGCGTATGCAGGCTGTCCCTCGTGGCCGCGGCGGCGCGTCTGGGCGACTCGCTGCCCTCCCGAGAGCATCCAGCGAACACGCAAACGGCGAGCAGCGCGGCAATGGCTCGGCGATGATGGTGGGACACGGATTCTATTGGCGCAGCGATCACGATATCGGTCGAGGCATGGAAGTATTGGCCGTCGTGAAAGGGCAAGGCGCGGGCCATTCGAACCGCACCAGCGGCTGGCGCGTTCGCGAGCCCGTGACTCAGACGACGAACAGCTCGCGCTGAATCTGCGCCGGCGTGATCACGGCCCTTCCGGGGAGGATGTACGCGTTTACCTCGGTACGCATCCCGATCTCGCCCGGAATGTAGATGCCCGGCTCAATGGAGAAGCCAACGCCGGGAATCAGCAGGCGTTCCTCGCGTGTCTCGAGATTGTCGAGATGGGGGCCCGAGCCGTGGAGCGACCTGGGGTCGATCGAGTGGCCAGTGCGATGCGTGAAGTACTCCCCAAACCCGCGCTGCACGATTACTGCCCGCGCCGCGTCGTCCACGTCGCCGCCGCGGATGGCGTTGCCGGCGGCCGCCTCGCGTACGACGAGATGAATGGCGGCATCGCGCGCGTCGCGCACCGCTGTCCAGATCTCCTCCGCGCGCGGTGCGGGCGCGCCGATCGTGGCCATCCACGTCTGGTCGGCCCAGACCCCGCCCACTTCTCGCGCCCACAGATCGATGAGTACCACGTCGCCGGGCAGTATTTGACGCGGATGCTCCGCCGAGGGTTCGTAGTGCGGGTTAGCAGCATTCGCGCCCGCGCTCACGTTCGGTCCGTGGTCGGTGGAGAGACCAGCTTGCCCGAAGCTGTCCTGAATCCACCCCATCAGCTCGTGCTCGGTGATCGGGTTTGCCGTGCGTGCCCGCTCGCCCGCGAGCGCGAACGCCTTCCGCGCGATCGGCGCAATGACTTCAGCGGCACGCACATGGCTCGCGATGTCGCCGTCGCTCCATGATGCGTGGAAGCGCGTCACCAACTCGCCACTGGACACAATGTCCGTGGCTCCCGCCGCGCGCACCATCTCGAGCACGCCGGCGGGGACGCGATCGAGGTACGGAACCGCATCGCCCGCGGAGTACTCCATCGCGATGCGCTTTCCGTTCACCATGTCGCGCACGCCACTCTCGAGCGTGCGCCACGAGCTGTAGGTCGACCGCGTCCACTCCGCGGGCCAGTGCCTGAGCGGGCCACCCTCGATGGCGTGACCGAGCGCATGTGGTATGCCCGTGACGGGAATCCATGCGAAGATGCGTCGTGACGCCAGGCCTTCGACGCGCAGCATGCCCGTCGCGATCGGATTGGTACCCTGGAAGTCGAAGAGCAGCCAGCCGTCGAGGTGCGCGTCGGACAGGGCGCGCTGCAGCGCGGGCAGGCATTCGGGAGTCAGCATACCGGACGGGTTCCGTTCTCAGTTCGAGTGCGCGCGATCCGCACCGCGCCAGTCGGCGCGCCACTCGCACGATCCTTCACCGCGCCCCTCGCAGCGCGTGTGTTCCACCGCGCCGGTGGCGCCGACGAGTAGCCGCAGCAACTCGCGCAGCGTCGACTCGTAGAACGCGCAACCCGTGCTGCCGGGCGCCACACCGAGCGTGACCGATCGCGGCACCTCGAGGAGGACGAACTGTCCCACGCGTCGCACGTTGCCATTCAGGTACCGGTGCGCGATGCGCCTGGTCTTGCGGAACGCCAACGGCTTGGCGACCAGCGACGGCGTCAATCGCAGCACGCCGCGCGTGATCGGCGACACGGTCATGTACGCCTCGCGCGCCAGGAACCGTCCGGCGGCCCTGAGCACCGCTTCGGCGTCCGGGCGGCGTCCGATCAGCCTCGCGAGCTGGATGGCTTCGTCCTGCGCGGTGCGCTGGTTGCGACGAACCGCTTCGGTATATCGTTTGATCTGTGAGTACACCGTGTCGCTCAGGCCGAGCCGCTTGTTCCTCAGTTCATCGACGAATTCGGCTTCGGCCACTCCCTCCGGAGTGTCTACGTCGCGGATGGCTTCGTACAGGCTGAGCGGGAGCAGAGCATCGACGGTGGCGAGCATAATCCAACGGGGGACGGCAGGGCGACAGGACGAGCACTGGCAACGGCTAATGCTAACGGGAACGCGGGGGCGTCTCAATGGCTTCACCCATCATGAGACGCTTGCCGCCAGGCGCGCCCCCGCCTACGTTCGCGGCGCGGCGGCCCGCGCGGCGAACTCCGCCCACCGATCCCTCTTCACTGGATGCCTCTGATTCTCGATCGCGCCACGGCGGGCGCCTTCATCGGCGGCGGCATCGCTTTGCTGGCGTGGCGACTCGGCTCGCTCTCCACCTCGGGTGCGCTGGCGGCCACTCTCGTTGGCGCAGCGGCGGTCACGGCCGGTTGGAGTTGGGCAGCGCTGCTCATCCTCTACTTCGTCTCCTCCACGGCGCTCTCGCGCTTCCGCGCGGCCGAGAAGGAGGCGCGCACGCGAAGCGTGATCGCCAAGGGAGGAGCGCGCGACGCCACGCAGGTCGCGGCGAACGGCGGCATCTTCGCCGCGAGTGCGTTGCTCGCCATCGCGGGCTCGCACGAGCTTGCGCCGATGATGTCATTCGCTGGTCTTGGCGCGTTGGCGGCGGCCGCGGCGGACACGTGGGCGACGGAGATCGGGACGCTGTCCGGGGGCACCCCGAGATCGCTGCTCACATGGCGCGCGGTATGTCCCGGCACGTCGGGAGCGGTGAGTGTGGTTGGATCGATGGCGATGGTGGCGGGCGCGGCATTCGTGGCGGGCGCCGGTATTCTGCTGCGCCTGGACGGCTCCTTCGCCATCGTCGCGGTCGCGGGCGTGGCCGGCGCCTTGGCGGACTCGCTGTTGGGCGCCACGCTGCAGGAACGTCGCTGGTGCTCGACGTGCGAGCGAGTGACGGAACGACGAGTGCATGCGTGCGGCGCACACACCGTGTTGTGCGGCGGATTCGCATGGCTCGACAACGATCTCGTCAATCTGCTTGCCACCATCGTCGGCGCCGCGGTGGCATCACTGCTCGCATCCCTCTAGCCTTCACTGCGTGAGCAAGCGAAGCGGCGCGGAACAATACGACGCGATCGTCGTCGGCGGCGGCCCATCGGGCTCGTCCACGGCGTTCGAGCTGCAGCGGGGAGGCGCGCGCGTGCTCGTGCTCGACCGCGCGACCTTTCCGCGAAGCAAGGCGTGCGCCGAATATCTCAGTCCGCAAGCGTCACGACGATTGAACGCGATGGGCGCCCTGACCGCGGTGGAGAGCGCGGGCGCCGCGCATCTGGCCGGCATGATCGTTCGCGCGCCAAACGGCGCGGCGCTGCGCGGTGATTTCGTAGCGTCCCACGGCTACAGCGCATTCAGGAATCGCGGCCTGGCGCTCCGGCGTACAGTGCTCGACCCCATCCTTTTGAATTGTGCACGGTCCGCCGGTGCAGACGTCCGCGAAGGCGCGCAGGTCACCGACGTGCTGCGCGACGCGACGGGCCGCGTGACCGGCGTGCGCCTGCTCCCATCCGCGGGCGAGGTCGAGTTGATTCGCGCCCCGCTCGTGATCGGCGCGGATGGGCTGCGGTCCGTGATCGCAAGGCGGCTCGGGCTCGCGCGCATCAGCCGCATCTGGCCGCGGCGGATTGCCCTGGTCGCGCACTTCGAGAATTTCGGCGGCATGGGTGATTGGGGAGAGATGCACGTGGAGCGCGATGTGGGCTACGTAGGGCTCGCCACGGTGGAGGACGGCCTCACGAACGTCGCGATGGTGGTGCCCGCGGCAGCGGGACGGGCGGTGAGCGCAGACCGAACCGCGTTCTTCGAGCGGTGGCTGCGTGATCGGCCGCAGCTCGCGCCGCGCGTGGCCGGCGCCCGACGCGTGACGCCGGTGCTCGCGACCGGACCCTTCGCGTCACATGCGCGCCGGGCGTGGGCGCCCGGTGCAGCGCTCGTGGGCGATGCGGCTGATTTCTTCGATCCCTTCACGGGCGAAGGCATCTACTCGGCACTGCGGGGGGGCGAGCTGCTGGGCCGGCATGCCCTCGAGTGTCTCGGGGCCGCGACGGCACGCGAAGCGGATGCGTCGCTCCGTGCGTACGACCGCGCGCGGCGCGCCGAGTTCCGCGGCAAGTGGATCGTCGAGAAAGCCATCAACGCCGCCGTGAGCTTCGCGCCCGCCATCAACTACTTCGCGCGCGCGCTCGAATCGCGGAAAGACATGGCCGACCTGCTCGTGGGGGTGACCGGAGATTTCGTTCCCGCCGCGGAAGTGTTGCGCCCGGGTTACCTGCTGAATCTCTTTCTCCAACCCACCCGCCCTCCCGCACCAGGTGCATGACGCTCGACCCCGATTCCTTCCGCAGCGTGCTCGGCCGCTTCGCGTCCGGCATCACCGTCGTGACCACCGTGGATGTGGAGGGGCGCGACGTGGGCATGACCGTGAGCGCGTTCTGCTCGGTCAGTCTCGATCCATCGCTGATCCAGGTGTGCATCGATCGCGCGGCCTCGATGTTCGACGCCCTGCAACGGGCGACGCACTTCGTGGTAAACGTCCTTGCCTCCGATCAGGAATCGCTCTCCAGGCGCTTTGCGGCAGTCGAGTCCACGCATCGCTTCGACGGCATCGGGTACTCGCGGGCCGAGAACGGCGCCGTCATGCTCGACGACGCCTTGGCGCATATGGAATGCACGGTGGTGGCGCGGCACGCGGCGGGCGATCACATGATCGTCGTTGGCGAAGTGGAACGTGCGTCGGCAAGTAGCGGCAGGCCGTTGTTGTACTATCGCGGCGGCTACGCGCAGTTGGAGCGTTAGCACGGCGTGTTCACGCCGCGCCGCTTCCGTGGTTTCGAGCATCTCGACGATCCGGCGACTGACGCCGCGCTTCGGGAGCGATCGCTCACCGACATCCGCCGCGCCAACACCGTGCTCGGCGGCGCCGGTGCCGTGCTCTCCGAGCTTGCGCAGATCATGTCCTGGCTCGGCATCCAGGCGACGCTACTGGATGTGGGCACTGGCCTCGCGGACATTCCGTCCCGCGCCCGCAGCCTGGCGAAAAGACATGACGTCCAGCTCACCACGTTCGGCCTTGACGAGGCGGAGTCGCTCCTTCGCGCCAGCGCAGCCATTCTCGACGGCCGCGTGCGCGGCGACGCGCGGGGTCTCCCGTTTGCCACCTCGAGCGTTGACGTGGTGATCTGCTCACAGGTGCTGCATCATTTCGAGGACGTGCAGCTCGGGGGTGTGCTCCGGGAGCTGGACCGTGTGGCGCGCCGCGCCGTGATCGTGAGCGACCTGCGGCGGAGCTGGGTGGCCATGTCCGGCTTCTGGCTCGCTTCGTGGCCGCTCGGCTTTCACGCGGTGAGCCGGCACGACGGGGCCGTGTCCGTTCTCCGCGGCTTCACGCCCAGCGAGCTCGCCGAACATGTTCGGGCCGCCACGGGTAACACTGCCGCGGTCCGCCGACACCCGGGGTACCGTGTGACCGCCACCTGGATGCCATCGCTATGAACGATCTCGCACCATTCGATCTCGGACCCATGCCTCAGGGTCGCGAAATGACGACACTGGACGAGCGCATGGTGCGCGCGCCGATGGCGCGCATCTTCGCACTCGCCGCTGCGGTGGAAGGGTGGCCGGCGCTATTGAAGCACTACCGCTACGTGCGGTTCGTCGAACGTCGGCGCGATGGTGGCGGCATCGTGGACATGAGTGCCAACCGACCGTTCGGCATCGTCCGCTGGCCCACGTGGTGGCGCTCCAGGATGCAGGTGCTCGCGCCGGGCATCAGACCCTCCCCGTCCATTCGCTTCTCGCACATTGAAGGGGTGACGGCGGGGATGGAGGTGGAGTGGACCTTTCAGGATGTGCCGGGAGGCACGCACGTGCGCATCTTGCATGTGTGGAACGGCCCGTCGGTGCCGGTGGTAGGCGGCGCCGCCGCCACTCTCGTGATCGGGCCGGTGTTCATCCACGGCATCGCGAGCCGGACGCTGGAAGGGCTTGCTACCCACGCGGAACGACCTGGCATCGCGGGCATTTAGATATCGAATGCCCGAGGCGCTTGGCGCGCCTTCGTGGCGATAACACTCTTTGGAGGAAACGACGTGACTGGTCGGCGACGCGTAGCAGTAACGGGGATAGGGGCGGTCACGCCCATCGGCACCGGGCGAGATGGACTGTGGGCGGGCCTGCGCCGAGAGAAGTCCGCCGTCGCGACGCTGACCCGCTTCGATCCGGCGATGTGGCGGAGCCACACCGCGGCCGAGGTCAACGACTTCCATGCCGGCGACTATCTCGATGCGAAGAAGTCGAAGCGTCTCGATCGCTTCGGCGCGTTTTCCGTCGCGGCCGCGTCTATGGCGATGGACGACGCGCGACTCGATCTGGCCAAGGAAGACCGGGAGCGGGTGGGCGCGATGATGGGGAGCGCGCTGGGCGGCATCCGCTTCGCCGAAGATCAACTCATGGTTTTCCTGACGGAGGGCAGCAAGTCCGTCGATCCCTCACTGGCGTTGAACGTGTTCGGGGGCGCGGCGAGTTGCAACATCGCCATCGAGCTGGGTGCCATGGGACCGAACAGCACTAATGCCATGAGCTGCGCGTCGGGCACGATCGCGATCGGCGACGCGTTCCGATGCATTCGCGACGACTATGCCGATGTCATGTTCGCCGGTGCCGCGGAGGCGCCGCTGGCACAGCTCTGCTTCGGCGCGTTCTCGATCATCCGGGCCATGTCCACGCGCAACGACGACCCCGCGACCGCGTCGCGACCGTTCGACAAGGATCGCGACGGTTTCGTCATGGGTGAGGGGGCGGCGGTGCTGATTCTCGAGGAGCTCGAACGTGCGATGGCGCGCGGCGCGCACATCTACGCTGAGATAATCGGATTCGGAAGCTCGAACGACGCGCACCACATGACGGCGCCGCGCCCGGACGGTTCGCAGGCGGCGCGTAGTATGAGGCTTGCGCTCAAGGACGCCGGCATCGCGCCGTCCGAGATTGCATACGTGAATGCCCACGGCAGCTCTACGCCGCTGAACGATCCAACCGAGACGTCAGCCATCAAGCAGGTGTTCGCGGCCCATGCACCGAAGCTTCAGGTCAGCGGCACGAAGGGGTATTACGGGCACGCGCTGGGCGCATCGGGAGCGATCGAGCTGGCCATCACCGCGTTAGCGCTCGACCGGAAATGGCTACCGCCGACTATCAACCATCACGCGCCGGCGGACGGGTGCGATCTGGACTACATCCCCAATGTCGGGCGCGACGCGGACGTCGAGTTTGCGTTGAGCAACAGTTTTGGCTTTGGGGGCATCAACGCGGCGGTGGCGCTGAAACGGCACGACGGGGTCTGACGCGCGGGCGGATGGGCCGTTAAGCTTCCGCCGTTCGCGGCGCGGCCGCCCGTCCCTCCCTTTAGTCGAGCCCTTCCATGCGCGACGCCTGGCGTCATTTCGCGGCTGAATTCGTTGGAATCTTCGCGCTGGTTTTCGTGGGTGGTGGCGCAATCATGTCGGCTGCGCAGCAGCAGATCAACCCGCTCGTGCCTGCGGCGATTGCGCACGGACTGATCCTGGCCATCATGGTGACCGCCACGATGCGCATTTCGGGGCACCTGAACCCTGCGGTAACGATCGGCTTCCTGGTCACCAAGCGCATCGACCCGATGATGGCGGGCGTCTACCTCGTCGCGCAGCTCACGGGCGCCGCGCTCGCCGCCTATGCGCTCAAGGCCGTCTTTCCAGAAGCCATCGCGCTCTCCACGCGGCTTGGCGGCCAATCGGTGGCGGGCGACCTCAATACCATGCAGGCAATCTTCTGTGAGGCGATCGCGACATTCTTTCTCGTGTTCGTGGTGTTCGGCACGGCAGTGGACCCCGCGGCGCCCAAGGTGGGCGGCTTTGCGATCGGTCTCACGGTTGCGGCGGACATCCTTGCGATCGGATCGCGGACGGGCGCCTCGATGAACCCCGCGCGGTCGTTCGGGCCGGCCATCGTGAGCGGGGTGCTCGAGGGGCAGATCGTTTACTGGGTCGGACCACTCATTGGCGGTATCGCGGCGGCGCTTTTGTACGACGGCCTGTTTCTGCGGCGCGGCAAGGACTCTCCGGATCATGGCGCGGTGCGTTCCGCGCCGTGAAGGGGGAGTCGCTTTTTGGCGGCGCGGCTACCGCAGCAGGTACTGCACGGTGGTGATCAGGTAGCCCACCCACGCCACGGCGATCGGGAGGAGCGACAGTCCGATGCTGAACACCAGTCCGTGCCGGAAGAGCGTGGGGCCGATGGGGGCCACGTCGTCGCCCCAGAGCTTCTGCAGCAGCGTCTCGAATACAAAGCCGAAGGAATAGCAGACATTCGCCGCCAGGCCGTAGATGACCACGACCTGCCACGGCACGTGCATGTTGATGTTGAGGTGCGGCGGGAGCAGGCTGATCGCCTGGGTGGTGGCGAGGGTGATGAGGCCGGCGGTGCCGACAAGCAGGTTGAATGCAGGGCGGCGGGTCTCCCACCACGCGAACAGGGTGCCGGTGGAGCGGCGGACGGCGGGGAGTGGAAACAGGAGTCGAGCGAGCGTCGTCATCCGCGAATCTCCGATCGGGAAGCCGAGAGGATGATGCGCAAATTAATCAGGAATGTCAAGTTCTTTGTGGTGCAAAGCACAAAGGCGGCATCTGGCGTGCCCTGTCGTGCCGCGCCAGACGCCAGCCAGTCCCGCCAGTCACCCGCCGTTGCAATACGTGCAGCCCCTCTCCTGGGCGCGATTCACCGCCATGACGCCGGACGGGACCAGCACGGTACCGGGAATCATACCCGCGAGCCACTCGCTCCGCGCCGCGTCGGGCGTCACGCCGGCGTTCTTCGACATCATGCCGCTCAGCGCCGTCATCGCCACGTTGCAAACCGTGAACTGAACGCCGCGCGCCATCAGCTTCTCCATCGCGGCCGCTGGGAACGCGAGGTCACCGTCCTGGGGATGGTACACGAAATTGTGCGTGGCCGGCTGCTTCGTCTGCGGATTCATGATGCCGAGCGACTCGCCGATCTTGTACTTCGCCCAGATGTCGTCCGTGAATCCCAGGGGTGCCGCGAAATGCCGCAGCCCCACCACAGCGCTGATGTGCGCATCCGGCAGCTTCAGCGCGTCGTTGTTGGAGTTCAGGAAGTTCATCGCGAACACGAGCGGGAAGCCGCTGTTCACCGTGGTCGCATCGAAGAACTGCTTGTGCTTGCCGGTGAGCTTGCCCAGCCACGCGTCGGAGAAGCCATTGGGCGGCACAACTTCGGCGTGGGCGGTCCCGGCGTCGAAGTGCAGTGCCGCTCCGCTTGCGGCAAGTGCCGCCGAGCTGGCGGCGAGTGCGGTGAGAAAGCTGCGGCGATCGCGGGAATCGGTGGACATGGCAGTCTGCCTCCGGCTCGTGCGGTGAACTCGACGGCAGCCACCGCAGCGTCGCGTGCTCCGTCCCTATTTCGCCCGGCGCGGCCCCGTGCCGGAGCGGATCCCGCGACAATAGTGGGGCAGAAAGTCCCGGCCGTCAATTCTCCAGCGTGCGAAGTTCGCGCTTCGAACCGTACGTCGACTCGTACCGCACGATCGACTCGTTGATGATGCGGATGGCCTCATCGCTCTTGCCCCAGCCAATGATCTCCACCCGCTTGCCCTCGAGATCCTTGTACGTACGGAAGAAGTGCTCCACCTCCTTCAGCATGTGCTGGGAGATGTCCGCGATGTCGAAGAATTCCTGCTGAAATGGATCGTGCAGGGGCACGCCGAGAATCTTGTCGTCGGGCTCCCCACGATCGAGCATCTTGAGGACGCCGATGGGACGCACGTCGATCTGGCACCCGGGGAACGTCTCCTCCTTGACCAGCACGAGCACGTCGAGCGGATCGTTGTCCTCGTGCAGCGTGCGCGGAATGAACCCATAGTCCCCGGGGTAGTGCACGGCCGAGAAGAGCACACGGTCGAGCTTGAGCATGCCGCTGGCCTTGTCAAGCTCGTACTTGTTTCTGCTGCCCGACGGAATCTCCACGACCGCGGTCACGCATTCGGGAGGATTGAAGCCAGCGGGCAGGTCGTGCCAGAGGTTGAGCATCACGCGTCCTGAGTTGCCGGAATGGCCGGCCGTGAGATGGGATTTCGCGCATCCTGCAGATCGGTATTCGGCCCCGAGGCGCGGGTCATGGCGCCCTTGTACTTCATCGACTCTTCCTGCACGCCGAAGTTCGACGCATCGAGCTCGCGCACCCGCGCCATTTGGGTCTCGCTCAGGGCTGGTAGATCGCTCGCCGCGGCGAACTCCGCGACCTGTGCGTCGTCGTAGACGTTGGGCAACGCGGACACCACGAGCGGCTCCGCCAGCAGCCACTGGAGGGACGCCTGTCCCAGCGTCATGCGCGGCGTCAGGAAGTCCAGCGTCTTCACTTTCTCCACGCCGTTCACCAGCCAGCTTCGCGGGCGATGGCGACGGTGATCGTGTTCGGGGAATTCCGTGTCCACGGTGTAGTGCCCCTCGAGCATGCCGCTGGCGTGCGTCACGCGAACGTTGAAGCAGCAATTGGGCGCGTGCCGACGCGCCGCCTCGATCATCGCCGACCCGGGATGCTGTTCAAGCACATTCCAGATCATCTGAATCGTGTTGACGTCGGGCTCGCGTTCCATCAGTTCGACTGCCTCGTACAACCAGCCGATCGCCGGCCCGAACGCCGCGCCCCACGTCCGGATCTTGCCCTCGCGCGCGAGGTCGCGCAGCGTGCCCCACAGTTCGGGATCGCGCACGTGCTCCATCTTCGCGTTGTGGATCTGCAGCACGTCGATGTAGTCGGTCTCCAGCCGTTCGAGGCATTGTTCCACGGCATAGCGCAGAAACTGCGGATCGGTGCGCATGGGCAGCTCCTGCTGCCCGCGACGGCTGGCCTGGGCGTCCGCATCGTAGATGTCGTAACCCACCTTGGTGCCGATGACGATCTGGTCGCGGCGGCCACGAAACGCCTCCGCGATCTGTCGCTCGGCCCGGCCGTTCCCGTATGCGTCTGCGGCGTCGAAGAAGGTGATGCCGTGCTGGTCGAGCGCGGTGCGCATCATGGACACCGCGTCGGCATCGCTCTTCTCCCCCCACCAGCCGGTGGAGACCGTCCAGGTGCCGAAACCGATCTCGCTGACGCGCACGTCGGTATTGGGAAAGTCGCGATACTTCATTGGACCCCGCGAGGAAAAGCAAACGTCATGGGCCGGCGCGAAGCACGCGCGCGGCGTCCGTGGCGAAGTAGGTAATGATCATGTCGGCGCCCGCGCGACGCATTCCGATCAGGCTTTCCATCATCGCCCGTTCCAGGTCGATCCACCCGCGCTGTGCCGCCGCATGAATCATAGCAAACTCACCGCTCACCTGGTACGCGGCGAGCGGATAGCCGGTTTCCGACTTCACGCGTGCGATGACGTCGAGAAATGGTCCCGCCGGCTTCACCATGACCATGTCCGCCCCCTCCGCGATGTCCATCGCGGTCTCGCGCAGCGCTTCGTCGGAATTGGCCACGTCCATCTGGTAGCCGCGTCGATCGCCGCTCTGCGGCGTGCTCTCTGCCGCCTCCCGGAACGGTCCGTAGTACGCGCTGGCGAACTTGGCGGCATAGCTCAGAATGGCAGTGCTCGAGTAACCTGCGGCATCCAACGCCTTCCTGATCGCGCCCACTCGGCCGTCCATCATATCGCTCGGGGCCACGATGTCCGCACCGGCGCGGGCATGTGACAGCGACTCCTTCGCCAGCAGAGCGAGCGTCGCATCGTTGTCCACGTCGCCGTCGCGCAGAATGCCGCAGTGTCCATGGTCCGTGTATTCGCACAGACAGACGTCGGTAATGACCACCAACTGCGGCAATTCACGCTTGAGCGCGCGCACTGCGTGCTGCACGGGTCCGTCGTCGTCCCAGGCGCTGCTGCCTTCGGCGTCCTTGAACGCGGGCAGGCCGAACAGCAACACACCGCCAACGCCGGCCAACGCGGCCGCGCGCGCGTCGACGAGCAACTCGTCCACGGACGTTTGGTTCACGCCGGGCATGGAGGTGACGGGCTGTCGAATGCCGCTGCCGGTCCGCACGAACATGGGCAGCACGAGCTGCGACGGCGCGAGCAGGGTCTCGCGCACCAAGGCGCGAAGGGCAGCGGTGCGGCGAAGGCGACGCGGTCGATATTCAGGAAAGGCCGGCATCAGGGTCGACGGTATCTGGTGAGCGCGTTTCCGACTGCTCACGCGCGGACATTCTACTCCGGCTGCGGTGCGGGCAGGTGCGCCGCGCGGCGCAGACCCTCGAGGATTTCGCTGGCCCCTTCGCCGCGGAGCTGATTTGCCAGTCGAATGCCGCTCAGCTGGGGATCGTCCAGCTCCAGCGCAATCGATCCTCGCACAACGCGGCTCCCCTGCATGTCGGCGATGAGGCCGTGCAGTGTGGCGCCGGTGGGGCCGTCGATCGCGAGGGCGCCGATGGGCACTTGGCAGCCACCTTCCAGCGCCGCGAGGAATGCCCGTTCGGCACGGACGGCCCGCAGGGTGTGGGCATCGTTCATCATGAACGCGAGCGACACGATGCGGTCGTCGTCGGCGCGCGTCTGGAGGGCGATTGCCCCCTGCCCCGCCGCGGGCAGCCAGGCTGGCGCATCCAGATAACACGTGATGTGTTGCTGCGAGCCCAGACGGTGAAGCCCGGCCGCCGCAAGGATTGCCGCGTGCACGCGTCCCTCGTCGATCTTCATCAGCCGCGTGGGGACATTGCCGCGCAGTTCGGCCACTTCCAGGTCGGGCCGCAACGCCAGCAGCTGCGCCCGACGCCGCAGGCTCGACGTGCCGACGCGCGATCCGGCTGGTAGATCGTCCAACGACTGCGCGTCGATCCGGTGGTTCACCACGAGAACATCGCGAGGGTCTTCGCGCGGCAGCACGGCGGCGAGATGCAAATCCGCCGGCGACTCGGTGGGAAGGTCTTTCAGCGAGTGCACCGCGAGATCGATCTTCTTCTTGAGCAGCGCGATCTCGAGCTCCTTCGTGAACAATCCTTTCGCGCCGATGGCGCTGAGCGGCTCGTCGAGCCGCTTGTCGCCTACCGTCTTAAACGTCACGAGTTCGCTCTCCACGCCGCGCAGATGGAGCTCTGCCTGTACGATCTTCGCCTGCCGCAGCGCGAGCGCCGAACTGCGCGTCCCGACACGAATGAGCTCGCTCATGCGGCGCTCGCGTCGGTCATGGACAGCGCGTCGACCACCGCCTGCGCGAGCCGTTGAATCGTCGCTTCCGGCGCTTCTCCGATGAGCGCGATACCGGCGTCGCGCACCGCCACGGTTGTGACCGGCCCGATGGACACCGCGGGAGCGCGGCGTGCGAGGCTCGGCCCCACGGCATCGACGTAGCCGCGCACGGCGGAGGCCGAGGCGAAGGTAACCGCGTCCACTTCGTCCGCCGCGAGCGCGGCACGAAGGGCGACCGCGCCGGTGCCGTCTGCCTCCGTGCGGTAGATCCGTACGACGTCAACCCGACAGTCGAGTGCACGGAGCCCATCCGGCAGGACTTCTCGCGCTCCCTCCGCGGCAAGGTACAACACCTGCGCGTGGCGTACGTCGTCGCGCGCCGACAGGGCTTCGAGTACGCCTTCGGCCATGAAGCGGGCGGGGACCACGTCGGCCGCGATCCCGTGGGCCAGGAGTGCCTCGCTCGTGGTGCGGCCAACACATGCAATCCGGCGTCCCGCCAGGGCACGCGCGTCGAGGCCCTGAGCCCGCATCGCTTCCCATACGATGGAGACGGCGTTCTGGCTCGTGAAGATGATCCAGTCGTATCGCGCGATGCCCTCGAGGGTCGCCCGCAACGCGGCCTGATCGAGCGGCTCGATGCGAAGCGCGGGCAGCTCGAGCACCTCCGCGCCGAGCTCCTCCAGCGCGGAATGCAGACCGCTTGCCTGAGCGGAAGCACGGGTCACGACGATCCGCTTACCGAAAAGCGGGCGCCGATCGTACCACGCGATCTCGTCGCGAAGCGACACGACGTTGCCAATGACCGTAATTACCGGCGCCGCGAGGCCGGCGCCGGCGGCGGCGTCAGCCAGGTTGGATATCGTGGCGGTGACCGTCCGCTGGCGCGTGTGCGTACCCCATTGCACAGCGGCGGCCGACGTGTCGGGCGACATGCCGCCGGCGATGAGCGCCGCCGAAATGCGCAACAGGTTCTTCACGCCCATGTACAGCACGATGGTACCACCGGCGCGCGCCAGCGCCGCCCAGTCGGTTTGCGTCTCGGGCTTGGTGGGGTCTTCGTGACCGGTCACGAACGTGACCGACGTCGCGAGGCCACGGTGCGTGACAGGAATTCCCGCGTACGCCGGCGCCGCAATGCCGGCGGTTACACCGGGAACAATTTCGAACGCGACGCCGGCGGCCCGCAGCGCCTGTACTTCTTCACTGCCCCGGCCGAACACGAACGGATCGCCGCCCTTCAACCTGACGACGCGCTTTCCCTCGAGGCCCAGGCGCAGGATGAGCGCCGTGATGTCCTCCTGCCGCAGTGAGTGCTTCGACCCGCCGCGCTTGCCGACTTCAAAGACTTCGACCGTGGGGTTGGCGCGGCGTGCGGCGACGACGATTGCCGCATTCGCGAGCGCGTCGGTCGCGATCACGTCGCAGTGTTCCAGCAGCTCGCGGCCGCGCACGGTGAGCAGTCCCGCGTCACCGGGCCCCGCACCCACGAGATAGACGATTCCCTTCGACGGCGGAGTCACGAGCGCTCGCCCGTCCTCGTCGCCGCGGCGAGACGCGCCCGGTACGCGCGGGCGCGGACCCGAATCGAAACCGCGTAGCCGGCGTACATGAGAGCCGTCGCGATGTACGCGGCATGGTAGAAGCCCGAATTGTCCGGCGTCATCGCTCGCGCTCCGTTGCGGCGACGGCGTCGCGCAGTAGTCCCAGACGATAGCGGGCCCGGAGCAGCCCGACGAACAGGAGCGCCATGGCGCCGAACGCCGGAAAGAACGTCCATTGCATTTCCGGCGACATGCTGGGCGAGCTGGGCTTCAGGACGATGGGCATGGGATGCATGGTGCGGAACAGGTACACACTCAAGTGAATGAACGGGACGAGGACGATGGAGAGCAACCCGAGCACCGCGGAATATCTCGCGCGCATCCCGCGGTCCTCGACGGCGCCGCGGAGCACCAGGTACCCTACGATGAGAAACCAGAGGAACAGCGTGAGCGTGAGGCGCGCGTCCCATGTCCACCACGCGCCCCAGATCGGCTTGCCCCACAGCGGGCCCGTGACCAGCACCACGGATGTGAACACGAGTCCGACTTCCGCCGCGCTTTCGGCAACGAGATCGAGCTTCTCGTCCTTCAGCCACAGATACAACGCGCTCGCGATGCCCAGCAAGCCGAACGCCAGGTAGAGCGCAACGAATGCCGACGTGGCGTGGACGTACAGAATCTTCTGTGCCGGACCCTGCACCGCCTCGATTGGCGTGTAGAAGATGGCGCGAACGTAGAATGCGGCGACAGCAAGAAAGCCGGAGACAAGGAGCCAGTCCACGCCCTGTGACGGCGCAGAGGCCGTGGTGACGCGCGCGCTACTCGAACCGGAAGTCGTCATTCTTCAACCGTAAAAGGAAAAAGCAGCGTGCATGCGACGCCGAACACGAGGTCGAACGCGAGCAGTATGCGCAACCATGGCCATGCCTCGGCCGCGGGTCGACCGGCCAGCAGGCGGGCCGTCGTCATCGAGGCCGACACCACGATGGGGAGAAAGAACGGCAGACTCAACATCGGGAGCAAGAGTTCGGCGAGCCGGGTATTGACCGCCATGCTGCTGAAGAGCGTTCCCACAGCAACCAGTCCGATGGCGGCCAGCAACGCCACGCCCGCCAGCGGCAGGGCGATGCCCGCCAGGGGAACATTGTAGAACAGTGCCAGCGCGGGGATCGTCACGAGTTGAACGCCGCCCACGAACAGAAGGTTCGCCACGGCCTTGCCGAGATACACCGCCTCGCGATCCAGCGGGGCGGCCAGCAGGGCATCCATGGCCCGATCTGCCTGCTCCACGCCGAACGACCGCTGCAGTCCCAGCAGCCCACTGAACGCAAAGATCGCCCAGAGCACACCGGGCGCGAGGTCGATGGCCGCCACCGTCGTCGGGTCCCATGCGAAGAAGAAGATGGTGAGTCCGAGCAGTGCGAACACCAGCGTCGAGAAAAAGGCGGTTCGCGTACGGAACTCGATGGCAAGGTCCTTTCTCGCCACGAGCCACGAGGCGCGGAACAGTCCGGGCGGAGTCGATTGCATCAGGGTTGGCTCACGCATCCAGCGTGACCAGTTCGCGGTACTCCATCGCATACGTGCCGGCGTCCACACCGGACCTGTTCTCGTGGCGCACGAAGCTGCCGCGGCGCATGATCGCAGCCTGCGTGGCAAGCGCGAGCCCCTCTCCGAGATTGTGCGTGACCAACAGGAGCGCGGCGCCGCTGTCGCGGCGCTCCGCCAACGCTTCGGTGAGCGCTGCAGAACCCAGTTCGTCCAGCCCCGTGTATGGTTCATCGCACAACAGCACGTGGGGAGAATGCACGATGGCCCGCGCGATGGAGACGCGCTGCTGTAGTCCGCGGCTGAGCGAGCGGACCGGGGCCTCGGCACGGTCCAGCACGCGCATGCTGCGGAGCGCGTCACGCGCCGCGCCAGCCGGGTCCGGCATCCCATATAGCTTTGCGGCAAATTCCACGTTTTCGCGCGCCGAGAGCGCGCCGTACAGCATGCTGGCGTGCGACACGAGGCCCACGTGCGCCCGTGCCAGCTTGCCGTCGCGGATACCCAAACCGGCCACGCGACAGTGGCCGGACGACGGCGCGAGCAGGCCCGCCAGCAATCGAAGCAGTGTCGTCTTGCCCGCTCCGTTGGGCCCGAACAGCGCCAGGCACTCGCCGGCGCGCAACACGAAGCTGACCCCATCCACGGCGCGGCGCGCTCCGAACTGACGCGCGAGCGCCTCGGCCTCGACGACGGGATCGTCGGGGCTCGCGGCGACTGGACCAGCCGGCTGCTGAGGCATGCGTCAAACATACCGCCCCGCCTGCACCACCGAGAGGGAACATCTGGGCTCATGGCGCTGTCGTGAGACCGTCCGCCCGCGACTATCTTCACTCGTCGTGCCTCCCCTTCACCGCGCGCAATGGATTTCACCCCCGCACGCCAACTCGAGCCTGACCTCTGGCTCCTGGATCTTCATTTTCAGGGCGCGCCCGGCGTTGTCGCCGCCTATCTGATCACGGGTCCATTCGGACACACGCTCATCGAAACCGGACCGGGCGCCACCATCGGAGCGCTCGAACATGCCATCGAGTGCGCCGGCGTGCGGCTTGGCGACGTCACGCAGTTGGTCGTGACACATATCCACCTCGACCACGCCGGCGCCGCCGGTTCGTTGCTGCGTCGGCTGCCGGAGGCCCGGCTCTTCGTGCATCCCCTGGGCGCGCAGCACATGATCGATCCATCTCGGCTTCTCCACAGTGCGGCGCGCATTTACGGCGACCGGATGGACTCGCTGTGGGGCGCGTTCGAACCTTGCCCGGCGCATCGCGTGATCGAACTAGCCGACGACACGGAAGTCCGGTGCGGCGCCCGGTTACTTCGCGCCGTCCACACGCCTGGACACGCCGCGCACCACATCACCTACTACGACGCGGAGCACAGAACCATGTTCACCGGCGACGTGGGAGGGGTGCGACTGCAGGGCGCCACCTACGTGCGTCCGCCAACGCCGCCACCCGACATCGACGTCGAGGCCTGGCACCGCAGTGTGAGCCGGATGCGCGCGCTCGAACCGGCCGCGCTGGATCTCACGCACTTTGGGCGGTTCTACAATCCGGAGCGGCATTTCGAGGATCTGCTCGGCCGGCTGGACACCTGGACCCGCGACATCGCGTCGGAGCTGGCTGCGGGTCTGCCGCGTGAGGTGATCTCGGCGTCACTCAAGCGGCGCAGCGACGCCGAAATTGCGGCTGAAGTTCCTGATCCGGAGCTGGCACGAGCATATGAGCTCGCGACACCCACGGGCATGACGGTGGATGGAATCGCGCGGTATCTGAACCGTCGGGGTTCATCGACGTAATGGGATGTCGGCAGGACGAGCTTCGACGACGGAGACCGGGCCTACGATGAGGGGACCGGTACCGCGCCGATGTCCACATCCTTGGTGTCGTGGAGGAACAGCGATCCGATCACCAGAGTGAGGGCGGCGACAATGACCGGGTACCACAATCCCGAATAGATGTTGCCCGTGGCGGCCACGATCGCGAAGGCCGTGGTCGGCAGGAAGCCACCGAACCAGCCATTGCCGATGTGGTAAGGCAGGGACATCGAGGTGTACCGAATGCGCGTGGGGAACAACTCGACGAGGATCGCGGCGATCGGGCCGTAGACCATCGTCACGTAGATCACCAGCACCGTGAGGAGAACCAGGAGCATGCCGATGTTCATCGCTGACCGGTCAGCCTTCGCGGGGTATTTCGCGGCCTTCAGTGCCGCGGCCAGAGCGCCGTCGAAGGTCTTCGCCATGTCCGCCGCATTCGGTGCGGTGGCGTCGTAGGCCGGAATAACTGTGGCTCCGACGTGGACCTCCGCGTTGGCGCCCGCAGCGGAGACATTCGAATACGGCACGCCCCGCTTCACGAGTGCCGCTTTCGCGACATCGCAGGGCGAGGTGAACTTCGACTTGCCCACCGGGTCGAACTGCACCGAGCACGCCGCGGGACTGACGGCCACCGTTACCGGCGACTCCGCCTGCGCCGACTCGAGCGCCGGATTCGCGAAGTGGGTGATGGCTTTGAAGATCGGGAAGTACGTCGCGGCGGCGAGTAGCAACCCGGCCATGATGATCGGCTTGCGGCCGACGCGATCGGACAGCGATCCGAAGAACAGGAAGAACGGCGTGCCCACTAGAAGCGAGCCAGCGATCAACAGGTTCGCCGTCTGCGCATCCACCTTGAGTGTCTGCGTCAGAAAGAAGAGCGTGTAGAACTGCCCGGTGTACCACACCACCGCTTGGCCCGCGGTAAGGCCGAAGAGAGCAAGCAACACGATTCGAAGATTGCCCCATTTCGCGAATGATTCGGTGAGCGGCGCTTTCGAGGTCCGTCCTTCGCTCTTCATCCGCTTGAACATCGGCGACTCACCGAGCTTGAGACGTATCCACACCGACACGCCCAGGAGCACCAGCGAGACGAGAAACGGAATCCGCCAGCCCCACGCATCGAACTGGTCGTTCCCCAGCGCCGTGCGGCATGCCAGGATCACGAGCAGCGACAGGAATAGCCCAAGCGTCGCCGTGGTCTGAATCCACGACGTGTAGGCCCCACGCTTGCCGTGCGGGGCGTGCTCGGCGACGTACGTGGCCGCGCCGCCGTATTCGCCGCCCAGTGCAAGGCCCTGCAACAGCCGCAGCAGAATCAGGATCGCGGGAGCCGCAATGCCGATCCGCGCGTAGTTGGGCAGGAAGCCGACCACGGATGTGGACAGGCCCATGATGAGTATCGTGATGAGGAAGGTGTATTTCCTGCCGACGAGATCGCCGATGCGCCCGAAGAACACGGCGCCGAACGGGCGCACAGCAAAGCCCGCGGCGAAGGCCAGCAAGGCGAAAATGAAGGCCGTGGTGGGGTTGGCTACGCCGGAGAAGAACTGTTTGCTGATCGTCGGAGCGAGAGAGCCGTATAGGTAGAAATCGTACCACTCGAACACGGTACCCAGCGACGAGGCGAAGATGACGCGGCGCACTTCGCTGGCGGACAGGCTGAGACTGGGTTCGCGAATCGTCTCCACCTGATTGCGTGTCGAATTGGGCATTCCAGGCTCTCTCGTGGATGTAGAAGTCCGATTAGCCTACAGGCGGCGTCCGCTTCGTCAAGGAGCACGCGCGCGCGTGGGTTGATTCCCGGGCGACCGGAGGGCAGAATCCTCAGCCCGTCGTCTTTCACCGAGCCACCGACATGTCCGATATCGACGTTCTTTTGCAGGAGCACCGGAAGTTCGAGCCTGACGCCGCGTTTCGTGCCGCCGCTCACATCTCGTCCGATGAAGTATACGACCGTGCGGCCCGCGATCCGGAAGCGTATTGGGCTGAGCAGGCCGCGTCCCTGGAATGGAGCTCGCCGTGGACGCAGATCCTGGAGTGGACGCCGCCGCACGCGCGGTGGTTTCTCGGCGGCACCCTGAACGCTTCGGTCAACTGTCTCGATCGGCACATTCGTACCAGCCGCCGCAACAAGGCGGCCCTCGTGTTCGAAGGGGAACCGGGTGACCGTCGCACGCTGACGTATTGGGACCTGTACGTGGCGGTCAATCAGTTCGCAAACGTCCTCAAGTCCCTGGGTGTCGAACGCGGCGATCGCGTCGCGATCTACCTGCCCCTCATTCCCGAAGTCGTGATCGCGATGCTCGCGTGTGCGCGGATTGGTGCGATCCATTCGGTGATCTTTGGCGGCTTCTCGCCGGAATCCGTACGCGACCGCATCAACGATTCGCAGTGCACGGTGCTCATCACGGCCGACGCGGGCTATCGCCGGGGATCCATCGTTCCACTCAAACGGAACGCCGACAAGGCGATGGAGGAGACGCCGTCCATCCGCCACTGCGTGGTGGTTCAGCGCCGACCCGGCGCCACGAGCGGCGAAGGATTTGCCGAGATGCTCGAGGGGCGGGATCAGTGGTGGCACCGGCTCATGCGCAAGTCGCCCATGTGGTGTGAGCCCGAACAGATGGACGCCGAGGATGCGCTGTTCATCCTGTACACCTCCGGCACCACCGGCAAGCCGAAGGGCATCGTGCACAGCACGGGCGGTTACATGGTGGGTGCCGCGACGTCCACGAAGATCGTGTTCGATCTCAAGGATGACGACGTGTACTGGTGCACCGCGGACGTCGGCTGGATCACGGGCCACACGTACCTCACGTACGGCCCGATGGCGAATGGGGCAACGTGCGTCATGTACGAAGGAGCCCCTGATTGGCCGGAGCGGGATCGTTTCTGGGAGATTTGCGAACGCTACGGCGTGACGATCCTGTACACGGCGCCGACGGCAATTCGGGCGTTCATGAAGTGGGGCGAGGTGTGGCCCGCGGGGCACGACCTGTCGCGTCTGCGGCTACTCGGCTCCGTCGGCGAGCCGATCAACCCCGAAGCATGGATGTGGTATCGCGAGCACATCGGCGGCAATCGCTGCCCCGTGGTCGATACGTGGTGGCAAACGGAGACGGGCTCCATCGCCATCTCGCCGCTTCCGGGCGTGACTGCAACAACGCCTGGCAGTGCGACCACTCCGATGCCCGGCTACGCGATGGCATTGCTCGACACGAAGGGGAACGAGATCCGCGTGGGTGGCGGGCTGCTCGCGATCACCAAACCGTGGCCGTCCATGCTGCGCACCATCTGGGGCGACGATGCGCGCTATGTGGAGACGTATTTCACCAAGTGGCCCGGCCGGCCCGACCTGTACTTCCCGGGGGACGGTGCGAAGCGCGACGAGGACGGCAACTACTGGATCCTGGGTCGCGTGGACGACGTGTTGAATGTCGCGGGCCATCGGATCGGCACCATGGAGGTGGAGAGCGCCCTTGTAGCGCATCCCGCGGTGGCAGAGGCCGCGGTCGTGGGAAAGGCGCACGAGCTCAAGGGCCAGGCGATCGCGGCCTTTGTCACCTTGCGCGAGGGATTCCATTTTTCGTCGGAGCTCCGCGACGAGCTTCGGGAGTTCGTGGTGCAGAAGATCGGCGCCATCGCCCGGCCGGACGACATTCTCTTCAGTGCGGACTTGCCCAAGACGCGGTCGGGAAAGATCATGCGCCGGCTCCTGCGCGACATCGCCGAAGGCCGCGCGCTTGGCGACACGAGCACGCTCGCGGACGCGAACGTGATCAGCGCGCTGAAGGAAATGTACGAAGCGCAGGAGAGCTGACGTCGTTACGGGCGCCCTCGGGCTGCCCCGCGATCGAGCGGAGCGTTCTGTGGCTCACGCCGTGGCGCCCGACGTCCGCTCCTCGTGCAATTCAGCGACCGCCCTTACGCGCGCGCGTTCGTCGAAGGCCTGCTCGCTCCGCGCCACGACAAGCGTCGCCGCGCCATTGCCGATGAGATTCGTGATCGCCCGCGCTTCGCTCATGAACCGATCGACTCCGAGCAGGATTGCGACGCCCTCGATCGGCACCACCCGCATGGCGCCCAGCGTACTCGCCAGCACGATGAACCCCGACCCGGTCACGCCCGCCGCTCCCTTCGACGTCAGCATCAGAACGCCGAGCACGCTCAATTGCTGCGTGATGGTCAGGTGTGCCTTGAACGCCTGCGCGACGAACAGCGCGGCCATGGAGAGATAGATGGACGTCCCATCGAGATTGAAGGAATAGCCGGCAGGAATCACCAGCCCGACAACCGACCGCGCGCATCCATACCGTTCCATCTTGTCGAGCATGAGCGGGAGCGCTGCTTCGCTCGAGGAGGTTCCCAACACGATGAAGATCTCTTCCCGGATGAACTTGAGATACTGCCAGAGCGAGAAGCCGTACGCCTTCAGGATCAGGTTCAACACCACGAAGATGAACAGGAACATCGTCAGGTAGACGTCAAGCATCAGCCGTCCGAGCGGCACGAGACTCTTCACGCCGAAAGTGCCGACCGTGTACGCCATTGCGCCGAACGCACCGAGTGGAGCGACCTTCATGACGATCGCCACAATCCGGAAGAACACCTTCGACAGCCCGCCGAGCCATTCGGTGAGCGCGGCACCGGCGTCGCCGAGGGAGGCCAGCGACACTCCGAATAACACCGCGAAGAACACGACCTGAAGCACGTCCCCGTTGGCAAAGGCGCCCGCGACGCTCGTTGGGACGATGTGGGTGACGAAGTCCACGAACGTCAGCGCCTTGCCGGCCTCGGCGTACTTGGAGACGTCACCCTTTGCGAGCGCGCTGACATCCAGGCCGTCACCCGGCCGCGTCACGTTCGCGACCACCATGCCGATGGCCAAGGCGAAGGTGGTAACGATCTCGAAGTACAGCAGGGCCTTGCCGCCGACCCGGCCCACCTTCCCAAGATCGCGCATGTTGGCGATGCCGAGCACGATGGTGAGGAAGATGACCGGCGTGATGATCATCCTGACGAGATTGATGAACGTGTCGCCGATGGGCCGCATCGCCTTGGCCGTGTCCGGCGCGTACAGGCCGAGCAGCACGCCCAGCGTGATGGCCAGGAGCACTTGAAACGTCAGGTTGTGATGAAGGCGGCGCATCTCGGCAAGGCGGGTTGTGTAGGCGGGCGGCTCTCGGGCGCCGCAACAGTCTCCCCCGACACGACCGGTCGCAAGGGGCCGATGCGCCTCGGACACCCCGAACAGTTACGGCCCGTTCTTCACACGGGTGGCCCGTAAATCACTGGTGTGGAGACTTTGGTATATTCCCTGCGCTAGCACTCGCGGACTCAACCGGACGGACGACCATGTGGAGCCTCTTCAAGCGCCTGTTCCCCGAGAATATCTTCGCTCGGAAGATCGACCCGAGCGCGGAGCGTCGTCTGCGATTGGCGCAGGCGCGGGCGGAGGAGTCGCTCATCCGCACACACGTCGACAATGCGTTGATGTTCGTCGATACGCTCGCTGAAGACCTGACATTCGACCGCGCTATCGACTCGTATGTTCGGCAGATGGCCATTCCGGAGCCGCTGGCCAGCACGGTGGCCACGCGCACACTAGTGGTCCTCGGCCAGGATCTCGTGCCCTACCGTCGCCGCTCGCGTGACGACGGAGATGCGCCCGCACAGGACGAGTCGCGTCCACCGCTCAGGCTCGGGGAGTCTGCGGAAGCCAAGCGCGGGATAAAACGGGCCTGAAGCACGGGCGGACCGACTGGCCCGCCCTTTCCACTTCGGTCTTTCGTATTCACGGACCACGCTGAGTCAGAGCGTACTCCCTGATCCCTGCCCCGCGCGCGAGTCTGCCGCGTCCGCAGCAAGATCTGCGGCGCCGATGCGTACTTCTCGCAGATCCACCACGCAGATGACGAACAGGGCGGTTGCCAGCACCGCAGAGATGACGCACCACTGGCAGATCGCGTGAATGACGAACAGTTCCAGATACGTCAGCCAAATCGAGAATACGAGGCCTGCGCCCGTGATGAACGTGAGCGATCGCGACAGGAAGACGCTCTCGGCCAGCGCCGCGCGAAGCCCAACGAGCCCAAGCACCGCGACGGCGACGTAGTACGCGACGCCCCACGCGCCGACTGGGAATCCCAGCAACGTCGCCCATTTGGACGTTTGGACCTTTTCGCAGGAGCCCACGGCACACACCAAGGTGCCGATGTAGCCGAGCTTGTACATGGTGAGGTACAGTGCCACGAACGCTCCCGTGAGCGCCACGAGCACCACCGCCATGCGCTTGTTCACTGGCCCTTGGACGCCGGTTTCTGCTGCGTTCCGTTTTTCGCCGCGCCCGCGGCAGCCGCGGCGCCGTTGGCCGAGTCCGCGTGCGCTCTGACCAACTCGGAATCCACGAGAAGCTTGAAGCGGTCAAAGGGCAGTGCCCCGGCGAGTTGCTTGTTGCCGATCACGAATGTCGGCGTCTGACTCACCTGCCGACGCACTCCCTCCTGCTGATTCGCCTGAATTTGGGCGCGGTGTGTTTCGGCATCCATGCACGAGTTGTACTTGTTCATGTCAAGGCTGAGACTCTTGGCCAGGTCGCCGAGCGGCCCGCGCGGACGTCTCGTGGCCTCGCCGTTCCACTTGTCCTGATTGGCGAAGATGAGATCGTGCATTTCCCAGAACTTTCCCTGGTCGTTGGCGCACGAGGCTGCCAGGGACGCATCCCAGGTGTTCGGATGCATGTCGAGCGGGAAATCGAGATAGCGGAGGCGCACCTGTCCCGTGTTCACCAGGCGCGTGCGAACATCGGGCTCAGTGAGCGTGGCATACTGGCCGCAGCCCGGGCACTCGAAGTCAGCAAACTCGATGACCTCTACGGGTGCGGTGGGGCTGCCCATGACATAGCCTTCCGCCTTGAGCTTGATCGTCGGGTCCACTGTCTTCGCGACCGCCTTCGGGCGTGTCGCGACCCAACTCAGCGCACCAACGCCAAGCAATACCAACAGCCCTACGCCGACCCAGAATCCCGTGCCGGGTCCGCTGCGCTTTTTGGCGGCAGATACTACTCCGGGGTGTCGAGACCGTCCCCCCCGTCCTCCGTCCACTCCCTTCCTGGCCATTGCTCTCCTTGTTCGGACTGCTTGATGGCGTCGTTGACGATTCGGCGGTTTTCCGCCACCTCGGGCGTGTCGTAGGTCGCCCTGACCTCGTAGTGGAACAACTCACTTCGGACGTCACCAACGAGTCTCGACAGCTCGGCGGCGCCGGCCAGGAGGTTCCCGGCGCTGTCGAGTTCGCGAATACGCTCGGCCAGTGCGCGGAGAAGCGCCTCGAGATTGCGGGCGCGTCCGTCATCGTAGGTCTGATTCGTCATGCAGCCATCAATCGTTAGCCACAAAGCTAGACAGCGTGCGGCTCGATGCAAGCAACCTTTGACGAGCCCAGACAGGCGGCGCGACCTGTGCACTGGGACGAGTGGCCTTGACCGGCACGGCGCGCGAACGCTAACTGCAGCAACGGCGGCGGCACGGCGATGAGCCGAGTGCGTCGTCGGACCGAAGCGCGCTGAGATACCCATGGATCGTGGAGGAAGGTCCCATCGACGCTGATCTCTTGAGAGTTCCGGTAGGGCCAGGCAGCATTCACGTCGAACGCTACGGCCACGGCGGCGCACCTGTGGTGCTCCTGCACGGCTTCGGGACGTCGAGCTTCATTTGGCGCAACATTGCGCCGCCCATTGCGTTGTCGAACCGGACAGCGTTCGCCCTCGACCTGTTTGGCTACGGCGAATCCGACCGCCCCTTCGACGCGGATTTCGGGATTTCCGCGCAGGCCGAGTTCGTGGACCGGGCGCTCACGGCGTTGCGACTGCCTAAGGCGACCATCGTCGGTCTCGATGTGGGGGGAGCCGTCGCCCTGCGGCTGGCCACGAGCCGACCGGAGCGAGTGGACAAGCTGTTTTTGATCAACCCCGTTGCGTTGGACGAACTGCCATCGGGCGACATCACAGCGCTACAGCGGAACACGGCGCGGTTCGCATTCCGGGTCGGCAGCAGCATCCTGGGCGTCGCGCCGATTCTAGGCGAGATGCTCCACAGTGGCGTGGCTGACGAATCCAATATGCCGGACCAGCTCGTGGCGAGATACCTCGCGCCCTTCGTGGGCGAGGAAGGATTGAATCACCTCCTGCTGCTGGCGCGGTCGGTGGACGACGAGGACATGGAGGTGGACGAGCTGCGGCAGCTGCCGCAGCCTGCGCTGATCGTCTGGGGCGACCAGGACCCCTGGGTGGGACCCAAGTTCGCTGATCGGCTGGCAGACCTCATTCCCGGCGCGCGGGTGGTGCACCTACCGGGGGTAGGACGGTTAGTCCCGGAGGAGGCGCCCGAGACCCTCGTGACCCTGCTGCTGGAGTTCATTGGCGCCAGCGCGACATAGAGTTGATCATGCCACAGCTGGGACATTGGCCTTCCGGATGCTATATTACTTTGATATAGACTTTCACCCTTATCCGATTACATGGCCAAGCCGCAGAAGAATACAGGAGCGCGTCGATATGCAGGACCCGTGGAGCCTTCGCCCTTTGAACAGGCCCGCGACGAACTGTTCCAGCACATCATGCGTTGTGGCGTCGTCGGCGCGGATGCCGCGCACGTCGAGGAGTGGTTCGCCGAAACGATCAAGTACATGACGGAGCGGTTCCCGGAATTGAGCGAGCAGCAGATCACCGAACTCAAGACACTGGGACTGCGTTTCGCACAGCCGCCCAAGACTCGCTCCGAGTCGGACGCCGCCTCCGCGGCCTGACGCGCTCGATGTAGGACGAGACACGACACGCCCCCATTCGAAGTGGGGGCGTTTGCGTTGTCAGCGCCGAGCTCACCTCGCCGCTACGTGACCCCACCGGAGCGCACCGCCTATGCGCACGCCCCCCCCGAGTCCGACTTGAAGAGCGGGGGACACCCCGCCCGCGGCACGAGGGCCCTCCAGGTCGATCACCGCAACCAAAAATGGTCGAAGTGGACGGGCAGGCTCGGCCCGCACTGAAACGCCGGCGCCGAGCGACAGTCCCCACGGCGTTTGGCGAAACGGATCGAGCAGGAAGCGCCCGAGTACGTCCACCCGGGCATTGAGCTGGCGGTTGCTCCCGTCGGCGACTGTTGCGTCCGCTCCCAGCGCGCCCACCACCCCGATCCGCGCGTAGTAGCCCGCCGGAATCTGCACGCCCGCGCCGATCTGTACGACGGTGCGGGTGCGGTTGACGATGGCGTCCGCTCGCAGCTCCCCCTCGGGCTTTGGCGCCGGTGTTTCCTGCGCGCGCGCGACGACTGGCCACGCCGCCCACAACATCAGTATCGAACACCTGCGGGCCCGTGTCACCGGGCGCGGGCGCGCCACAGCGCCAGCGTGTAGTCGGCAATGGCAAGGCCGGACGCCGCTGCCACCGCACCCAGTAGCACCGGCACTGTGCGTGGCGCCGTGAGCACAGCCACGAGGGTTAGCAGTTGTAGCACCGTAACCAGCTTTCCAAGGAGGCGTGCCTTGAAGTGCACCGGTCGCAACCACGGAATGATGCGCGCCACCAGGAAGCCCACCGCAGTGGCGAGATCCCGGCTGATAAGAATGAAGTACGCGGCCGTGCCGAGGGCGCCCGTGAAGAGGAAGGTGCCCACCACCGTGAGGACGAAGACGCGGTCGGCGATGGGATCGAGCATCGCTCCCCAACGGGAGGTGGCGTGAACGCGCCGCGCCACCCAACCATCGAGAAAATCGGTGACTGCTGCCAGCCCGATGAGGCCCACGCGCGCGTCACGCGCACCGAGCGCCACGAACCCACCTGCCAGCACAAGACGAGAGCAGGACAGGAGGTTCGGGATGTTACCGAGGGCGCGCCGAGTGGTCATCATCGAGTGAGAATGATAATCGCTGGCGTCCGCAGAGAACTCCTGCCCTGCCTGGCCGGCCAACGCTTGCCCGTCCAGATCGCCGCCCATAACCTTTGGGTCTTCCCGTCACCTGCGAAGCCGCATGCCCGACACCATCGCTCTGCTGAAGAACGTCGCCATCTTCAAGGACCTCGACGAGTCCGAACTCGATGAGATCGCAGAGGTGTGCCGCGAGGAGAAATTCGTCAGCGGCGAATACATTTTTCGGGAAGGGGAATCCGGCAACCGCCTCTATCTCATCGTCGAGGGCGAAGTCCGCATTTCACGAGACGTGCCGGGCAGCGGAGAAGAGGCGCTGGCGGTCCTGAAGCCGGGCGCGCTTTTCGGGGAAATGGCCGTGTTCGATCGGAGCGACCGGTCCACCCATGCCATCTCGAACGGCGGCACTACCGTGCTCACGATCACGCGGCCCGATTTTGAGATGCTGCTCGATTTCAATCGCGAGATGGCTTACAAGGTGCTCTGGTCGGTGACGCGCCTTCTCAGCGGCCGGTTGCGGAACACGAACGACTCACTGAGATCGTTCCTCGCCATGTCGATGTTCTAGGTCCGTCGTCGCGCCGTTCACGCGGCGATCGGCGATGCGGAATGGGCGTGCTCCTGCCATCTTACGCGGGAACTCCAATGCCTCCCATTCCATGATGCGGATTTTTCGCTTCTGCTTCACAGTACTTGCCGGAGTGGCTGCGCTGGCCACGGCCGCGTGCAGCTCCGCCACGACGACCACTACCGTTGGTGTGTCGCCTGGCGGCAATGTCGCAATCATCCCCGCCACCTCGGGATGGCTTGGGGATCCGCGCATGGGACTCGCGCGAGATCCGGCAATCGCCGCACTGCTCGGCGACGTCTCGCCGGCGCGCATTCGCGCCACGGATTCGGCGCTCGTGTCGTTCGGGACGCGAAACACCTTTTCCGACACGCTCTCCGCAACGCGCGGCATTGGTGCGGCGCGGCGTTGGCTGTTCGCGCAGTTGCAGCAGACGAGTCGTGAGTGCGACGGCTGTCTCCGTGTCGAGTATGACGCCGCGATTGTTGCGGTCCAGCGCCATCCGCAGCATCTCCCCGCGAACATCGTGAACGTGTTGGCTATTCTGCCGGGGCGCGACACCAACCGGGTCATCGTCCTCGGTGGCCACTACGACTCGTGCGTGTGCAGCGTGACGCCAAACGGCGGAGTCGATTCGACGAGTTTCGCTCCCGGCGCGGATGACGACGGATCCGGCACATCCGCGGTCGTGGAGCTGGCGCGCGTCATTTCACACCGCTATCCAAGGGGCCTGGACGCGACGATCGTGTTCGTGCTGCACGCCGCAGAGGAACAGGGACTGCTCGGAGCCACGCGTTTGGCCCAGCGGCTGACCAGGAATGGAAAGCAAGTGATCGCCGGTATGACCGACGATATCATTGGAAACGTCGTGGCGGAGGACGGTGTGGTCGACTCCACGAGCGTGCGCATCTACGCCACCGACCCGGACACGTCTGGCAGTCGCGAACTCGGCCGTTACGTGTGGGCGCTGGGCACGGTGTATCTGCCGGCGTTCGAGATCATTCCGGTGTTTCGATTGGACCGGATTGGGCGCGGCGGGGATCACAGTCCGTATATCGCGGCGGGCTGGCCCGGACTTCGCTTTACGGAGCGACTGGAGAACTACAAACGCCAGCACCTTTCCACGGACGCGTTCGATCACGTGAATTTCGGGTACATCGCGCAGATTGCTCGGCTCAATGCCGCCACGCTGGTCGCCCTCGCCACTGCTCCGCCGTCACCGGATTCGGTGGTGGCGAGGCGTGAGAGTGTTGTGTCCGGTGGACAATCATGGACGCTGAGCTGGGCACCAGTGCCCGGCGCGCTGGGCTACGAAGTGCTGGTTCGTCGCACGACCTCGCCGTCCTGGGAGCGCGTCATTCCGGTCGGCACCGACACCTCGCATCGGCTTTCCTTCCAGCTCGACGACGGATGGGCCGCCGTGCGCACGGTGGGCGACAGCGGTCATCGTTCCCTTGCTCGGGCGGCGGGGCAGCCGGCGCGTGCTGCGGCCACGGCCGTCGCGCGGCCGTAACGTCGTGACGGATCCTGAAAGCCTCTTTCACGTCAGCGCCGAGCTCTCGGGCGTGGGCACGGGCGCATTGCGCGATACCGCGATGCTGGCGGGACTGCTCATCGCCGCCGCGGGGGCCGGTGGGCTGCAGGCGGTGGGCGCGCCGATTGTGCGCCACTCGCCGTCAGGCGGCATCTCGGCGCTGTTGCCCGTGGACCCCTGCCATCTGAGCATCCATTCGTTTCCGGAGCGCAGGCTCGCGCTCGTGGACGTGATCGCGCGCGAGAACGCGGGCGCGGTGAAAGCACTGGACGTGTTCGTGCGTCGCCTGGCGCCAACGGAAGTGGCCAGCGAAACGCGAAAGCGCGGTTGAAATGACTGCTCTGCTACCGGTCCTGCACCTGCTGCTCTTCGCAGTAATCGTCATCTGGGACGTCGTCCTGACGGGACGGATCTCCCAGGTCCAGGGCGCGACGCTGCCGCGTCCGTTCGTGTTCATCAGCGCGCTCGCTGGGTTCCTCCTGCTTCCGGCATTGGTGATTCACCTTGCCCTGTCGAACGCGATCACGGGACGTTCCGTGTCGGCGATCGACTGGCTGTGGCCGTTGACCCTGGGGCTCTTCGCGCTGCAGGCGTTGTATGCGGCGCACCGCCGCCTGGTGAATCCGTTTCTTGGCTTCTTCATCTCACTCTACGATCTCGTCATCGCCGTTGACGCGATCCTGCGCTATGCTGCGTCTCGCGGCGCGATGTTGCCGGACGGTGCGCTCATCTTTCTCGCCGCCACGAGTGCCGCCTTCGCGCTGGCCGCTCAATCGCCGACGATCATCGGATCTCCGCTCTTCCTCTTCGTGCCGATGACCGCGCCCGCGTTCCCCGCGCTGCATCGGTCAGCGGCGAGCTTTCGTCTGTTTCTGGGTATCGTGGCGTTGGTGTGGGTCGTGTTCATCCTCTCGCAACTCACCACCGCGGACAAGGCGGTCGCCTCGTACAACGGCCATGACACGAATACCGAACGTCTCCAGGAGCGCCCCGCCAGCGACTTCGACGTCGGACTGAAGATCTTTCCCGATCTCGACGGCGGCCCCCCGCCCGTGGCGATCAAGAACGACCTGGCGTTGACCGACAGCCTTGGCGTGACGGTCGTGAGCGTAACGCTCATTCCCGAGTTGATGGATCGATCGGCGCTGGATTCGATTGCGCACACCCTCGAGCTCCTGCGCAGCGACAGCACGCAGTTGATCGTGACGATGGGCTATGAGTCGAGCATGCTGCCATTCGTGGGGCGCAGGTTCAGCGAGATCCAAAGGCTGCGAAGCATCGCACCCATCGTGCGGCGATTGCACCCGGACATTCTGCTGCCGGCGGAGGATCCGTACGAGTCAGGCACCCGCGCCGCAGGATCACATCCGCCGCAGTTCTGGGAGGCGTACCTCACGCATGCCGCCGCCGAAGCCAAACGCGCGGATCGCAAGGTGCGCATTGGCGTGACCGCATCGGCCTACGACCGCCGTGACAGTACGCTGTACGCCTGGGCTGCGGCAGCGGGCTCACCGATAGACGTCCCGGGCTTTTCGCTGTATCCCTCGGCGTCGGGCACTATCACCCTGGACGCCGCGCGGCATGCCGCCGACGGATGGATGCGCGAGTCCGGCTCGATGAAGGACCACTGGATCTTTGCCTCCGGCGGCTTTCCTGAAGCGCACGGTGAAGCCAGCCAGGAGCGGGCGGTATGGGATGCGCTGGCCTGGGCCACCAGCCGACCCTCCATCAAGGGGCTCATCGTGTCGGAAGCGGGCGACTACGGCACCATCCGTGGCGTGCGTGCCGCGAACGGCCGCTTGCGTCGCGTCGCGTTCGCCATCATGCGCGCGCTCAAGGGACTGCGCGAAACGGCCGCTCCCGACTCCACGCTGCCCGCGCTGAAGTCACCGCAGCGCGTCGGGGGGTAAACACCAGCCGCCTACTGGCTCAGCCGGCGCCTGGTCGCTTCGATGATACGCGCCTCGAGTTCGCCTGTGCTCGAGCAACGCGTGTAGTCCTGTGCGAATGACATCGGGCGGGCGGCGGCATCCATCGTCGTTGCGATCGTCGCGGTGCCATCGGGATTCGCGTTCACTTGCGCCATGGCCCGGAGGTAGACGTCGTAGCTGTCCGCGTTCGGGCCGATCTGCGTTTCGCCACAATTGAAATAGCGGCTGAGGGCAACGCCTCCCAACTGCCGGCGCAGCTTGTATCCCGCATTCCCTACCTGGTACAACTCCGGGTCCAGCACACCAATTGGAATCCCGAGCGAGTCGAAGACCTGCGGGAGCACCCGCCAGACCTGCTGTGCGGAGTATGGAAGCGGCGCGGCACTCCCCGATGATGACGGATTGATCGTGAGGCTCCCCGCGCTCCCGCCATTCAGGCGCACGGTTTGGGCGATGGGGCGTCCTGGTTCTGGACTACCGGACGACGCGCAGGACGAGAGCACCGCCAGACACAGGGCGAACAAGGCGCGCATGTGAGCTCCGCGAACAGGAAAGACTGGCGTTACGTTGCCGTCGGGCGATCCGGCTGTCAACCGGCGCGAGGGCGTACGTCACGACGCGCACGCGCTGCTCGACTCGGCGAGGTCGCTGCATGAACCGAACACGTAGGCGTCGACCATGTCTGCCAGCACGGAACCGCCGCTCTGTTGGCGGATCGCGCGGATTCACAGGGGCACGATGGTTCGCATGTGCAGCAAGCTCGTATTGTCACCGATGATGACAATACCGGGAAACCGCGCGCGGCGCTCCTTCACGAAGCCGAGTCCTTGCGCGGTACGCGGAACATCGAAGGCCAGCCTGCTCACGAACGCGCCGTCCGGCTCCACGAATGCCCCCAGCAGTGGTCCGGCGAGACCTGCTCGCTGCAGCGCGGCTTGACCTCGTTCCGATTGTTCGACGCGATTACCGGCGGCGTCGAGCAGATACGCATACGCATCCGGCTCGCTCTGCCGCCGAACGCGCATGTGGCTGCTCACGCGTGCCGTCACCACCACCCAGGTCCCCATAGCGCGCTCGTGGCCGATCGAATCGGAGCGCGCGATCGAGTCCACCGTAATGCACCAATCATCCCAGCACTGTTCCGATCCGACGGGAACGGTGCGTTGCGGTTGCGCGAGCGAAACCAGGACGACCAACCCGACGTAACAAGTCGCGAGGATTGTCCAACGGACGATCAACCGGAGGGCAACTCCCGAACGACCGCGGACGAGCTGGTACCCCACGCGCGCGAGCGTCCCCACAGATCCAACACAGCACGCCAAGAACAGCAGATCGAACACCGTCATGAGAAGCGGGCTTGAGTGGACGCGACACGCCGTCGGAGTTGCTTGGCACAGAGTAGCACCGACGACATCCGATTCCATATCCGCTGCAACCAAAGGGGCGATCGGTGCAGCAGGCGCGCGCGAGGAGCGCGCACCGCGTACCGCATCCAAAACGATTCGTCAGACCGCCTTGGCCACCCCGCGCACGATGCCTTCCACTCGACGATCAGGCCGGAAATACGTTTGGGCGAGCAGCCGCATTTCCTGGGCGGTCACGCCTCGCACGCGCTGGTCGAATTCGGCGAGGTCGCGGAGTGAACCGAACAGGTAGGCGTCCACCATGTCGGCCAGCACGGAGCCGCCACTCTGTTGACGGATCGCGTGAGTTCCGATGGCGTACGTCTTTGCCTGCTCGAGTTCTTGTGCGGTGACCGGCGATTCGCACAGCTTCGCGAATTCGCGCAGCAGACCGCGGCGCGCGATGTCTTCCTGGTCGGGGCCCGTGGCGATGTATGCGCCGAACATTCCAGCCATGGCTCTTTCGCTCGCAAACGCGTGCACGGTGTAGCCGAGCGACTGTCTGTCGCGTAGTTCGTCGAAGAACCGCCCGCCCAGACCGCTCGCGACGCCGGCGATCATGGACGCTGCGAATCGCGAGGGATCGGTGCGGGCGGGTCCCTGAAAGAACATCGCCAACGCCGTTTGCGTCTTTGCGCGCTGTTCGACCCGCTGCACCAGTTCACTTGGCCAGGCCGGCGGATCGAGCGGCGCGAGATCGCCCCCCACCACCGCGTGAAATCTCGATGCCATCATGGCCGCAAGCTCGTCCGGTTCGGCGTCGCCGACAACCGCGAGAACAGACGGCGCGCCGAGGAAGTGTGTACGGTGCCATTCGCGCACGCGCTCCGCGTCGATACCGGGCAGCGTCTGCTCGTCGCCGCTGGCGGGAATGCCATACGGGTGACCGGCCCACGCTGCTTCAGTGGCAAGGCGCACAGGATACCAGTACATGTCGTCACGAAGCGCCACGAGGTTGCTCAGGGCAAGACTTCGCTCCGTCTCCAGCGCGTCGTCGGGAATGGTTGGACTTTGCGCCACATCCGCCAGCAGCGCGATCGCCTCGGCCGCATAGCGCATTGGTACGCTGACCGTCCACCCGAAGCTCTCGGCGCCGGTGCCGCCGCTTACACTGCCGCCGAGCAGCTCGCCCTCCTCCGAGATCTGGTCCGCGGACCGGCTGGTGGTGCCCTTCACCGACGTGCGTACGAGCATCAACGTGAGACCCGCCAGGTTCGCCGGCTCCTCGCGCGCTCCGCCCAGCGCATACACGCCGGCGTGCAGCAACGCGCCGGCCCTGCGTCGCACCAACAAGGGTGTTCCCGACTCTGTGCGATAGACGCGCACGCCGGCCTCCTCCCTCTCGATTCGCAAGCGCGTGCGCAGTGCAGGCGACGGCGCCGCCGGCAACGGCGTCGGCGCCACGACCGCCGGCGGCGCAGCGTCGAGCAGGGCATGCATTTCCTTCGCGTCAGACGCGATCCGAACCGAATCGTTCGGGCGATACAGTACGATCCCCGCGTGATCCGGATGGAGATACTGACGCGCGAGGCTCGTCAATTCGTCGCTCGTAGTCGCGAGGGCCTGCGCGAGATACTGCTCCCCACGCCGCCAGTCGCCCAGCGCCTCCCACTCGGCGAGATAGTTGGCCTGGCCTTCCATGTCCTCCAACCGCCGTACCCACCGGGTCTCGTACAGCCGCTTGGCGCGTACCACTTCCGCTTCGCTCACTCCTTCCGCCAGCAGGGCCCGAAGCTGCGCCCAGATAGTGCGCGCCGCCTCGAGCGATCGATGGGGGGGCGTCTCGGCGTGCACCACGAACACGCCAAGGCTGGTGGGTGTGTAGTCGTATACCGATACCGACGTCGCCAGCTTCTGCTCACGTACCGCGCGATACAGCCGGGAGGCGCGGCCGCCACCAAGGACCATCGCCAGTAGCTCCAGCCCCGGCGTGTCAGGGTGCAGCGTGGCTGGAGTCCGCCATCCGAATGCGACCTGCGACTGCCCGATGTCGCCCGTCCACTCGCGATAGCGGAATCCAGGAGCTCCTTCTTCCGGCGGACCTGGCGCGTGCACCGGCGTTCCCGCCGTCAGCGCTCCGTACCGCTCAGACACCTCACGCATCACGGTGTCGCTGTCCACGTGGCCGACGATGGTGAGGATGGTGTTGCCGGGCTGGTAGAAATTGCGATAGAACCGGTGCAGCGCCTCGCGCGTGAGCGCACGCAGATCCGGCTCGCGGCCGATGCGCCAGCGCCTGATGCGATGGCGATCGTGCAACACCTCGTACAGGGTCTCGGTGGCCACGGCGGCGGGATTATCCGCCTTGCGTTTGGCTTCCTGGATGATGACTTCCAGCTCGCGCGAAAGTTCGCCGGCGTCGATGACGGAATGCGCATACGCGTCGAACTGCACGTCGAGCCCAGTCGCCAAGCCGGCCGATGGGAGAACCGTGTAGTAGACCGTGTGATCGTAGATCGTGGCCGCGTTCAGGTAGCCGCCAACCGACTTCGTGTCGCGCGCAATGGCCCCGACCGCACGGCTCGGCGTGCCCTTGAAGAACATATGCTCCAGCACATGCGCAATGCCCACCACGTCATCCGTCTCGTCGAAGTAGCCGGCTTTGACGTACGTCACGATGGCGACCACGGGCGCGGAGGAATCGTGTCGCACCAGTACCGTGAGACCGTTCGGCAGGACGGTGCGCAGAACGGTGGCGGGGTCGAGCGCGATCGCGAGATCAGAAGGCGTCATGTTCGGAGTACCGAGCGTGGAGAAAGCAGGTGCGTGGTGTCGAGATCGCGGGTGCAGGGACGATACCGAGCGCGTGGCTCGCCGTCGCCCCGATCAGATGATGGCCAACCGTCTGTACCGGAGCACGAACAGCGCGGCCACGACGCACACCAGTCCGTACCCGCCAAACCACGCGAGGAGGTGCCACGGCAATGCGTCTCCTTGCGCCACCGCAGAGTACACCTCGGCCGTCCGATGCAGTGGGGGAAGCAGGTAGACGAGCCGTGCGACGGGCGAGGGCGACGTGCCGAAACGACCCCACAGGTATGTGGCGGTAACGGCGACCGCGACCATCGACAGCCAGTCCCAGCGCGCCATTGACGACGCCAGGAACTCGATGCCCGCATACATGAGGAACATCACCGCGACCGCCATCAGGAGCGGCACGCTCAGAATCGGCTGCACTAACGCTCCATACACGAGGGCCATCGCCGAAACGAGCGCCGTGAAGGCGGCCCAGTGAATGACGAAAGCCTGCCCGTAGTATCGCGTCGGTGATACAGGCTTCGCGAAGAGGAAACGATAAAATCCCGTTTTGCGATCGTTCGCCACGATTCCCTGCGTCGCGAACACGGCGCCGACAAAGACGACGACGCCAAGAAAACTCGCGAGGAAATTCGACGTGAGCGCCTGCAGTTGCGCGGTATGCCAAGCCTCCGCTCCGCCGGCCTGAGCGATCTGTGCTGCCGTGGCGTGCTCGGCCCGATAGTGAAGCTCGGACAGCTTCTCTCCGACCGAGAGGTAGCTGAACAGTCCGAGAACGATTAGCGTCGCGGCACCCCGCTCCATGAGATAGTCGCGGAACTGCCAGAGCCCGTACAGCCCCACGAGGCCGCGATGGCGACGCGCCGGCAGGGCTTCGTGGACGGGAATGCTCATGCCCCGTTCTCCGCCCCAGCGCCCACGGCCTCACGGAACTGCTGTTCGAGCGCCGAATGCACGGGGAACAGGGCCTTCACGAGCACCCCGCGTTCGATGAGCCGAGCAACGCCCGCGTTGATCGACTCCAGCGATTCGCCATGCAATTCATGCTCGCCGCCGCCCAGGGCCCTCGCGCCCGGAAACTGCTCCTTCACGTGATCGTCGCCGAGCTGCACGACGAGACGATAGGGCGCGCCCCTGACGACATCGTTCCGGGTGGCCCGCACATCGACGATGCGTTGCAGACGACCGTGATCCAGGATGGCCACGCGATCGGCCACGCGCGCCAGCTCGTCGAGATTGTGCGACGCGATGAGAATGGTGCGCTTCGGTGCTCGCAGCCCATCCACGATGTCACGGAATCGCTGTGTCCACAGCGGATCGAGACCGTGAGTCGGCTCGTCGAGGACGATTACCCGCTCCTCGCACAGAAGCGCTTGCGCGAGTCCGAGCCGCTGCAAGTTGCCCTTTGAGAGCTGTCGCACGCGCTTTCGCCTGTGCTCCTCCAGGCCCAGCTGCTCCACGACGCTCGAGACGCGGCCGGAGAGGTCCGCCTGCGGAACGCCCGCGAGCAGCGCATACCGTTCGAGCGCATCGCACACGCGCCACGCAGGGGGGATGTTGACCAGCTCGGATAGATACCCGACGCCGTTCGCCTCGATATAGACCCGGGGCTCCAAACCGTCGATAAGGACAGTACCGCGAGTCGCGCCGAGAAACCCGAGCAGCAGCGAGATCAGGGTGCTCTTGCCTGCACCGTTGGGGCCGGCGAGCCCGAAGACCTCTCCTGTGCGCACCTCCAGCGAGAGGTCCGTGAGGGCACGCACTTCGCTCTGTGCCCAGCCGCGATAGTGTTTGTCGACGTGCGAGAACGAGATCACGTGCGAGGGCCGGGCACCAGTATCATTGACGCCGGAGTGCAGGAGCGTTGTACGCTGGAACCGAACCGATCGATGAGGGAGTGCATGTGCTCCACGCACCCGATCCCGCTCGATCAAGCCAGCGGCGCCCTTCGGTCACTCGCCCGAGCCGTACGAGGGAACAGCCCAGGAAGCCCTGCGCTACCCGGTCGCTGCTGTCCGCCTGCACGGCGCGAGTATAAAAGGTTCGCGCCCCGTCGTAGTTCTGCTCTGCGAACAATGCGCTCGCGAGCTCGCGCAATGCGGCGTCGTTGGCCGGCCCGAGCTGCACCGCCTTTACCGCCTCCGCATTGGCGTTGTTCAGGTTGCCGCGCTCGCGCTCCATTCGAGCCAGGTAGACGTGCGGCATGGGATCGTTCGGCTGGTCCAGCGCCGCCTTGTGAAACGCACCCTCGGCGGCTTCCCGCCTGCCCTCGCGATAGGCCACCACGCCTTGATCGTACGCGCCGGATGACCCGCGCGCGGCCAGCGCGTACCACGCGATGCCCGCAATGACGATCAGTGCGGCGACACCGAGTACCGGCACGATCCACGCGGACCTCGCCGGTCGCGCGGGGAGCGAACGGAGATCGACGGTGGACGCGGCGGGTGACGGGTACGCCGGTGCCGCCAACGGGCCCGACGACGCGGCGCTCGTCGTGTTCGCCGGTCGCCGGGCCGACTCGGAGGCACTCATGAGTCCCGACTCGAGCTTGAGGAACGCGCCGCGCGCGGCATTGATGTCGCTGTCGGTTGGCGCGTACGACGTGCTGCCCGCACGCTCGCGCGCCGCGTGAAACTCCGCGAGTGCGTTTGCCTGATCGAGGGTGAGAAACTGGCGCTGGCGGAGCTCACGAATGAGCGTCTGCCCCGTCAGCACGGAGCCGCCGATCAACGATCGCAAACCCGTTTCAACGGCGGTCCAGGCTTCGATGATGTCGGCCGCGACGTCTTCCTTGTCGTTGCCCGCGTTGAGGCGCGCCACGATCGGGCGCGCCGCATGCACGGCATCGAGCGCGCTGCGCGGCGTGCCGCCGGTCACCTGACGATGCGCAGAAGGCCCGCCTGGGCACTAGCGCGGACAAACAGCTCGGCATCATGGCTCGGCACGCGCACGCCGGTTTCCCGGAATGCCCGCTTCGCCGCCCGCGACATGAAGTCCTGCAAGGTGTGATGCTTTCCGGCTTCGGTATCGACCTGTTCCATCGAGTGCACTATGTCCTCCCATGACCCAGTCAGCTGCCGACCGTCCGGCGTCAGGACTTCGTGACTCCCCGCGTTCTCGTCATTGGGGATGCCGTCGCCCTCCGCCTTCGCCGTGGCCAGAGAGGAAAGAAGCGTGCCGAACAACTCCAGTTGGCCGCGGGCGACTTCGACATCGCCACTTTCGGCCGCGACCGCGCCGTCTACCTCGATAAAGAGCTCATCGATGTCGTCCAACTCCCCGCTCAGCTCCTGCAGGCGATCTTCCCATGGCTTCAGCTCGGGATCGTGCTCGCTGAGCTTTTGCGCGGCCCGCTTGAGTTCGATCAATCGCCAGATCCCGAGCTCGTCCCAGTGATCCTCGGTCGCGGTGCGCTCGAAATGATAGAGCGCGGCGTCATAGTCGCCGCGGTCGTACAGCACGTTCGCGAGGTAGATGCGCGCCTCCGCGTGTTCGCTGTCGGCCTTCAGCGAGCGGCGCAGGGAGGCCACCGCCGCATCGTCCTCGCCGAGCCGGTGTTGTGCGTAGCCCACGCACGCGATCGCCTCGGCGCTCTCAGGCGCCTGCTGTGTAGCGACCTCGAAGAACTCCTTCGCCGCAGTGAAAAGCTCGCGTCGATCCCGAACCGATGCCTCACGGAACAGGGCGCGCCCGCTCTGGAGCATCAGATCGAGATCGTCCGCGTATCCGAGCTCGAGCGTACGTTGGAAACAGCGAAGCGCGGCCTCTTCGAGCCCGAACTTGAGCAACGCCTCGCCGAGTCCGGCAAGTGCGTCCTCGTGTTCCGGTTCGAGTACCAGGGCCTCCTCGAAGCTTCGCCGTGCCCACGCGTATTCCTCCCGCGCCAAGCGCGCGTACCCAACGCCGATGTGCAGCTCGACCGAGTTCGGGTACAGCGCAAGCCCCTCGCGCAACGTCGTCAGCGCATCATCGTACTGCCCCTCATTGTAAAGTTGATGCGCGCGTTCATCGTATTCTTCGGAACTCAGGAACGGAGTGGCCATGGGTACAGCCTCCTGCTCGTGAGAGATGACCTATTGTACCATTTGGTGTCGGACAAGTTCAACGGCTTTGCGCCTCGATTGGAGAGAAAACTCGAGAAATCGGTACGCCGTCGTCGCTAGGACAGAGTATCGGCCTCCCGCTGGAGTGCAATCGCGATGCGGCCCGCCAACGCCGCGTTCTCCTCCAGTAATCCGAGATTCGCGGATAAAGATCGCCCATCGGTCGCGCGAAGCACGGCGGCGAGCAGAAACGGCGTGGTGGCAGGTCCCGAAATGCCCGAGGAACGCGCCTGCGCCAGCGCATCGGTCACGGCGTCGTCCACCAGGCGCTGCGGCAGCGCCACGGCGTCGGGCGGCTGCTGCACCACCAGCATCGCCTGGGGCCGTCCCAAGGCGAGACCGGCCCGGTAGATGGCGGCAATCTCTTCCGGAGAATCGGCGCGCGTCGACAGCATGAGACCGGTAGTCTGCGTGAAGAAGCCGGGCAGCTCGTTCGTCCGGTAGCCGACGACCAACACGCCCAGCGTTTCGAGCCGCTCGAGCGTGGCAGGCAGGTCGAGGATGGACTTCGCGCCCGCGCACACGACCACCATCGGTGTTCGCGCGAGCTCGGCGAGGTCGCCGGATTCGTCGAACGGGGAGTCGCGGTGCACGCCTCCGATGCCACCCGTGGCAAAGACGCGCACGCCCGCCAGGCCAGCGATGCACAGCGACGCGGATACGGTGGTCGCACCATCCGCTTTCTGCGCGATCGTCGCGGCCAGGTCCCGCGCTGCGACCTTGCGCACGCCGTCGCGAGCCAGAAACCGATTCAACTCGTCCGGCTCGAGGCCCATCGTCGGTACGCCGCACACCACAGCCGTGAAGGCCGGCACAGCCCCCCCCAGCTCGACACCCTGCACCATGCGACGGGCGGCCTCGCGATTCTGTGGAATGGGCAGGCCTTGCGCCAACACCGAGCTCTCCAGGGCGACCACGGCGCGCCCGGAGGCGAGCGCGGACGCGACATTGGGGATGACGCGGATTCGGGCTACAAGCATCCCGGAACGTGACTGTGAGCGTCTCCCTTCGCGCCGACCCGAGTCAAGGCCGCCGCCCGGGCTCTGGTCGTCGAGGCCACGCACCCGCCAGGGCTTCTCCCATGTGCGCCATCATCACGTGGGCATCGTTGTCGATCATGTACCGCTGATCCTGATTGTCCTTCGTGAGCACGCAGGCCACCACGCGCGACTGCAGGGGAAAGAGCGCGCACTCGGTGCGTACCTGGTCGGTGTCGCCGGTCTTGTGCGGCACGTCCAGCCCCTGGACATACCGTTGCAGTTTGTCGAAGGCATCGTTGTGCGCGAGGATGTCGAGCATCGCGCTGTCGGCGCGCGGGCTCACGGCGCGCCCGTCGGCAAGCAGCGCAAAGAGCCGCGCCATCTCGTTCGGCGTCGTCACACCCAGACCGTACTTCACGGAACTGTCCATGGCGACGCTCGAGTTCCGCAGGAAGCTCTTTGAGTGAACCTTGGTATGGGGAAGGCCCAGCTTCTCCATCTTGTCCCAGACGCGCCGGATGATGATCCGGTCGAGCAGGAGGTTGGTGGCGGTGTTGTCGCTGAGCGTGATCATGAGCCACGCCGCGTCGTGCACGGTAATGAGGGCGTTGTCGTGCAGAAACTGGAGCTGCCCAGACCCGCCTACCTTGTCCAGCTTCAGCACGGTGAGCGGGTCGTCGAGTGCGAGTTGTCCCTTCTCGACGAGATCATACACCGTCACGAGGATGGGCACCTTGATGAGACTCGCCGTGGAAAATGTTTCGTCCCCGCGCCGCTCGAACCGCTCACCGGTGTCCAGGTTGGATACCGAATACCCGACGATGCCGTGATGGGCGTTGGCGAGCGACTCGAACGACCTGTGGAGCGACGCCGTGTCGGCGTGTTGAAATACATCGCGCCCGCCCTGTGCGCCGGCTCCCGCAGGGATCGCAGCAACCGCGACGAGCATCGCCACCAACGCGCACCGTGTGCTCATCGCGATTCGTGGGGCTCCGCGTCCGGCAGTTCCTCCGCCCGGACCGACTCCAGGAGATCGCGATCCTTGGAGGTCGGGTCGTACAGCGCGACGATCCGGATGACCTCGCCGCGATAGGCGTCGAAGGTCTTTACCTTCCCCTGAGCGACGCGGATCTCGTGGCCGTCCTCGAAACGAAGCACCACGGCCGGATGATCCACATTGACGTAAGCCTTGCGAAACTTCTCGGCGGCAGGAGGCATGCGAGTCTGGTTGAGGAACGGGATGGCCGAAGCGTGCCTGGATTACGTCACGACCAGCCTCTGGTCAGTGTATCGCTTCCACGACCCGCGCGCGAGGATGTCGTCGATCGACGCGACGACCTGCTCCACCTCGTCATCACTCGTGTAGAAGTGTGGCGCCACGCGGATGCCGGCACCCGGTCGGTAGTCCACGATCACGTCGCGCGCGAGTAGCGCCTGAGCGACTTCGCGGGCATGAGGGACGTCGAACGCCACGGTGCCGCCACGACGCTCGGGATCCCGTGGTGCCGTGACCGCGAACCCTCGCGCGTCCGCCAGGTCGATCAACCGCGAGGTCTGCCGGATGCTCTTGGCGCGAATGGCCGGCATGCCCGCCTCGCGAACGATGCGCGGACCGGCCGGCGCCGCAAAGAGCGCCGGAACCGCTGGCGTACCAGAGAGCCAACGCCACGCGCCGGACGCGTATGACATCTCCGACTCGAACGAGAACGGGTGCTCGTGGGCCTGCCAGCCCGTCAACGTCGGGGCACATCGCGCGCTGACCTCGGGCTTCACCCAGAGAAAGGATCCACCAGGACCACCGCAGAGCCACTTGAGCACGCCGCCCGTCAGAAAGTCAGCGTCCAGCGCACGTACGTCTACCGGAACGATGCCCACCGAGTGATACGCGTCGAGGGATACAAGCGCGCCCATTCGATGCGCGTGCGCGCAGATGCGGGCCGCATCCATGATGTATGCCGACCGAAACAGTACGTGCGATATGGAAACCAGTCGCGTCCGTTCGTCGATGGCGGCCAGCAGGCGCTCGTGATCAATGCCGATGCCATCGTCGCTCGGCACCACCACCACGCGGGCGCCGAGACGGGTCGCGAGAGCGTCGTACACATAGCGCACGGACGGGAAATCCAGCTCGGTCATTACGATCGTGTCGCGCCCGCCCTCGGTGTAGTCCAGCGCCGAGAAGACTTGCGCCTGTCCGATCGAGACGTTGGCCACCATCGCCACCTCGCCCTTGCCGGCGCCAATGAGCGGCGCGATCTCGTCGCCGACTGCTACGGGCATGTCCCACCAACCCTCAGCCCACGCGCGCACCCCACGCGTCGCCCACTGGTTCGCATACTCGGTCAGCCGGTCAGGAACCTCACGCGGCATGGCGCCCAGCGAATTGGACACCTGGTAATTGGTGGTGGCCAGGATGGGAAATTCTGCCCGGAATCGGAGGAGCGGATCGCGTGTCATGGCATCTCGAACTGGGCGGTGATATCGGCGGGACGCCGGGCCGCGAGGAAGTAAAGCAGACTCGCGACCGCCAACACGGCGGCGAGCACGCTCCACTCCTTTCCTGTCACCGTGGCGAGCAGGAACAGGATGGCCATGGCCGCCAACGCCGGCACGACCGCGCCCCCGGGCATTCGAAAGAGCGTTCCGTCTCCGGCCGACGGAGCCGTTCGGCGAAGCCTCCATGCGGCAGCCGCGCACCCCAGATAGATCAGCGCCGCCGACACGTTGGCGATGATGGCGAGCGTTTCGAAGCTGTTCGTCACCGATAGCGTCCACGCCAGCAGTGATTGCGCGATGATGGCCACCCATGGGGTCCGGTAGCGGGGGTGGACGACAGCGAATTGCCGCGGGAGAATGCCATCGCGCCCAAAGGCATAGAGCGCCCTGGGCACGGCGAGCATCATTCCGCTCAAGTAGCCGAACGCCGAGATCATGAATCCCGTGGACAGCAGCACCACACCCCACGGCCCGAACACCCGCCCGGCCGCCGTAGCCAGTGGCGTCGGATCGCCGACGAGCGCCGGGCCGAGTACACCCTGAGCCACCAGTTGCAGAGAGACGTACACCACGGTGATCACCGCCATCGCGAGCAGCACGGCCCGCGGTACGGTGCGCGTCGCATCGCGCACTTCACCACTGGGGACGAGTGCGGATTCGACACCGGCAAAGGCGAATATCAAGATCACAGAAGCCCGCGAAACATCCACCGCCGCGGGCATTCCGCTGGGCCAGCGCAGGTTTTCGCCGCGAACCGCGAACGCCCCGACCGCCAGCAGCAGAAGGAGCGGCGCGAGCTTGGCGACCGTGAGGATGGCGTTCAAGCGCGTCCCATACTTCACCCCTCCGATATTGATCAGCGTGACAATGCCGAACATGACCGCGAGGAACGTCGCACGTCCTCCCAACGAACCGAGAACAGGGACAAGTCTCGCGGCTGCGTCCGCAAACAGCCCGGCAACGCCCGGTATCGCCGTGGCGCCGATGAGCCACAACAACACGCCCACCAGGAAGCCCACGTACCGTCCAAACGTCGCTTCCACGTAGGCGTATGGCCCACCAGTGAGGGACACACGGCTGCCGGCTTCCGCGATGCAGAGCACGATCAATCCCATCACGATTGCGCACGCAACGTACGCGAGCGGGGCGGCCGCACCGAGTCGGCCGGTAATTTCCGCACTTCCAGGAAGGCGGAAGATGCCGCCGCCCACCGTGACGTTCACGATGCTGGCGACAAGCCCCCAGGTTCCGATCGCACGAATGAGACTGCCCTCGCCGGCGCCGCCGCGGCGCTTCGCGAATGTCGTCACTGGTGACGCGCCGGGCTCGTAGCATGGATGGGCACGCGCTCAAGTTACGCGCCGTTGACCCACGGCTCAACACCGCCCGCCGCGAGGGTATATACTTCACAATGCGCCGCTCGCCTCTGTACCTCGCGTCCCCTATAATGGATCCGCAATGAATCGACTCATCCGTTCTGTCCGGCCGCAGTTTCTGGTCGTTGCCGCGCTCGTGCTGTCGGCTACTTCAGTTCGCGCGCAGGAGGCCACGGTGTCGGCTGCTCCCGCCCCCGCGGTCGTTGTGGATTCGGTCGCACCAGCGCCGGCGGCAGGACCGACGATGAATGCCGCCGCGGTCGGCGTGCGGAGGGGCACGGACTCTCACAATGCCTCGCCGGCCCCCGTGCGAAGCGGTGGGTATGGACAGAGTGTCGCACTCATGGTCGTCGGCGGCGCCGCGGTGCTCACGGGGCTCATCGTCGGTGGCGGGGCAGGATATGCCATTTCGGTGGGTGGCGCCGTAGTGGGGCTGATCGGCCTGTACCAGTACGTTCAGTAGAGCCGCGCGACGTCGGGAACGTCCGGGGCCGTCTGGGCGCCGGACGTCACTGTCGTGTCGAGGATCACCGAACCTCAAGTCTCTCGGCACGAGCGCCGCAACTATCAGCTGCGTGCGAGATGATCGCACGCCGGGCAGAGAAGGCCGGGTATGAAGCTACCCGTTACTATCCTGCGGCGCGGCGGCAGTCGTCCACATCCGCCGGCCCAATCGGCACGAACGGAGGATCCGCGACGTGGCCAGACGTGTTGCCCTCGTGCTCGGCGGCGGTGGGCTGAAGGGATTTGCGCATATCGGAGTGCTGCGCGCACTCGAAGAACTCCACATCGTGCCCGATACGTTCGCCGGCACGAGCATCGGCGCGCTCATCGCCGCGGCGCACCTGGGCGGCATCTCGGTGTCCGAAATGATGGCGCGCGTGCAATCCATGCGCCGGAAAGATCTGTTTCGCGTCAACCATTTCGGCATGCTTCTGGACCGGATGCAATCGCGGTCCATCTACCTCGAGGAGCCGCTGCGGCAGTTGTGCGCGGACGCGGTACCCGAGGGCACCTTCGACGATCTGCCGCGAAGGCTCCTCGTGAACACGGTCGATCTCGACCAGGGCGCGCGCGTCGTTTGGGGACTACCCGGACTGCGCGATGTGAGCGTCCGCGAAGCAGTGTACGCGTCGTGCGCCCTGCCCGGCTATTTCCCGCCCGGACACGTGGGCGCGCGCACCTGCATCGACGGTGGCGTCGTGGACAATCTTCCCGTCTCCATCACGGCGCAGTTCGCTGATCTGATCATCGCCGTGGACGTTGGTAGCTCGGACGCGTCGCAGGTTGCGCGCGCCGACACCCAGGGCTTCGCGACGATCTACATGCGGGCCGCGACGATGATGATGCACGCGCTGCAGCAATACCCGCTACAGAGCTGGAACGGACCGCCAATGGTGCTCATCAGGCCGAAGGTGAACGACGCTAACTGGCTCAGCTTCGCCGATACGTCGGCGAATATCGAAGAAGGGTATCGCGCCGCGATGCGGGCGCTGCGCGACATCGACACCTACTGGGACAACCCGCGTTGCGTATACCCGCGACGGCGCGTGGAAATCTTCGTGGATCGCCAGAAGTGTACTGGGTGCGGCACCTGCGTGACCATCGCGCCCAACCTCATGGACATGGACGGCGAGGGTAAGGCCTACGCCGTGTCGCGCACGGTGGACTGGTCTCCAGCAGACGGCGGGTTCGTGCACGAATGCCCGACTCTCGCCATCTCCACGACCAATGGCAACGGTGGCACGTCCAGCGAGGAATTCGAGGCCCAGCGCGATCCCACACCCAGCGGAGCCGGCGGTTAGCGGCTCAACTCCCGAACGATGCGCTCGTACGCGCCGATCGCCGCGTGCAGGTCCGCGACCTCGATGGACTCGTCCGCTCCATGCGCCACGTGGATCGACCCCGGGCCGAACAGATAGGGAGTGCCCCACGAGGGCAGCGCTGGTATGTCGGTCGCGTAGGCGACCACCGAGGTTGCGAAGCCGGGTAAGGTGCCCAGGCGCACCGGCGGCACCTCAATGCCGCGTTCCAGATCTGCTCGACCGCGCACCCAGTCGTTGAGGATATCCCATACGGTATCGGCCGGAGTGACCAGTCTCGCCATCAGTCGGGCTTCGGCACTCGGCGCCGTCACGTTGTCGGCCACTCCCCCAGACAGCCACCCTATGTTGATTGTGGTGTCGCCGAGCTGGTCGTCCTTCGGCAGCGACACCGTGTCGAGCTCCGCGAGGAGGTGCACCAGCGCGTGCGTCGCTGAGCGGCCAAACTGCGGATACGCCGAGTGCGCGGCCTCTCCGGTGGTACGCATCACCAGCCGCATCGCGCCCTTAGTGCCGAGGGCAAGCGTGTTCTCCGTCGGTTCGCCGTTCACGAGCGCACGGCTGCGGAATCCGGTACGACTGCGCCAAACGTCAGCCGCGTGGGCGCCGTCGTGCGCCGTCTCTTCCCCCACGACGAAGAGCAGCGCGATGGAAATGTTGTCACTCCGCAGCCGTTCCGCGGCGGACAGCATCGACGCCGCGATACCCTTCGCGTCACACGCGCCGCGGCCGTAAATGCGCGTGGCGTCACGCGTGGGCCGGATGAACGGCGGGACCGTATCGAGATGCGTGGATAGCGTTACGAACGGGCCACTTCCACTTGTGGCGAGCAGGTCGCATCGCCCGGCCGCTACAGGAATCAGCGTCACGGCCCATTCCCGCGCGATCAGCGCGTCATGCAGGGCGCTCACGAGCGCGATCTCGTTGCCGCTGGTGGACTCGATGCACATGAGCCATTCGGTGATGGCGGCGACGTCGGCGGGGTCAGACGGAAATGGCGGGATGTTCACGAGCGAAGAGTCGCTCGCGCCACGGACAGGGTCAACTCGGCGGCGCCGGCAAGTGTTCGCTTCCGCGAAAGCGACCCTGGATGATTACATTCCGGCAGCCTGTCGGCGGCCCGCTTTCAGAAGCGCATGCGTTCGGCAGTGGCTCCGTTCTCCACCGTTGCTCGGCTCGAGAGACCGCGGCGACACCGTGAGATCCGCAATGACCTCTCTGAATTCGTTCGGCAGCCGCGCGACGCTCCACCTCGCGGGCAACTCCTACACGATCTACCGCCTCGATGCGTTGAGGGCGGCATCGTCCGGCAAGGTAGACCGACTTCCGTTCAGCCTCAAGGTGCTGCTCGAGAACCTCCTGAGAAACGAGGACGGCGCTTTTGTGAAGACGGCTGACATCGAAGCCATGGCCAACTGGGACGTACGCGGCCAAGTCGAAAAGGAGATCGCCTTCCGGACCGCGCGCGTTCTGTTGCAGGACTTCACTGGCGTGCCCGCCGTCGTCGACCTCGCCGCGATGCGGGACGCGCTGGCGAAGCTGGGCGGCAAACCGCAACAGATCAACCCGCTGCAGCCGGTGGATCTGGTCATCGACCACTCCGTGCAGGTTGATGAATACGGGTCCGACGCCGCCTTCCTCATCAACACCGATCTGGAGTTCGAGCGCAACGTGGAGCGCTACGTGTTCCTTCGCTGGGGCCAGGACGCCTTCAGGAACTTTCGCGTCGTTCCGCCAGGCACCGGCATCTGCCATCAGGTGAATCTCGAGTACCTCGGCAAGACGGTGTTCGTGAATGACGAGACCGGCGAGGCGTACTGCGATTCCCTCGTCGGTACCGACTCACATACGACGATGATCAACGGACTCGGCGTGTTGGGGTGGGGGGTAGGGGGAATCGAGGCAGAAGCCGCGATGCTCGGCCAGCCGGTGTCGATGCTCATTCCGGAGGTGGTCGGCTTCAAGTTGCACGGCAAGCTGCCCGTGGGTTGCACGGCGACCGATCTGGTGCTCACCGTTACGGAGATGCTGCGCAAGAAAAAAGTCGTTGGCAAGTTCGTGGAATTCTTCGGTGGAGGTCTCGGTTCGCTCAGTTTGGCAGACCGTGCCACCATCGCCAACATGGCACCCGAGTATGGCGCGACCATGGGCTTCTTTCCGGTGGATGCCGAGACGCTCAAGTATCTCCGGTTAAGCGGACGGAGCGACGAACACGTGGAGCTCGTGGAGGCGTACACCAGAGCGCAGGGACTCTTCCGCACCGACGAGACGCACGATCCGATCTTTACGGATACCATCGAGCTCGATCTCTCAACGGTCGAGCCGAGTCTTGCCGGGCCCCGCCGTCCGCAGGATCGTGTGCCGCTCGCGAAGGCGGCGAGCATGTACAGGGAAGCGCTGGCCGTGGATCTGCAGAAGATCGCGACGGCGTCCGTTGCCGTGAGGACGGAGACGCCGGTCGGCGCGAGCAGTGACGTCTCGCGCGCCCTCATCCGCGAAGATGGCGAAGGCGGCGACCAGCCGCAGCGCGGCGTGACGTGCACTCGGAACGGACAGACCTTCACACTCGGGCACGGCGCAGTGGTCATCGCCGCCATCACGAGTTGCACGAACACTTCCAACCCTGGAGTGATGCTCGCCGCCGGACTGCTGGCGCGAAACGCCGTGAAAAAGGGGCTGAGCGTGAAACCTTGGGTGAAGACCTCGCTGGCGCCCGGGTCCAAGGTGGTGACCGACTATTTCAATGCGGCCGGCGTGACCGAGTACCTCGACCAACTCGGATTCAATCTCGTCGGATACGGCTGCACCACGTGCATCGGCAATTCCGGCCCCGTCCCGGACACCATCGCGAAGGCCATCGAGGACAACAAGCTGTTCGTGGCGAGCGTGCTGTCGGGCAATCGCAACTTCGAGGGTCGCGTCAATCCGCTCACGCGGTACAACTATCTGGCGTCGCCGCCCCTGGTGGTTGCGTATGCGCTTGCGGGCCGAATGGATCTGGATCTGACGCGCGAGCCTGTTGGCATCGGCAGCGATGGCCCGGTGTTCCTCCGCGACATCTGGCCCAGTGCGCAAGAAGTGCAGGACGAGATTCTCCGGAGCGTGAAGCAGCAGTTCTTCAAGACGCAATACGCCGACGTCTTCAAGGGCGACGCCCATTGGCAGGGACTGGACGTACCCGGCGGCGAAACGTACGCCTGGCAGGTCGACTCGACATACGTGAAGCACCCGCCGTACTTCGACGACATGACGATGACGCCGCCCGGCATCAGGCAGATCGCGGGCGCCAAGGCGCTCGCAATGCTCGGCGACTCCATCACGACCGATCACATTTCTCCGGCCGGAAACATTCCCGTGAACAGTCCCGCCGGGAAATGGCTGGTCGAACACGACGTGCAGAAGAAGGACTTCAATTCGTATGGCGCTCGCCGCGGTAATCATGAAGTGATGATGCGCGGAACGTTCGCGAACATCCGCCTCCGCAACGAGATGGCGCCTGGTACCGAAGGCGGCTGGACGACGACGGCACCAGGCGGCACGCCCGTCTTCATCTACGACGCGGCGATGGCGTACGCGAAGGCGGGTACGCCGCTCGTCATCGTGGCCGGCAAGGAATACGGCACTGGCTCGTCGCGGGATTGGGCGGCCAAGGGCACCGTGCTCCTCGGCGTCAAAGCGGTCATCGCAGAAAGCTTCGAACGAATTCATCGCTCCAACCTGGTGGGGATGGGCGTGTTGCCGCTGGAGTTCACCGATGGCGAGACGCGTCAGTCGCTGGGACTCACGGGGTTCGAGACGTACGACATCGACGGACTGGACCACACGCTCTCGCCCAAGCACCGCCTGACGGTACGGGCGACGGCGTCGGACGGATCCACGCGGCCGTTCAGCGTGGTCTGTCGCATCGACACGCCCGAAGAACTCAACTATTACAAGCACGGCGGCATTCTGCCGTACGTGTTGCGCAGCCTCGCGAAACAATAGACCAGCTCCCCGGCGGCGACGAAACGCACACGCAGACACGAACGCCCGCATTGATTTTCTGATGCGGGCGAACGTGTAGGGGGAACACTGTGCCGGCGGCCAGGCCGCGGGCTGACATTCTATGGGTGCACGTCTACCGTGTGGCCGATGATGCCGCCGAGAATGCCGCCGGCCGCCGCGCCGATGAGACCACCCTTGACCTTGTCACGACTCGTCACCACACCGATGATCGCGCCCGCTCCGGCACCGATGGCCGCGTCGCGCCTCGTGTTCCGAACGGGTTCGCGCGGCGCGCTCGGGTAGTACGTGCCGGCAGAACCGCTCGAGTTGCGGGCGCGCGAACTGGTCCGACGGACTGGCGCACGATACACAGGTTGAGGCGCTCGCGAATACGAAGTGCCACCCGGCGCCGAAGCTGTACCACCATAAGGTTGCTCGGCCGGGGACACGAACTGCTGCGCCTGGTACGGTTGGACCTGCGCGGCCAGCGCCAAGTCGTTCTTGAGCGCGTCGTCGGGACGGGACTCAGTGCCCCGCCCGCATGCGCCCAGCAGAGCAAGGGCGGCAACCGATGTGATCCCAAGTGTGCGCATGTGGTTCTCCGAGAACAGTGTGGGGCTGTGTCGCTGCACTCGGGTAATGCACGGCGCGGACCGGACGCTAACCCATCCTACGCGCGGTTAGCGACGGTGGCCGTCCGCGGGTGGAGAGCCCGGTGTCCACTATCTTCCACACTGGTAGCACCCGGACGACCGCCCGTGTGACACCCTCTCAACTCACAGCCCCGCATTGGTTTGAGCATTGCGGTTGTGTGCTCCCCTGCGCATTTTGCGCCGTCGTCACTACCGGAGCCTGGAATGTCGAAGTCTTTTGGATCGAGATGGGTGGTCGCGCTGCTCGCCATGACGGCCCTTGCCGGCTCCGCCCGAGCGCAGGAGGCGGCGACGCCTGCCCCGGAGGTCGGCACAATGGCGCCCGAGTTTGCGTTGCCCGGTGCCACCCGGTACGGGCTGCTGCGCGATCCGGTGCATCTCTCGGACTTTCGCGGAAAAACGGTGGTGCTTGCCTTCTTCTACAGGGCGCGGACCAAGGGCTGAACGGTTCAAATGGAGGCGTACCGTGATCAGTACGCCAAGCTCTTCAACAACGGACGCAACGTCGTCGTCATCGGCATCAGTGTCGATGCGGACACGATGCTGGCATCATGGGCGCGCGATCTGCAGACGCCGGTGGTATTCGGCAGCGACGTCGGGCAGAAGGTCGGCAAGCTGTACGGCTCCACGCGCGGAGCGCTCGACAACAGATCTGTGTTCGTCGTCGATCCATCGGGGAAGGTCGTGAAGCGAATGCAACCCTTCAACGAGCTCGCGCAGGGATCATTCGACGAGCTCGAGGCCGCAGTGAAGGGGACGCTCCCTTCGCGTTGAGTGATTCCCAGCAGTCTTCTCGTGCGAGACTCGTCGTCTGACGCGAACATCACCTCGCGGGCGCGACCTTCTGATCGACCTGTATGACGCCGCCATTGCCGGAGCCGCGCCTGGCCCGGTAACGGCGGCGGCGTTGCGGGACTTCCAGGCTCGTCCCGGTCAGCGTCTGTGGCTCTATTCGTTTGGCAAGGCCGCGCAGCCCATGGCCGCGGCCGCGGTCACGGCCCTGCAGCGATCGCTGCACACCATCGCCGGCGGCGTGATCGTCGCCCCCGAACATGCGCCATCGCCGTATGCGACGATCACGTCGCTGGCGGGCGATCATCCGCTACCCGGGCGTCATTCGTTCACTGCGGCGGACCGGATCGGCGAGATGGCCGCGGGCATGCGTAGTGACGACGTGGCAATCGTCCTGATGAGCGGCGGCGCCACCAGCCTCATCGCCGCGCCGATTCGCGGCATGGCGGAATCCGACCTCGGCCAACTCTTCGAATTGCTGCTCGGGTCCGGGCTGGACATCCGCGCCATGAACGCGGTGAGGAAGCGCTTTGCGCGCTGGGGGGCGGGGCGCCTCGCGCTCGCCCTTGCGCCCGCTCGCACCCACGTCTTCGTCATGAGTGACGTCCTCGGTGACGACCCGGCGGACGTGGGCTCCGGCCCCTGCACTCCGGATCCGAACACCGTAAAGGACGTGGTGGTGCTGCTCCAGAAATCCGGCGTGCTCACCAGGCTCTCACCCGCGATGCGCGACTACCTGTCCAGCGTGGGGCGCGGCGTGATCCCGGAAACACCCAAGGGCACGCACCCTGCTTTCGCGCACGTCTCCACGCGCATCATCGGAAGCAATCGGCTCGCGCTCGACGCAGTGAGCGCGCACGCGGCAACGATTTCCCTGGAAACGGAGCGCGTCGTCGCGCCGCTTCGTGGCGATGCGGCCCAGTGCGGTGCGGCGGTGGCGAACGCGCTCCTCGAGCGATCGCGCCACGAGCACGCCGGCTGCATTGTATGGGGCGGCGAAACGACCGTACAGCTCACGCCTGCCGCGCAAGCGTCCTCGGGGCGCGGGGCGCCCCCCATCGAGATGACGGTGCCGGGCGTGCCGCCCAGCGGGGGTCGCTGTCAGGAACTCGCGCTCGCCGCGGCGAAAATCCTGGCGAGCGGCGGCGCCGCCGCCATTCGCGTCACGATACTCGCGGCAGGTACCGACGGTCGCGACGGACCGACAGACTCTGCCGGCGCGTTTGCCGACGCCCACACGTGGGCCGCCATTCGCGAGAGCGGCCGCGATCCGGACATCGCGCTACAGCGCCACGAGTCTCACGCGGCACTCGGCAGCGTCGGCGCGCTCATTCCGCGACGGGTCACGGGCACCAACGTCATGGACGTGGTGATCGGTGTGATCGAATAGGGCCCCTTCCGCGGCGCGGTAGCTTTCGACAGACCCTGTTGCCCCGAGCAGTTCATGAACAATCGGCCGTTTACCGTCGGCATCATTCAGGACACCGCGTCGTCCGACAAGAGCGCCACGCTCGAGGCGACCATCGCTCGCGTCCGCGAGGCCGCCGCACGCGGCGCGCAGATTATCTGTCTGAAGGAACTCTTCAACGCACCGTACTTCTGCAAGGCGCAGCGGGCCCAGCGCTTCGACCTCGCGGAAACGATTCCCGGACCGTCCACCAACGCAATGCAGGCACTCGCGAAGGAGTTGGACGTCGTCCTCATCGTCCCGCTGTTCGAGAAGCAGGCACGAGGCGTCTATCGCAATTCCGCCGCGATCATCGACGCCGACGGATCGTTGTTGGGCGTGTATCGTAAGATGCACATCCCGGACGACCCGCTGTTCAACGAGAAATACTATTTCACGCCGGGCGATGCTGCGCCCGATGACCGTCTCGACGCCAGTGGCCAGATCGCGAAGCAGGCAAGCGGCTTCCGGGTGTGGCAGACGAAGTACGCGAAGATCGGCGTGCTGATCTGCTGGGACCAGTGGTATCCGGAGGCCGCGCGCATCACGAGCTTGCTGGGTGCCGACATCCTGTTCTACCCTACCGCCATCGGCTGGCATCCCGCCGAGAAGTCCGAATTCGGTGACGCCCAGGTCGATGCGTGGCGCACCATTCAGCGATCGCACGCGATCGCGAACGGCGTGTTCGTCGCGTCGCCGAATCGCGTCGGGATGGAAGACGACGAGCCAGGCACGGACGGCATCGAGTTTTTCGGCCACTCGTTCATCGTCGATCCATTCGGACGCATCCTCGCCGAAGGCGGCACCGACGAAGCGATACTGGTCGCGCGGTGTGATCCGGCACTGATCGAGGAGACCCGCCGGAACTGGCCGTTTCTCCGGGATCGCAGAATCGACGCCTACGCCCCAATTCTGTCGCGATTCCTGGGGGCCTGACGTGGGGGCCCGTCCCGCGTCATTCTCGTTTCCAGCCGAGTTTCAACGGCATGCGGCCACGTGGATCGCGTGGCCGCATCACGAACCGGACTGGCCCGGCAAGCTTGGCTGCATCCCGTGGGTGTACACAGAGATCGCGCGGGTAATCGGGCAGCACGAGCGCGTGGAAGTTCTTTGCCACGACGCCGCAGTGCGCGACTCGGCAGCATCGCATCTCCAGGCACACGGCGTGACGTCGAACGTCCGACTGCACCTGGTGCCCACGGATCGCGTATGGCTGCGAGACTCGGCGCCGACCTTCGTTTACGGCGAGGGCGGGCAGTTGCAGTTGATGCATTGGGGCTTCAACGCATGGGCCAAGTATCCCAACTTTGCGCACGATGCAGAGGTAGGCGCAGCCATCGCGCAAATCACGGGACTTTCGCGCGTCGAGGCCTCGCGACCCGACGGCGAAGGACGCCTGATCCTCGAGGGAGGGGGCCTCGAGACGGATGGCGAAGGCACGTTGCTCGTCACGGAGGAGTGGCTGCTCAGCGATGTGCAGGTCCGGAATCCGGGTATGGATCGCGAGGCGTATGAACGCGCGTTTCGCGCCTATCTCGGCATTCGGCAGACAATCTGGCTCGGCGAAGGCTGCGTCGGCGATGACACGCACGGACACGTGGACGACATCGCTCGCTTCGTCGCGCCCGGTGTGATCGTCCTGGCGTACGAAGAGGACCCCGCCGACGACGAGAATCACCGCCGGTCGGAGGACAACAGGCGGCGCCTCGAACTAGCTGGCGCCGGCGAGGGAGCGCTGAAGGTGGTGACGCTGCCGTACCCACGCGCCGTGACGATGCGGGGCGAGCGGCTACCCGCGAGCTATGCGAACTTCTACGTCGCCAACGGCGTCGTCATCGTCCCCACCTTCAACGACCAGAACGATCGTGTGGCGCTCAACACGCTCGCCTCGCTCTTCCCGGACCGGCGCGTCGTGGGCATTCACGCGCTCGACCTGGTGTGGGGATTTGGCACGCTGCATTGCCTGACGCAGCAGCAGCCCGTGGGCCAGTCAATGCCTGCGTAATCAGCGTCGCCGCCGAGCGCAGACCGTCTACTGCTTGCAGACGCCGGCCGGATCCGGCTTCTCCTTGTCCACCACGGGCCGGTGATCGAGCCCGGCAACACGAGTCGTCAGCGCAAGCACGAACTGGCCAATCCGTGCCATGTGCGGATAGTCGATGTACTGCGGCTCGTCCGTCACCTGATGATAGTCGCCATGTAGTCCCGTTGTCATGAAGACCACCGGAATGCCGTAGCGGGCGTAGTTGTAGTGATCGCTGCGGCAGTAGATGTTCTCGGGATGACCGTTCGCGTCATACGCGTAGTCGAGTACGAACGGTGATTTCTGCTCCTTGTTCACCACCTCGGTCAGGTCGCCGAGCTGGGAGGAGAGACGACGAGAACCCACGAGTTGCAGGTATCGATCGCTGCCGGCAGGAAGGTCCGCGGCCGCGCCGCGACCCACCATGTCGATGTTGATTTGTGCCACGATGGAATCGCGCGGAACCGTCGGATGGTCGATGAAGAAGCGCGAGCCCAGCAGTCCCTTTTCCTCGCCTGTGTGCCAGACGAACAGCAGCGAGCGGCGAGGCTTCACCTTCCCCTTCGCGAACGCTTCGGCGACTTCCAGCACCGTGACCGTCCCGGACCCGTCGTCATCGGCGCCATTGTTGATCGAATCGCGCCGCGCTGGCCGGACCCTGCGCATGCTGTCCACATTCACCTGAAGCGCCGACAACCGAAGATTCAATCCGTCGCGCTGCTCAGACGTGCGCGGCGTCCCACTCGGATTGTCGGTGGCGAAATAGCGTTTGGCGTTGATCGCGTGCAGCGAGTCATGATCGACGGGTCCGGCGGCGCGCAGGCCGATGTGATCGCTGTGTGCACCGATCGCCACGTACTGCCCGCTGAGTCGGGGATCGGAGCCCGGCAGAATGGCGACCACGTTCCTGGTGGGCGCGGGCGCCTCGTCGAAGATCAGGTTCCCCACCACCTGCTTGCCCAGCGTGCCGACCGCCAGCGTCGCAGGCGCGCCGCCCAAAAGGCGCTGGGCCATGAACGGCGTGATGATCATCGTAACCGGCACGGTCGGACTATCGGCAGTAGACTGGAGCGTGAACGAGGGCGTACTCGCGAGCGCCTGCTCGCGCGCGCTCATCATGTCGCCACCAATCACCGCCACCGCCGCGGCCTGCATCAGCGGACTGCTGGCGGGAATGCGGCCGATCGTGCCGGTCGGGGACGTCACCACCACTAGTCTCCCCCGCGCCTGCTCGGCCGTCAGCGCGTGCAACGTGTCACCGAACTCGCCGCCGAACACGCCCGCGGCGCCGTTGAGTGGACGCGGGAGTGCGCCGCGAAATGGAAGCGCCACGAAGTCGGCGAATCCCGTGAACAGGCCTCCCTCGATGGACAGCGACGTCAAACGCGAGAATCTCCGGGAGATGAAGGGAACGCTCTGGAAGTACGTGCCGCTGTCGCCGGCCGGCCGGAGGCCGAGCTTCTTCAGCTCGTTGGCGATGTAAAGCGTGCCCTTCATCGCGCCCGGCGTTCCCGCTTCGCGGCCCTGCATGGAGTCGTCCGCGAAGACATACAGCCGCGACATCAGATCCGTGATCGTGATTTCGGCCGTCGTCGGCTTGGCTTTGAACTTTAGCGGCAGCGAGTGCGGCTGCGCGGCACCGCGCGGGGCGCTCTGGGCAGCGAGTCCGATCGGCAGGAACACCAGTGCGGCAGCGGGTGCGAGCAAGGATATGCGCATCACGAGTGCATCCTTTCGGGTGGTGTGTGATGTGAGAATGGCGGGAGACACGTTGGTGGAGCAATGTTACACGATGTGTCGGCGCCATGTTGCATCACGGGCACCTCCGATATCTTCCCGCGTCGGCGACAGTGCCGGCCCATTCCCGATCTGACGCATGCGCATCGAAACGGTGGCCGTGCACGCCGGACACGAAGTCGATCCCGGCACCGGCGCCTTGACCACGCCCATTCACCTCTCATCCACCTTCGAGCGAGAGATGGACGGCTCCTATCGGGCCGGGCATCAATATGCGCGGACGTCGAACCCGAATCGCGAATCGCTCGAGCGCTCGCTGGTGGCCCTGGAGGGCGGCTCGGCGGCGCTTGCGTACGCCTCAGGCTCGGGTGCGACGATGGCGGTCTTTCAGGCGCTGGCCCCGGGCGATCACGTGTTAGCACCGGACGACGCCTACTTCGGCACGCTGCGCCAACTTCGCGAAATCTTCGCCAGATGGGGTTTGGATGCCGGCGTCGTGGATATGTCGAACCTCGACGCCGTGGAGCGCGCGTTGCGCCCCAATACGAAGGTGGTCTGGGTGGAGACGCCGTCCAACCCGCTCGTCCGCGTCGTGGACGTCGCGCGTCTCGCCGAGCTTGCGCACTCGGTTGGCGCGCGGTGCGTAGTGGACAACACGTGGGCCACCCCGGTGCTTCAACGCCCGCTGGACCTCGGAGCCGACGTCGTGATGCACTCCACCACGAAGTACCTTGGCGGGCACAGTGATCTGCTTGGTGGCGCCCTGATCGCCAGACACGACGACGAGTTCGTGGAACGAGTGCGACTGACCCAGCGTCTCGCGGGGGTCGTGCCGTCTCCGTTCGACTGCTGGTTGCTGCTCCGCGGTATTCGCACGTTGCCGTGGCGCATGCGCGCGCACTGCGCGAATGCCGCGGCGGTGGCCGGGTATCTTTCTACTCACCCGTCCATCGACGCCGTCCACTATCCTGGGCTCCCGACGCACCCCGGCCATGACATCGCGGCGCGTCAGATGAGTGATTTCGGCGGCATGCTCAGCATTCAGGTTCGCGGTGGTGAGTCGGCCGCGCTCCAATTCACGCACCGGCTCAAGCTGTTCACCCGGGCGACGAGTCTCGGAGGCACGGAGTCGTTGATCGAGCATCGTGCATCGGTTGAGGGAGCCGCGACGCTGGCGCCGCCCAACCTGTTGCGCGTGTCGGTGGGCTTGGAACATCCCGACGACTTGATTGCCGACCTGGAGCAGGCGCTGGCACAGTAGCCCCGACAGTCGAGGCAACCGACCCGAATGCGCGGATCTTCACGCATCACCCGCATGGGTATCGCGTCCGTCGAGGCTTCCTGCCGTGGCTCGTTGGGCACGGATGGCTGTTAGATTCGGTGCATGTCCACGTCTCCGCCCGCCGTCCTGCTCTTGTCCGGCGGCCTCGACTCGACGACGATGCTCGCGCTCGCCGTGCAGCAGGGTTTCGACGTCCACGCCATGACGTTCCGTTACGGGCAGCGCCATTCATCGGAGATCGACGCGGCGCGGCGTGTGGCCCGTCATTATGGTGTGAGCGACCATATCGTCGTGGACATCGATCTCCGAACTTTCGGCGGTTCAGCGCTCACGTCGGATATCCCGGTGCCAAAGGACCGGACGGATGACGCTATCTCGCATGGTATTCCGGTCACGTACGTGCCGGCGCGCAACACCATTTTTCTGTCGTTCTGTTTGGCGTGGGCCGAAGTGCTCAACGCCTCCGACATCTTCATCGGTGTGAATGCACTCGATTATTCGGGCTATCCCGATTGTCGGCCCGAGTACGTGACCGCATTCCAGGGGATGGCGAATCTCGCTACGCGTGGTGGGGTGGACGGCACGATGCCCATCCGGATCCAGACGCCGCTCCTGCAGCTCACCAAGCGGGAGATCGTCCAGCTCGGGATTTCCCTTTGCGTCGACTACGCCCTCACGCTGAGCTGCTACGACCCGACCGTCGCCGGCATCGCTTGCGGCCATTGCGATGCGTGTCGCCTTCGGCTCAGAGGCTTCAGTGAGGCGGGCGTGAACGATCCGGCCGACTACGGCACATGACGTACACGGTAAAGGAGATCTTCTATACGCTGCAGGGCGAAGGACAGAACGCCGGTCGCTCGGCGGTATTTTGCCGATTCAGCGGCTGCAACCTCTGGACGGGTCGCGAGCGGGATCGGCAGGACGCGGTGTGCACCTTCTGCGACACGGACTTCGTGGGCGTCGGGCCGGACGGCGGACGATTCGCGACGGCCGACGCGCTGGCCGACGCCGTGCTTGCGGCGTGGCCCAGCACGCGCGAGACGCGTGCCTTCGGCGGTCGGCCACTCGTGGTGTGCACGGGCGGCGAGCCGCTGCTGCAACTCGACGCGCCGGCCGTTGCCGCACTGCACGCCCGCGGTTTCGAAGTGGCGATCGAGACCAACGGCACGCGATCAGCACCGACCGGCATCGATCATGTGTGTGTGAGCCCGAAGTCCAACGCGCCGCTCGTCCTCACGAACGGCGAGGAGATCAAACTCGTGTATCCACAGCAACAGCCGGATGCACAGCCCGAACGATTTGCACACCTCGACTTCGACGCGTTCTTTCTGCAGCCGCTGGACGGACCGACGCCCGATGAGACCATGGCGAACACGCAGGCGGCGCTGGCGTACTGCATGGCGCATCCGCAGTGGCGTTTGAGCCTTCAGACTCACAAGCTACTCGGAATCCGATGACCACGGACGTCGAACTGTTCAAGGAGTTCACCTTCGAAGCGGCGCATCGGTTGCCAAACGTCCCGGAAGGACACAAGTGCGCCCGACTGCACGGACACTCTTTTCACGTGCGCGTCACGATTCATGGGCCGGTGCAGGCGCACACGGGCTGGGTGATGGACTTCGCCGAGCTCAAGGCGGCGTGGCGCCACCTGGACGAAAAACTGGATCACCGGTACCTGAACGAGATCGAAGGTCTCGAGAATCCCACCAGCGAGCGGCTGGCCGCGTGGATCTGGCCACAACTCGCGGCGACACTGCCGCTGGTGTCGATCGAGATTCGCGAGACGTGCACGAGCGGCTGCGTATATCGGGGGCCCGCCTGATTTCGGCCCGTCGGGATTTCGGGCTCGCCGCTTGCCGACGGACCGCCGCAGTCGGTTGCTTGTACTTTCCCAGGGCATCGAAATCGCAGCGGCAGCGGCAGGCTTCGTCGGCTCGCAAGTTCATGCCCACAAACCGTTTGTGGTGTCGTGTCCACAACCACGGACCATTCAGCTGGGCTCGCCCGAAAGGTTGACCTCAGTAGCCCGCTGAAGTACGATCAACCGGGCAGCCTCACCGTGATGATCCCCGGTGTCTGTCGGACGCGCAAGACCCTTGCGTCTCGTGCGTACTCCAGGACCCCCGCCATGCCTGCAACCGTCGTCGCACCCAGAAGTCACGTATCGCGCGCCCTGCTGGGGTGCGTGCTCGCGTTTTCGTGGGTTTCCAGCGCGAACGCACTGACGCCGCGCGACGCCCGCCACAAAGCGAAGCCGTTCGCCGCTTTCAGCGAATCGGCGCATTCAGTGCGCGACTCCCTCGTCGCGTTCGCGCAGGCTCAGGTGGGACGACGGTATGTGCGCGGCGGTACCAGTCCGGAGCATGGGTTCGACTGCAGTGGACTCGTTCGCTACGTTCTGGCCTCGCTGCAGGTCGACATGCCGCGCACGGCACGGCAGCAGGCCAGGTCAGGGTTTGCGGTGGTTCGCGACCGGACGCGTCTTCGCCCCGGCGACTTGCTCACCTTCGGCAACGGCGTGCAGGGCGTGAGTCACGTGGGGATCTACATCGGCAATGGTCGCATCGTGCACGCGAGCAGCGGCGCCGGTCGCGTCATAGAAAGCGACCTGGGGCGTTCGAGCTCTTCGCTCATTCGCGCGTGGCACGGAGTGCGGCGGGTCCTGGCCGGTGCGGCATCCGACTCGACGCGCGGCGGAAACGGCTGACCGTTTCGCCGGCGACGTAGATCGTGCCGCTCGGCTGCTGCAGTACAGTCATCGCGTCACGATCTGCAGCTGGCCTTGCGCGTCCCGATTGAAGCAGGCCGCGACATTCTGTGCGGGCATCGTGCCCGCGACCTGTCCTCGAGCCCCCGGACGAAGGGCAGCGATTCCTGGCGGATCGGGAATCCGACCCAGGGCGTCGCGGCCAAGCTCGGTGGTGGACACTCCGGTCGCGTTCGAGGTGGAGCATGCGCGAAGCACGCGTTCGTACCCGTTTCCGAAATTCACGGCCACGGATCCGTCAGAAAGCACGACGTACGGCGCACCAATCGTGAGGTAGCGGGGCTGATAGTACACCGGACGTGATAGCTGCACGGTGTCGGGTGGTGTCGGCGTTGCCGCATACCCCACGCGCGGCCTGGACGCGGGTGTAGCACTTACCTGCTTCTGCGGAGCCCTTGCCGGAGCTTGCGCCTGCTGCGCCTGCGCCGCGGCCACGCCGGTCAAGGCCATGATGGCGATCGTGAAAGGACGCATCGGTTCTTCTCCCGCTCGTGGGTGTGACACGTTCCGGTTTGTGACGAACACGCGCCCGGCTCATTACCTCCGGATCCTGCGCGAGTTCCACATGTCACACCGCCGCATGATCTGGACATGTTTGTCCCACGACGACCCGCGTCGTCACTGCTTGACGATCTGACCGCGAATTTCTCCGCCAGGAAACTGCGCCGTGTGCACGTTGGTGTACGCGACGCCGTTGTTGAGAAGCACCTTCAACGAATCGCCCGTTATGCTCGACGTTCCGAACACGATCTGCTGCGAGAGATCGATCTGGCCTGAGGCGACAGTTCCGTTGGTGATCGTGAAGGGAACGATTACCGGGCCTGACACCGTACTGGCGCCCGAGTGAATGTGCGACGCCGTCGCAGGCCCGGTCAATCCGCTCACGGTCACGACGTACGACAACGTGTTGCCTGACAGCGTGTAGGTTGCCGTGCCAGTGGCTGTCGTCGCCCGTGCGGGCACTTCGTTGCTGCCGTTCATCACCGACGCGTACACGACGGGCTGTTGAGTTGCGGTCGTCGAGCTTCCGCAGGCGATCGACGCGACCGACAGGACTCCGAGCAGGATGGGGCTGCGCATGTGAACCTCTCCGTGTTCCACGGGTGGTGGGATGGGCGGCACGTCAACACGACGAGCCCGTCAACGGCACCGACCCGTATCACCACACGCTCGTCACATGGCTACGCCTGCATCAATTGCAATCGCATATTTCACGGGGGATACGACGATGGCGCGCGGATATTCCGCGCGCCATCGGCCCCACTATCCCAGCGTTTTTACTACTTGGGAATCATCATGTTGTCGCCACCGATCGTGATGACGAAGTCATCGCGACGATTCTTTGCATACGCCTCTTCCGTCGTCCCCTGATCCACCGGGCGCTCTTCGCCATAGCTCACCACCTCAAAACGGGTCGCGTCGATGCCCTGCGATACGAGATAGCGGCGGGCCGCGTTCGCACGGCGCAGACCGAGCGCCATGTTGTACTCGTTGGAGCCGCGAGAATCGGTGTTGCCTTCGATCCGAATCTTCATGCTCGGATTTGCCCGCAGCAGGCCAAGCTTGCTGTCCAGGGCAGCCTTTGCATCGTTGCGGATTTCCGACTTGTCATAGTCGAAGTAGATCGGCGCGTTGAGTAGCGAGCGCGCATCGGCGAGCGCCTTTTCTGCGGCCGCGCGTTCCGCCGCGGCGCGGCGGTTGGCCGCATCGAGCGAATCCTGGCGCATGCGCGCCTTGATTGCGGAGCTGTCGAACGGCGCCGGTGCCGGAGGCGGCGCCGTATACACCGGTGGCATCGGAGCAGCGACCGGGGCGGGCCGGGACGTCCCGAACATGAAACTGATGCCCACGCGCGCCTCAGCGTTCGTCATCCACGCCGCTCCATCGTTCACGCCTGGCGTGGACGGAAACTTGAACGTCGCGCTGTTTGGATTCGGCGCGAACATCCCCATCAGGTCGAAGCGAAGGCCGATTGCATCGGCCAGCATCGCACGCAATCCGAGCGCGGGAGAAAAGACAAAATCGGAGTGTGCATCCAGGCGGTCGCCGCCGGCACCAAGGCCGAGGATCACTGCATTCCCGGGCGTGCCACCAAAGGGAATGTTGTAGTTGAGACGGCCGAGATAGTAGTTGATTTGCGCCTTTGTTGCGCGCGTGCCGGCGGGATCCGCCTGCGTGTACGAACCGTCCGCCGAAAGCTCCCAGCGCGGCGACAGAAAGATGCCGGCCAGACCACCGGCACCACCGCCCAGCTTCTTGGTCTGGAGTGCCTGGTCGAGGCGGTCGAGCTGAAGGAACGCCCCGAGCTCCACTGAGCCGGCCTGCTGTGCGACGGCGGACCCGGTAGGATAAAGAAGTACAAGCCCGACGAGTGCGGGCGCGATGAAACGACGGATGGTCATGGTTCTCTCCACTTGCGCGTTCATTGTGTGTTGGACGTCCCCTTGGGCAGGTCAGCTTCGACGCCACTGGGCATAGCTATGCGACGAACATTGCTGGCAGCATCCGTGCCAAGCTGAGCTTGCCGTTACGACAAATGAGTGAGGTGGAGGGTCCGATTTCAAGTGCTTCAGTATCAAAATGATTCAAAGCAGATGTTTACGACGCATCCATGCGCACGGATGAGCTGCCATCGACCGTGGCGGCACCTCTCACATCGACGGTCGGGCGCTACCACCGTCCACGACATACCGCCAAGTACCGTCACGCTGCTTCTTCCACACCGTGAGGTACTTTGAGTAGCGCACCACAGGCACACCGTCCTCGCGCTGACTGGTGTACACGGCGTTGCCAACCGTAAACCCGATATCCCCGCTGCCGGCAACCTCCCCTGTGACGGGGTGCCAGACGAGCAGGCTCCCAACAGCCGGCGCGCCGAAGGACGCTGCAATCGCATCAGGTCCCGTGAGCAGCTCTCCTTGCGCCGAAAAGATCTGCGCGTCCGCCGCGGCGTAGCGGCCGAATGCCTCACCGGTGCCGAACCTCGATGCGTCGAGTGAAAAATCGCTGTCCGCGGCTCGCAACGCGTCCAGTGCACCACGCGACCGCCCCATCGGCACATCCGCCAGCGCGGAGTCTGCCGCGGCGCTCGGCAGCGCGAGTAACGGTGGTGGCGTACCGTAGGTTTCCGCGTACCCCGAAATCACCCACCGCCCGTCCGCCTTTCGCCAGAAGGCGATGTAGCGATCGATTCGCATCGCCGGCGCGCCGTCTCGGCCGGAACCGTAGATCGCGTATCCGTACGAGAAGCCACTCAGCCGGTCGCGGCTCGTTTCTGCCCGAATCGGCTGCCAGCGGACCGACGTGTGCGGCCCGATCGACTCGGCGGCCACCACGGCATGAACCGCGAGGCGACCGCGAACGATGGGCAGGCCTCCGCGTAAGTACACAACGTCGTTCGAAAAACTCGTCGCCAGCCCGTTCGCGAGCCCCAATCTGGCCACGGAATCCACCCGGCTCAAATCGGCTTGCATCAGTTCGTCATGCGCCACTTCAGCATCCGATGCGGGCGCCAACAGGGACGTTCCGGCGAACGACGCCCCCGCTCCGCCGGAGTGGCATCCGGTCGACCAGAGGGCCACCGCGAAAAGAACCGATCGAGTTCGCACGCCTACGCTTCCTCGCGCCGGGTGGATTGCCGAGTTCCAACGTCCGTTTATTCACTCTAACCCTCATGCAACACCTTTCGCCACCTTGCACGAATGGAACTGACGAGGTCGGTGCAATGCCGGCCCTTTCGACCAGGGTGTAATTTTCATCCTGGCCTGCCCAACCGCAGTCGGCGTGGCGTGGGCGCGCCGTCGATCGTCCAGCGATCGACATCCAGACTTCCGCTCGCGGCCATCGCGGTTCGCGACTCACCATCCGATGTGACGACACCACGCAAACGTTCCACCCGCCGCCGGGGTCGCGGTACCGCCTCGGCCCAGCTGACGTCGACTTCCACGAGCCGAACCGCGTACGCCGAAACCAAGCGGTGGCTCCTCCATGAGCATGGCCCGGTGTGCGCCTACTGTGGGCGTCGCGTGCCGGCGGCGACCATCACGCTCGACCATGTCGCGCCGCGGCGCGGTCAGAGTGCGTATGACCGACGCGACAACCTGGTGCTCGCGTGTGGTGATTGCAACGGGGCCAAAGCCGACATGCCCATTCTGGCGTTTCTGCTCCGAAAACGAGAACGCGCGGCCATGCTGCGGCGCCATGGCGCGCATCTGAGCCCCATGCTCGTGGACCTCATCCGTGCGCTGGCTCCCGATGGCGACGCCGTTCCGCGAATTAAGGAATCGTTCGACGACATCTCCTTGGACGACGAATCACCGTATCACGAGTCCCCGTACCGGGAGTAGCGCGCGGGCTCATGCCGCCGTCATTCTCGCAACCGCGTCGTGCAGTGTTCTCGTCTGGCGCGACAGTCGGTCAACTCGTGCCGTGATCACGGGCGACACCGACGCGGCTTCCATGCGCGATTCCAGAGTCGGCATGGCTTGGGGCTGCCGCCCCTCGTCCAGCGCGGCAGCCAGATCCTCGAATATCGCCTCCACAGCACGCATGAGCGGCTCCAGCGCCGCACGCGTCGGTCCGGGAACGGTATGCCGCGCCAAGGCGAGCGCGGCCACGGTGGCGGTACATCTCCGCGTGTAGGCGAGAAGGGTTAGCGCGGGCGCGATCTTTCGCGCGTCTCCATGCGCCTCCACCAGCGCCCGCTGCAACGACTCCTCCGCATTCACGGTCGCCAGGCCGATCGAGCGGCGGGCGGAGCGCATGTACTCGCCCGCGCCCCGGCCGCGATCATCGAACCGCTCCACTACCGCACGCAGATAGTTGCCGTTGGCGCGTAACGCGGCGGACGCGTACGACGGAAAGCGTGCTCGCTCCGGAATCGGCCACAGAAAACGTGCGCCCGCCAACGCCAGCGCACCTCCCAGCAGCGTGTCCATCACCCGCGTCTCGGCGAGATTCCAATCGCCGGCGCTTGCTTCGGCGAGGAGCACGAACGTTGGCGTGAGGAAGACGGAGAACGCCGCATAGTTGAGCGGCAGCAGCGCAACACAACACGCAACGAACACGGTAGCGATAACCAGGATTGCGTGTGGATCGTGGAAGTACGCGCCCAGGCCGGCCGCCAGGAGCGCGCCGAGCACCGTACCGAGCACGCGCTGTACCGCACGCGTCAGCGTCACGCCTGTATAGGGTTGCAGAATCACGATGACGGTGATCGTCACCCAGTAGCCCCGCTTGAGCTGAAGCAACTCGCTCATGGCCACTGCGATCGTCGTGACGATCGCAACCCGCACCGCAAAGCGAAGGATGAGGGACCCCGGCGAGAGCAGCGAACGGAGCATGTCCAGCCACGCGCGTGCCTCGTCCGGTTCCACGGCGTCCGACGTTCGTCCGGAGTGCGCGTCGGCAAGCAAGTCGGTCCTCTCGCCGCCACGATTCAGCGATTCGGTGATCAGCGACGCCGCGCTCGCGAACTGAGCGGCCTGATCAAAGACTACCGCAGCATGCTCATACTGCGGATCCACCGCGCCCGACGGCATGGTTTGCATGAGTTCCCGCAGCGGAGCGCCGCTCCACGCAATCGGAATGGACATGGCGTCCTGCTCCATTTCCACCCCGACTGCGATTTCGCGCGCCGTGGCGGCGATGCTCCGCAGGATCGTCGCACAGCACTCGTGCAGCGTGTCATTGCGCGCGGCCCCTCGGAGTGGCGCGAGCGTCTCCCCCATCGCCACGACATGCCCGAAGATCTGGTCGGCAGATTCGCCGATGACCAGAAGCTGCTCGCCGCGCTCGGCCGCGCCGGGACGGCCGCGGCGGAGCTGCACGAGCACGTCGCGTGCGCTCTCGAGCGCCATGCGTACGCGCGAGCTGGTCGCGGGAGTGAGCTGCACCTGCCACTCGCTGGTCTCCTGCATCCGCGTCGCTTCCGCGACCTGCTCCACATACTCGGCCAGCGCTTCGTAGCAATCGGCGATGGCCAGACGGGCCGGCCGATAGGGGCGCAGGGGCCAGAGCACGAGCGCGACGGCCATTGCCCACAGACCGCCGAGGGTCAGATAGCCCGCACGCACCACCGCGTCGTGTGCGTCTGCCGGCGGAAAGGCCAGCGCCACCACGTATACGGTCAGGGTTGCGCCGCCGATGCTCACGCCCGGATTCCCCCACACGCGCAGGACGCTGGCGGCGAACGCGACGCAAAACGTGACGAGAAGCGCGGGAATGAAATGGCCACTCGCCAACGTCCCCAACAACACGGCCACCGCCTCAGTGCCCAGCAGCAGGGCCATCGTCTGCGCGCGAGTGCGATACGCGCCGCCCCGGTCGGACAGCGCGCCATTGAAGCCCCCGAGACTCATCCACGTGCCGGCGCCGCCAAGGCCGAAGAACTGTCCTGCCGCGAGCGGCACGACGGTCGCAAGCGATGCGCGCAGGCCCGCCGCGTACGCGGGCCGAGCCGCGGACATGCTCGTCGCGGATTGAAGGGTGTGGAGGGCGCGACGAAGAGTGGCCATCAGCGGGCGACGATTACGTCCCAGCCAGAATCCGATCCATTTCCGCTCCCGCTAGTCGATCGGCTTGAGGTTGGCGACTATCTCCGCTCGGTGCTGCTCCAGAAATGGGGGCAGCACTACGGTCTCGCCCAATCGGTCCTCCGCCTCGTCCACCGCGAATCCCGGACCGTCCGATGCTATCTCGAACAGTATGCCATTGGGCTCGCGAAAGTAGAGACTGCGAAACCAGAACCGATCCACCTTGCCGCTGTTTGGAATTCGTTGCGCGCGCAGGTGTTCCGCCCATGCGTCGTAGTCGGCATCAGGCGTCCGGAACGCGACGTGGTGCACTCCGCCTGCTCCCTGTCGCGCGGGTGCCAGCCCGGACTGTACTGCAACGTGCAGCTCGGCGCCCGCGCCGCCCGGACCCATCTCGTAGACGTGCACGGTGTCCCTCGGATCATCGACGTGCGCGTACTGCCGCACGGGACGCATGTTCATCACCCGCTCCAGTATGTCCTGCGTACCAGTGAGCGTCGGCACACTCAGCATGATCGGACCCAGCCCGCGGATCTGACTCGCCGCGGGCACGGGACTCTGTGCCCACGGATTTGCCAAACCGGCGCCGTCGTCGTCCACCAGCGAAATCCGTTGCCCCTCGGCGTCTTCCAGATCGAGCGAAAGTCGTGCATCGCGTTCCTCTATCTCACGTGCGGCCACACCCAGTTCGCGAAGATGCCCTGACCACCACTCCAGCGCCTCGCGCCCGGCGACACGAAGATTCGTGCGCGAGATGGAGTTGTTTCCGCGCGTTTCGCGCGCGACGGGCCAGTCGAAGAAGGTGAGATCCGTCCCGGGACTGCCCTTCGCATCCGCGTAGAACAGGTGGTACGCGCTCACGTCGTCCTGATTGACGCTGCGCTTCACCAGCCGCATGCCGAGCGTCCGCGTATAGAAGCGATGATTGTCGCGGATGTTCGCCGAAATGGCCGTCACGTGATGAATCCCGAGCAAGTCCACGGCTACGCCACCGGTACCGCAGCCTGCTTCACCAGCTGCGCATCGATCTGGATCTTGATGTCGTTGCCGACCAGGAGCCCGCCCGTTTCGAGCGCCTGATTCCAGACCAGGCCGAATTCCCGGCGATCGATCTTGCCGGAGGCACTGAAGCCGACGCGCTCGCCGCCCCACGGATCCTTGCCACCGCCATCGTAGGTCACGTCGAGCGTCACGGGGCGCGTGGTCCCCCGGACGGTCAGGTCCCCAGTGAGGCTGAACGTATCCTTCGTCCCGGAAATGCTGCTGCTCTTGAACGTGATGTTCGGAAACTTATCAGCATCGAGGAAATCGGCGGAGCGGAGATGGGCATCCCGCTGTTCGGTGCGCGTGTCGATACTGGCCGCTTTCATGGTGACCTCGACAGTTGCGCCTTCCAGCGATGCCGCGTTTTCGACGACGGTTCCTTCGAAGTCGGCGAAACGGCCCTTGACGGTGGTGATCATCATGTGTCGTGCGGAGAATTCTACGCTGGTGTGGCTCGGGTCGATCTTCCAGGTCGTCTGTGTCATGGCCATGCTCCTGAGGGAAAGTTGATGACTAAGTAACTAAGAACTAAGATATATGCCCGCTCTGAAGTTCCGACGCCCACCCTACTTGGCGGACGAAGCCGCCGCGGCGAGTCCCATCCGGCGCATCAGATCCGTTGCCTCCGACTGCTCGCGCGTGCTCAGCCCCGACAACGCTTGCGCGATCGTCCTGGCGTGCGCCGGGAAGATGCGTTTGATGAGCGCTGTGCCGGACGGCGTGAGGACGGCATACCGGGCTCGCCGATCGTTCGGGCATTCTTGTCGCTCCACGAAGCCCTTGGCGGCAAGGCGATCAACCAGGTATGTGATGCCCCCGCTGGTGACGAGCACCTTTCGCTGAATCTCCCCGAGCAGCATCGGCCCCCGGTGGTACAACACCTCGAGAATCCCGAACTCCATCGGCGTGAGGTCGTGCGCCGCGACGTCCGTTTCTACGTGCCGTGAGACGGCAGCATAGGCGCGGGCGAGGACGACCCAGAGCTTGAGGGGGACCTCGAGGTCATCGTCCGCCGATGTGGCGCTTTTCCGGCGGGTGGGCTTCGTATCGGTTCGGACGGTGGCGTGGTCGCTCGATCGGCTATTCATCTTACTACTAAGATAAGTTGATCGGCCTCGCGCCGCAAGCTCTTGCTGCATCTCGAGGGCAGGGTCGCGCTGCAACCAATGCGAACGCATAATTCAGCCGTTACGGTACCGAGGGTCGTTCGTTGTGCTATTGGCCGCCTGTGGCAGCCTGCCGTCCGTCCACGCTCCAGAGCGAAGAGCGCCCCCCCACGCGGTCGATCTTTGCATTTCCCGTGTGATCCTATGAAGCGATCGTCCCGCGACGGTTTCACGCTGATCGAGCTCCTGATCGTCGTCGTCATCATCGGTATCCTGGCCGCCATCGCGATCCCGAAGTTTGCCGGGACCAAGCAGAAAGCGTACATCGCCGCCATGAAATCCGACCTCCGGAATTTGATCTCGGCGGAGGAGGCGTATTTCGCCGACTCGGTCGCGTATGCCACCTTCGACACCACCAAGCTCAAGTTCCGTCCGTCCTCGGGGGTGAGCTCGCCGACAATCGTTCCAGGTCCCGGCTACTGGTCGGCCACGGTCACGCATTCGCAGATTCTGAGCTTCAGCTGCGGCGTCGGTGTCGGAACGCCCAACCCATTGATCTCAACCGCCGGCGAAGGCGAGCCTGTGTGTAAGTGACGACGTGATCGTCCCAATGGGAAAATCTGCCGCGCAGCGTCAGGATGTCCGTTCTGACCTTGGCCAAGACGCAAAAGGGCGCCCTCGAAGGGCGCCCTTTTCGCTGAGATTCGTGATTCATAGCCCCTCCTGGGATCGAACCAGGACTCTTCTGCTCCAGAGGCAGACGTGTTGCCAGTTACACCAAGGGGCTGCAATCCGGTCTGGAACGTGCACCGGGGGTGTAGTCAGAGTAAAATAGCGGTGGTAGGATGCCGCTTCAACCCCTCCAGACGCTCGGTACCCCCCTGACCGCCTTCCCGAAATCCACTCGCGCGCGCCTCATCAGGCGCACGACCGGATCCACGATCGCGTTGTCCCTCGTCCTCGCCGCCTCGTGCCGAGACAGCATCTCGGGCTTTGGCGCCGGCGTGCGCGCCCGCGCGAGTTCCGATCAGTTCTTCGGCGGGCTGGCGGACCGGCACCTCGAGCTGGTGCGCAACGCAAAGTACGAGTATGCCCGCGTGCAGATCTCCCGCGGCGCGCTGTCCCCGTCGCGCGTCTTCGACGATACGGCAGCCTGGACGGCGATATCAGGCAACGTTCGCTTGCTCGAGACCTTCGGCGCCGTGAGCGATGCCAAATACGTCATGAGCTCGCATCGCGGCGTGTCGGCCCCCGCCAAGCCGGCCGACGCCCGTCACCTGACGACCTTGAGCAAGGTCTCGGACAGCCAGTACCAATGGGACACCAGCGTCGACTTCGGCCTTGGTTCAGCCCACCCGAACGACATCGCATTGGTAATCACTCACCTGCTCGCGGCCGGCGAGGGGTTGAACGAAAGAGAGGCGCGGGCGGAACTCGCAAAGAGCGCGCCCCACGCATCCGCTACCCTGGGCACGCTCTTTACGCTCGATTCGTTACACCCGGTCTCCCTCGGCGATGGCACCACCGCCGTCACGGTCGTCATTTCCATCAAATCGGAGCAGTTGAAGGCGCGATTTCCGGCATACAGCGAGTATGTGCACAAGTACCTCGATCCGTCGCGGTTCCACGTCGCCGTCAGCGACCGAAGCGGCCTGACCTACTTCGACGCGACAGCCAAGGACCGGCTGCTCACGGTTCACCTTCGGTCGCAAAACGGCCATCTCGTGCCACTTGCGGGTCCGTCCAAGCCCATACCGGACACGCTCGTGATTCTCGCGGACTTTACGGCGAAGTTGAAGATCTTCAACGTGGGCTTTCACGATCTCTCGCTGGACTTCGTGAACTCGGCGCGCAGTGATCAGGAACGCGCATGGACGGTCACCGCCCGGAAAGAGCCACACTGGAACCTCCCGTTCATCACGGCGCGGTTGATACGGGCGCCGCTCCGCTTCCCGTTTGCCGGCGAAGGCGCGCTGTTCCGCATGGCGCTGCGGGCCGGAACGGGAGACCAGCCCACCGTTCTCGTCAGGCAGTCGCGGCTCGGCGTACAGGAGAGCGCCATCCTGAAGTTCATCAACTCGCTATCGAGCACGGCGATGGATGACTTCGGCACGCGCGTCGAGCACGAGGAGAATCAGTGGCTTCACGAGGTCTTCATCGCGCTGCGAGATGACGCGAGGGGAGTGCTGACTCCCTGACCTCCGAGCAAAAAGCGCCGCGATCCATTGGATCGCGGCGCCTCATCTGAGTCCCGACCATCAGGCCGAGTCTGGAGCTGCCACGCACACCGTCATTGGAACTCTCCGTCCTACCGAACGGCGGCGGGCAAAACTTGCAGTCGGCCACCAGTGGGCCAACCAAACGAACAGTGGAGCTGAGGGGGCTCGAACCCCTGACCTCGCCGATGCGAACGGCGCGCTCTCCCAGCTGAGCTACAGCCCCGCAATGTTGCGGGTTCGAGGCGATGTCCAGCTTCGAACGTGGGTTAATAACAGGAACGGCCCCGCAACCGTGCGGGGCCGCCGTTACACTACTAATCTAACGGCGTGTGCCCCTCTGTCAACAGGACGCGCCACGGCATCGGACGCAACATCCCGCTTTGGGAACTCGATGCGTCTGCGACTCGTTGCGCGGCATATGACACCGCATCCCCTTGGCTCGCCATTCGTCCGGGAGCAACTCGCTCTCCGCGCCACGCCGCTCAACGAAAAGCGGCTGCAGCCAGACGGGGAATACATCCTTTACTGGATGCAGGCTACGCAGAGGTTCGAGGACAACTGGGCCCTTCGTTACGCTACGCTGGAAGCGGATCGCATCGGCAAGCCGCTGCTCATTCATCATGGTCTCGACCCGCACTATGCGCACGCATCGCCGCGGATCCACACGTTCATCATGCAGGGCGCGCGGGAGCTCGCCGCGCGAGCCGCAACTTTGGGATTGACGTATCGGTTCGCGCTCCGGCGCCGGATTGCCGATGATGGCCGCGTCGTCGATCGCTTGGCGAGTCGCGCGTGCGTGGTCGTCACCGACCTGTTCCCCACCGCCGGGATCGCGGAACGCTCGGCGCGAGTGGCGGCACGCGTGAATTGTCGCGTGGTGGCGGTGGACTCGCTGGGCGTGGTGGCCGCCGGAAGCTTTCACAAGGAGGAGTACGCGGCGCGCACCATTCGCCCGAAGATCGCCGCGCTTCTGGACTATTCCCTTCAGCCGGTCGAGGATCGCCCGCCGTCCCGCGCATTGCCGTCTTCGCTCCTGGATTCTCTTGACGTCGCCTGGCTGGACATCGGCTCGTGTGACATTCGCGCCGAGGTCGCGCAGTGCGAAATCGATCGCACGGTGGCCGAGGTGGAGACGCGCGGCGGACTCGCGACCGCGCGAGCGCGGCTCGCCGCGTTTGCCGCCAGCGGCCTGCACGACTACGCCGCGCGACGGCGCAATCCCTCCGATGAAGGAGGCTCGAGTCATCTGTCGGCACACCTGCACGTCGGCATGATCTCCCCTTACGAGATCGTCGCCGCCGTGCGCGCAGCAGCGTCGGCCGAACAGAGCCAGGCGTTCCTCGGCGAGATGCTCACGTGGCGCGAACTGTCGTTCAACTTCTGCCTGCGCAATCAACACTACGCTTCGCTCGCCGCCCTGCCTGATTGGGTGGGCCGTTCGATGGATGCCCACGCCAAGGATCCGCGCGAGGCGATTTACACGCTGGAGGAGCTCGAGACAGCCTCCACTCACGACGAGATCTGGAACGCCGGACAGCGCGAGCTCGTGCAGACCGGACAGATGCACAACGTCGTGCGGATGCTCTGGGGAAAGGCGGTCATCACCTGGGCGCCAACGTACGCAGACGCACTTGCGTGGCTCATCCACTTGAACAACAAGTACGGCCTCGATGGCCGCGATGCGAACAGCTTTGCAGGCATTCAGTGGTGCTTCGGCAAGTTCGATCGTCCGTTCCCCACCAGACCGGTCTGGGGAACCATTCGGCCCATGTCGCTCCAGCGCGCGCATCAGAAGTACGACATGAAGGGGTATCTGAGGCGGTGGGCAAGTACGAGTGAAAAACAGTTGGAAGCCTTCGGAGGCGCGACGTAGTTTTCCGGCATGCTTCCCACCCCCGCCGACATTCTCGCCGCCGCGCACCGGTTGCGCGGCGTGATCGCCCGGACGCCGCTCATTTACTCGCAGGCGTTGAGTGACATTGCCAGCAAGGGCTGCTTCCTCAAGTGCGAGAATCTGCAGCACACCGGCTCGTTCAAGCTGCGCGGCGCGTACAATGTCCTGGCGACCTTGTCGCCTGAAGGGCGCGCCCGCGGCATTGTGGCGTCATCGGCCGGTAACCACGGCTTGGGATTGGCGTACAGTGCACGGCTACTCGGGATACGCGCGCGCATTTTCATTCCATCGTCAGCTCCACAGATCAAGCGCGACGGTATCATCGCACTCGGCGCCGACGTGGACACCTCGCAACCGCACTATGACGAGGCGCACCGCGCCGCCGTCGAATACGGCCACGCGCACGACATGACGTTCGTGAGTCCGTGTGCTGGCGAGGCGTTGCTCGCCGGGCAGGGGACGGTGGGGCTAGAAATCCTCGAGGAGCTTCCGGACGTGCGATCGATTGTCGTCCCAGTGGGCGGAGGAGGATTGCTGGGCGGCGTCGCCACGATCGCGCGCGCCATCTGGCCAAGGGTCCGAATCGTCGGCGCGCAAGGCGACCGCAGCAATGCGATGGCGGAGTCCCTGAAGGCCGGGCATCGCGTGGACGTCCCCGTCCTTCCGACACTTGCCGACGGACTCTCAGGGCAGGTGGACGAGAGCGGCGTAGCGATCGGGCAGCTCCTGCTCGACGAAATTCGGGTGGTGACCGAGGAGCAGATCGCGGATGCGATCGCGTGGCTAGCGCGCGTCCACAAGATGAAAGTGGAAGGCTCTGGCGCCGTGGGTGTGGCGGCGCTGCTTGCGGGCGGCTTGGACGCGCTGGAGGGCCCGATGGCCGTGATCGTGTCCGGCGGCAACATCGACGACGGCACGTGGAGTGCGCTCGCCCACTAGGGCCGGCAGCCGTCTCCGTTGTCGCGCGCGCAACCAATCGCCCCCGCCTCTCCAGCTCGACGAGGGTCGGCTGCGGCCATCACGTTGCGCGCACCAATCGTGATGACGGCGGCGTAGCCCATCCGCAGTTCGCCGGGGAGTGATATGCGCTGAAACGAGTCGCCCATGGCGGTGAGCTCGTTGAGGACGGTGGGCGAGAAGCCGTCTTCGATCTGGAACTGGTACTGGGCGCGCGCTTCCCCCCGCTGCTGACCGATGAGAAACCGCGGCAGCTCGATCGCCTGCTGCGCGTCGAGATGCTGATCGATGACTCCAGTGACCGCGGAGTACACCGCCGACGTGATCCAGGCATTCCCAGCGGCGGCGGCGGCGAGTACAGGGCGTCGGGCGGCGCCGTCTCCATGAAAAACGATGGTGGGCGCAAGCGTGCTTCCATTGCGCGCGTTCGGCATGCGGGCGCCGTACTCGTCGGGATCGCCGCCGTACGTGCCGAGCTTGTCGTTGTAAAGAAAGCCGAGTCCCGGCGTGACGTAGAAGTTTCCGCCCCACGTTCCGAGTGTCTGGGTCGCACTCACCACGTTGCCGTCCACATCCGCAACCGCGAACGCCGTGGTGCCGGTGCCGTGACAGAACTGCTCGGAGGAGAGCGCGTCGTGATCGGAGCAGTCCGACTCCGCCTCCTTGGTAGTGGACGACACGCGGGCACCTCGCTCCCTGGCGCACGGCAGACTATCGCCGCGAATGTCGTTTGGGGTGAGTGCACGATGTGGATCGAAGCAGCGCCAGCGCGCCCGCGCCGTGTCCTTGCTGGTGAAGGACTCGAGCCTCACGGGCCATAGACCAGGGTCCGCGATCTTTCCGCGGGTCGACGGCACGAGCTTCCACGCCTCGATCATGGCGTGCAGCGTGGGCGCATCCTCGGTATACGGTCGCGAGGCGTCTTGTTGCTCGAGCAGATTCAACTGCGCCACCAGCGTCACGCCGCCCGACACGGGCGGCGCGGCAGAGTAGATCGTATGGCCGCGATACGAGCCGACCACCGGCTCGCGTTCCACGGCGAAATAGCGGGCCATGTCGGCAGTCCGTATCGCGTTTCCCTGCCCTCGCAGGTCCGCAACCAGGCGACGCGCGATGCCACCCTTGTAGAACACTTCGGCCCCGCTGTCCGCGATCTGCCGCAGGGTCCCGGCCAGCTCCGGGTTCCGTAGCGTGTCACCGGCACGCAGCGGCTCACCCTTCACGAAGAAGAGCGCACGGCTCGATGGATACTTCGTCAGGTGCTCCCGCTCCGTGATCAGCGTGGTCGCGAGGCCCTCGCTCACGAGGAAGCCCTGATCCGCGGCGCGTATGGCTGGCGCGATCACGTCCGCCCACGTGACTCTGTGGCTGCCGTACTTCTTGAACGCGAGCTCCATTCCCGCCAGCGTGCCGGGAATGTTGGCGAGCACGGGACCGTCCACTGGAAGACTGCCTCGCCTCAGCAACGCCCCATTCGACAGCGATGCCTCTTCCGGTGCCCGCGTCATGAACTCGATGAGTGCGGGTTTATCCATCACCGCGAGACGCACGAGCATCTGGCCGTACCCACCCAGGCCGCTCGCATCGGGCTCCACGACGCCGAGCGCAAAGGAGACGGCAACAGCCGCGTCCACCACGTTTCCTCCCTTGCGCAGGATCTCCAGTCCGGCCGCCGTCGCGATCGGATGGGCGCTGGACACACCGGCGCGTCCGATCGCCGGGTCGCGTAGGGTCGGCCGCTCTCGCAGCATCTCGTGCAGGATGGACTCGAGCGCGAGTTCCGACGGCGCCGCAAGCGCACGCGCCGAAAATCGCGGCTGCAGCGCGACCCACGCGGCGTGTCGTTCGGGAGAATGACGATAGTAGAGGGTGTCCATTCTCGCCGCGAAGGCCGCGAATGCGTTGGCATTTCGCACTTGCCGGTCAGCGGCTGGCAGTGCGGCCGTCGCGAGCCCGGCATCCGGTGCCACCGGCGCATCGACGTACCAGAGACGACCCGTGCTACCGAGATCATCCCGTCGCTCACGGTCGCCGAGCCGGTCGGGGTCGCCGTTGTAGCCGATATCGGGCCCGGGCAGTTCTACCAGCGCCAGAATGCGTCCATCGGGTGACCACGCCGGCTCCGCGCGCCGAGTACTGACGAGGTTCACGTAACGCGCATCCGCAGTGGTGACCCATACGCCGGCCCTGCCGTTGCGCGTCGCAAACGCGAGACGGTCGCCGGCCGGCGACCACGCGGGATGCTCGGCATCGCGATCCTCCACCACGATCCGGTCGGAATCACCCACCACGTAGTGCACGCGGAGTCGTGTCCGATCCTCGCGTGCGGCGCTGTACGCCACTCGTTGGCCGTCCGGCGACCAGGCCGGAGAATGCTCCGCCCCGTTCTCCCCCTTCGTTACGCGCCTCTCCACGCCGGCCGCGCTGCGCATCCAGAGCCTTGCGTACGCGCCGACGCCCCGGACGAAGACGATTGACCCATCCCTCGCGAGGGAAGGCTCCGCTTCGGATTCCACCGAAGTCGTGATCCGTTCGGGCACGCCGACGCCCCCGCTCGGTCCGACCGTCACGCGATAGAGATCACCTTTTCCACTGGCGTCCGATGCGTAAACGATCGAAGAGCCATCCGCCGCCCAAGCCGGCTGTCTGTCCCACGCCGCTCCCTTGGTAATCTGCCGCCAGTTCGTCGGCTCTCCGGCTCCGCTGCGAACCCAGATGTCGCCGCGGATCGTCAGCGCCAGCCGTCCGTCCTGCGAATACGCCGGATTTCGTGCGCCGACTATGGCGACGGCCGAGTCTGGTGAGTGGGAAACAAGTGACAGCTGCGCGACGACAAAGACCAAGGCTGGAAACATGACGGTTCGGACGCGGGGAGGGCGGTGTCGTCGACGCGTAAGGATGCCGACTTACCGCGCGCGGGCGCAACCTGTCATCGCCGAGGGCACGCAAAAAGCGGCACACCGAACCTGTCGGCGTGCCACTTCAGCGATCGACTAGCCGGGTGGAGCTACCGGCCTGTGTTCGTTCAGATCGTTACAGCCGTTCGATGTTCGACTCGGCAGGACTCGCGTTGCGCGATTCGCCGCCCAAGGAATTGCCACTCGTTCGGCGAGTGTCGGCACCATTCGCGTTCTGGCCGGTCTGTCCCCTTAGGCCAACTTCGCGGTCAGCGTGGATTCGCTGGCCGCCCGTGTTTCCTGAGGGGGACGTCGAACCATTGACGTGCGGATCCGAGGGATTTGCCATCTGCTGCTGGCGCGCAGCGCGATTCGCACCGCGAGCCTCGCCACCGCGGCGTCCTATGGCGGCCATGTGTTCCTTGTTCCGGCTGACCGTCACTCCACCCTTGCGACCGGCGGCACGCGCCTCACCCGCGTCGAACTCGTGCGCCGTTCCCTTCTGGTGGGCGGCACGGCCGCCCTTGCTTGCGATTTCGCGCTGCTTTTCGCGGTCCATAGATGCAAAGCCGCGATTGCTTCGAGTCCGGGGTGTCCCCGATTCCGGGGCGCTGTCCGCCCGCGCGACGTTCTCGCCGGACGAAGGGCGCCCTGCGCTTCCGTGGCCGTTCGAGATGTCACGGTGCTGCTCCCGATCCGGGCCGAGGCTCCGCTCTTCGCTGTTCGGTTTGATCGCCATTACTGCTCCTCCTGGAAGTTTGGGGCGCTGGGCCCGGTGCGGCGCTTCCCGCCCGCTCTTCTGGCCCTGTGTGGGGCCGCGATACACTCCTGCAGTGCAAACTGCGGACCCATCTGACCAAAAGGGACGTAACTCATTCGCGTCCCCACATTTGTGCTGCGGGCACATCAAGAAGCAAACAACGGGCCGTTGCGAGTATATTTTCCGCGCATGTCGCTTTCTGTCAGGCTTCTGGGCACGTCGGCCTCCCGCCCAACGGTGGAGCGAAACGTTGCGTCGCTCTCCGTGGTGCGGGAGGGCGAAACCCTGCTTTTCGACTGCGGCGAAGGAACGCAGCGCCAGATGATGCGGTACGGCGTGTCGTTCGGGCTCGAGGACATTTTCTTCACGCACTTTCACGCCGATCATGTCATCGGCGTCATCGGATTGATGCGGACGATGTCACTGCAGGGACGAACCGACCGGCTTCGGCTGTGGGGGCCGCGCGGCGCGTTGCGGATGCTCAAGCGTGCCGAGGAGTTCGGGATGGACCGGCTCTCCTTTCCGCTCGAGATCACGGAGCTCGACCCCGACCAAACCGTGGCGCGGAAGGACTACGCGATCGTCCCCTTCGCCGTGGATCACCGCGGGGCACGCGCCCTGGGCTACGCGGTGGTGGAAGAGGATCGGAAGGGGCGCTTCAATCCGGATCGTGCGCGTGAACTTGGCGTGCCGGAGGGCCCGTTGTGGGGCGACATCCACCGCGGACGCCCGGCGACACTCGCCGATGGGCGCGTGGTCGAGCCGTCGGAACTCGTCGGCTTGCCGCGGCCAGGACGAAAGGTCGTCATTTCCGGTGACACCCGCCCCACAGCCGCTACCGTGGCGATGGCACGCGGTGCCGACTTGCTGGTACATGAGGCGACCTTTGGCGATGAAGAAGCGGGCCGCGCCGTAGAAACGGGCCATTCGACAGCGCGCGAAGCCGCCGCGGTCGCGCGTGACGCCGAAGTGGATACCCTGCTGCTCTACCACTTCTCGGCGCGTTACTCGCGCGACGCAGCCGAGTTGGGCAAGGAGGCGCGCCAGTGTTTCGAGCGGACGATCGTGGGCAAGGACGGAATGGAGATTGACGTCCCCTTCAGGCAGTCCGACTAAGGTCGGCTCCGGCGATTGCCGGAGAGCCAAAATGTCACGCGTCTAAGCGGTTTCCACGTCCGTCCGACGCGACAGGATATCGGGCCTGCTTACGGGCATGGATCGCTGAAACAGGCGAAGGATTGTGGCGTCGTCGAGGGACGCCAGCACTTTAGCTGGCACCGGACGCGACGTGACGCTGCGCGCTTCGGCGCCATTGCTGATCACCCAGTTGTAGCGATCGAGACGCGAGGAGCGCCCATCGGGGTGACGAAAAAGAATGATCGCGTTGCTGGTGCCCGGCGACTGTATGCCGACCAACCAGACGGTGCCGTCGGGTGCGGTGTGCGTCTTCATGATCTCGAATAACGGGAAATGTCAGCCGACGAGTGTCGGTGACAGCGGCTGGCGCCCGGCGAAACCCGAGTTGGCATCGTGCCAAAATTGGACCGTCGGTTCGCCCAACCTCCAGCAGAGCAGAACGGGCCGGCCATCCAGTTCGCTCGGGAAGTCGATCAGGCCGGTGCGTCGATCCTTCAGCTGTATACCGATCGCTTCGACCTCGGCCTGGAATCCATCCAGATCTCGTGCGATGCGCTCGATCTTTCGCTCGAGCACGATCGCGCGGGGATCGGCCAGATCAGGACGCGCGCCCGGCACGGTGAGGTCGAGCTCCGCGAGTCCCTCTTCCCAGAGTCGAAACTCGCGAACGATGTCCTCGACGATACGCCGCACAAGCGGCAGCGTGCGATTGGCCTGGTCGACCGTGAAGAGCTGCATGGCCACAATCTAATTGGAAGAATTCGCTTGAAACAGGACGACCCACGGGCTCGAGCCATTCGCGGCGAGGGCTGCTGGCCACCCGCGTTTCCTCCCCGTACCCCGAAGCGTCCTGGAACGCCCTGACCAAGGCGTGGCGCGTAACCGAATCGACTGCGGGGTGATCCAGCCAATACACGCGCGTGGCCGGCGAGGCGATCTGCCCCACGGCCCATTCGCGCGATGTGCTGTCACGGAGGGACAGCCGCGCCGCGCCAGTGGTATCGAGACGCACGACCACGTCATAGTTACCGTGACGCCAGACGGCGCGTGTGCCGTCCGCGGACGATGTCGGCAGCGAACCGGCGATGGCTCGCCACCACGCCGGTTCGGCGAATCGGATCGGACCGAGTGGCAGCATGTGGCCGGCGTTCGCCCCGCCGGATCCTGGCAGCGCGTACGCGATTGCCGGTTCGCCTGCCACGGTGGTGATCGCAAAGCTGGTGGGGTCGAGGCGGTAGTGCGCCAACTGGGCGTTCGCGCGGGCGCCGCGAATGCCGACAGCGGATCGTACGGAATCCATCGCGTCCTGCAGCGCGCGATCGCGCTGCCGTTCGACCGCGGGCGACTCCATGCCTACGACATCCGCGAGCGATGCGACACCGTTGCCGCGCAGATCGATCACACCTCGCCGGGTGGTGTGCCACAGAGGCGACGCATCCCGTTCCACGTCAGTATGGAGGGTGAACGACATGAAGCGCCCATGCGCCGCGCCAAGATCGAGCGTCGCCGTCGCGCGCCACGCGGGTCGAACGTCGGCATCCTCGCCGGGCTCCAGACGTTGGTCCCGTGGATGCGATCGGGCGTACTCCTCGGCCAGACGGGGAACCAGCGAATCCCGATAGACGAGCACCGAATCGCCGGACTGGAGGTCGCGACGGTAGACGTTCTGTCCCACCAGATCAGCACCCTGGAACGACTCGTCATCGTCCACCACGTAGATCTCGAAAAAGCGGCCGTCCACGCGTGCGAGATCCAGCGGCGCCCCCTTCCACTGCATGCCGCTCCTGCCGCTGGTGACCCAGTACGCTGAATCACCCGCCGAGATCACGAACTCCGCGGACGGTCGCGACGACTCGACGTCGCGGCGACTGAGCTTGTGCCAGCTATCGTCGCGGCACGCCACAGTGGCAAACAGCATCATCATGGCGGTACTGCGGACAATGTGTTGGCGCATGACCGAAGAATACATCAGGCCGCAAAATTGCGGCGGCGGCGCGAAAGCTGCCTGAGGGGCGCGCATCCCTCAGGTAGATTGCACCATCACTCTTTTCCGGAATCGTGCCGTGCACGTCGGTCACCCGCGCATCATGCGCTTCCTTGCCTTGTCGCTGGTTCTTTCGTGGGGATGCGCGGCGTCGGATCGCGCCAAGAAGGCCCCAGGTATGGAAGGAGGTTCCACGGGCGGCACGGACACCGCGGCGGCAGTCCCAGCGACAGCTGCGAACGTGGCCGATTCCACCAAGGCTCCGCCCTCCACCCCGGCCACGGCGACAACCGCGGCGTCACGTCCCCCGAGCATGGCGGGACCGGCGGGGGCCGCCGGAGGCGTTCGGCGACGAGAGCTGGACAAGGACTTTCCCGTCGTCCGCGCCCTGTACGTGAACCGATTCGCTGCACAGAGTACCAAGCGAATGCGGCAGCTCGTTCAGATCGCCGACGAAACGGAAATCAACGCCCTCGTCATCGACATGAAGGACGAGTTCGGGCTGAACTTCTCGACCAGCAACGCCAACTGGGCGAAGAACGCGGGCACGGCCGGTACGGTGAAGAACCTGGCTGCCGTGCTCGATACGCTGCGCGCGCACAAGATTCTCGCCATCGCGCGCATGGTGGTGTTCAAGGATTCCGTCACGGCACGCGTGCATCCCGAGTGGACCATCCGCCGGCAGGACAATTCCGTCTGGCGCGACAAGAAGGGCATCGCCTGGGTGAACCCGTATCGCCACGAGTTGTGGGACTACAACATCGGCATCGCGGAGGAGCTCGCACACCTGGGGTTCGGCGAGGTGCAGTTTGACTACATCCGCTTCCCGGAGCCGTACCCGTCGCTGCCCAAGCAGGTGTTTCCGGACAGCAAAGGGGTGGCGAAGGCCGATCTCCTGGCGGCCTATCTGAAGGAGGCCACGGGTCGCATCGGCGGAGTTGGTGCGCGCACCACGGCGGACATCTTCGGGCTCGTCACCACGGTGGGCGGTCCACTCGAGGTGGGACAGTGGTGGGAGAAAATCTCACCCGTCGTGGACGTGGTGCTGCCAATGGTGTATCCCTCACACTACCCACACGGCGATCTCGGGCTCAAGGTGCCGAATGCCGAGCCGTACCAGGTGATCAAGATCGCGCTCTCCCGAGCGCGCGAACGTGATCAGAAGCTCGGCATCAAGGAACCCCAGCACATTCGTCCGTGGCTTCAGGCCTTCACACTGGGCAAGCCCGCCTACGGTCCAGCCGAGATCGAGGCGCAGAAGAAGGGGACGTACGACGCGGGATATGACGGCTGGGTGTTATGGAATGCGGGTTCGAAATACGAACTATTCCTGCCGGCACTGGAGAAGGAACTGCATACGCGGAAGCGATGATCGAGGACGCGCTTCAGTGGACGAGCAGCTTCACCCGCTACCTCTTCTCCAGGTTCTTCACCCCGTCCACCAGCAGCCGCACCTCATCCTCCGATGTATAGCACGCCGCGCCGGCGCGCACGAAGCCATCGGCGCCGCGCCCCAGCACTTCGGCAACCGTCTGCGCGTAGAAATCGCCGTTGGACGCGTACACCCCCGCTCGTACGAGCGCTCGCGCCACATCGTCCGTGCTGTACCCGCGAACTGTGAAAGACACCGTTGGCGTCCGCGGGCTCCCGGGCGGCGGACCATAGAGCGTAACGCCATCGATTCGCGAAAGGCCATTCCAGAGGCGTTCGAGTAGTGCTGCGCCGCGCTCGTGCAACGCGTCAAACGCGCGCGTCAACCGCTCGCGCCGTGATCCACCACCACCGATGGATGCGAGGTAGTTCACGGCGGCCGCCGCACCGATGATGCCTTCGTGATTCTGCGTTCCCGTCTCCAGGCGTTCCGGCGCCTCCTCCGGCGCGGGATCGAGCTTCGCGACGTCGATCGTATCCACCAGTCCGGCCCGAGCGTACAGAATGCCGGCGTGTGGACCGTAGAACTTGTACGACGAACAGGCCAGGAAGTCGCAGGCGATCGCTTGCACGTCGAGTAGCTGGTGCGGCGCGAGGTGCACCGCATCCACGAATGCCAGCGCGCCAGCCTCGTGGGCTAACGCGCACACTGCAGCGACGTCCGTGACCGTGCCGAGGGCGTTCGATGCGGCACCGACGGCGACCAGCCTGGTGCGCGGCCCGATGGCTTGCCGCAGCGCATCGGGGTCGAGTCGAAAGGTGGCCGGATCCAGGCGCACCGAACGGATCGTCAGGCCTCGATCGCGCGCGACCGCGCGCCACGGAGCGATGTTGGCGTGATGGTCCAGTTCGGTGACGACGATTTCGTCCCCCACTGTCCATCCGCGACCGAGGCCGCGCGCGAGGTGAAAAGTGATGGTGGACATGTTGTTGCCGAATGACACGTCCGCCGGCAACGCGTTGAAGAAGTCCGCGAACACGCCGCGCGCCTCGGCGAGCATCGCGTCGGTTTCTACGCTGGTGGGGTACAGCCAATGCGTGTTGGCGTTGTGATGAAAGAGGTAGTCGGTCATCGCGGTCGCGACGGCGCGCGGCACCTGCGTACCGCCAGGCCCGTCGAAGTACGCCACGGTGTGTCCGCGTTCCTGCCGCTGCAGCGCCGGAAAATCGGCGCGAATGGATTCGAGCGAACGAACGCCGGGCGTGGTCGCGTGTGCGACGATGGTGCTCATGTGATTTCCTGCCCGGCCCATTGTTCAAGCAGCTTGACTGCTTCCACGTGATCTGCCTCTTCACCTAACGCGTTGTGCGCGACGCGCATCAAATCGGCGGTGAGCTGCATCAGCGGTGCCGGAATCCTGTGCTCGCGCGCGACGCCCGCGGCGATGCCGACGTCCTTGTCGAGAAGGGCCAGGCGAAAAGTCCGCGGAAAGGCACGCCCGATCACGCGTTCAGGAAAGAGATTCATGGAGGCATTGGAACGTCCACTGGACGCGTTGATGACGTCGAGCGCGACATCGGCCTTTACGCCAGCCGCGGTGGCCGCGAGCAGCCCCTCGGCCAGTGACCAGATGTGCACCGCGAGCATCACCTGATTGACCGCCTTGAGCGCGTCGCCGGCGCCAACCGGCCCGCAGTGGACGATCTTCTTGCCGAACGCCGCGAGTGTCGGCTTGACCCGCGCCAGCAATGCCGCGTCGCCGCCGACCATCACGGTGAGGATCCCTTCCACCGCGCCCATCACGCCGCCGCTCACGGGTGCATCGAGAAAGCCGATTCCGCGCTCGGCCAGTCGCGCCGCCATGCGTCTGGACGTTGCAGGGTCGCCTGATGTGCAGTCTACCAGCGCGGCGCCAGTACGCATTCCCGAGAGTAGCCCATCGGGGCCCTCCAACAGGCGCTCGACGTCGGTGGAGACGGGCAGACACGTGATGACGATGTCAGCACCGAGCGCAGCGTCCGCAGGTGTGAACGCATGACGCACATTGTGCTCGGCCGCAAAGGACGCGGCTTTGTCCTGCGTGCGGTTCCAGACAGCAAGTGTTCTGTCCGGTACGCGGGCCAGACACGTGGCCATCGGACGACCGATGGCGCCGAGACCGAGAAAGGCAACGGATGACATACGAGTGAGCTTGGGCGAGTGGGCTTGGGGGACCAATCACCAAATGTCGTCGCGGGGAGTGCGCAGCGTCAACGCGGGACCGCATTCGAGATTCCGAAGGCGCGGCCGCCGGACGATATTGCGGGATGATCACGCGGCTTCGAATTGCCGGAATGAGCTCCCAGTACTGCGTCCAAGCGGTGTTTACCTCGCTGACGCCAGTACCCGGCATCCTGGCGACGGACGTCTCGATCGGCACAGTGGTCGTCGAACACGATGGGCAGGCCACGCTGCAGCGATTGCGCGAGGCGATCGCGGTATCGGGGTACGAGGTTCTCCTCGGCACGGAAGAGCCGAGGCGGCTGCCGGTACTGTGACCCGCACGGTTTCTTCCACCCCGTCGGCCGCTTGCGCAACGCTACCGTATCATACGCCAGCAGCTTCGGCCGCCCGCGTCGGGACCGGATCGACGGCGTGCTCGACGGCCGTCGGCTCCAGCATCCCGACGATGCCCTCTTCCAGCCAGGCGTGCTCTCCGGCGAGCACGCGCGCTGACACTCTGTAAATCGCGCCGTCGTTCTTGCCGTAGAAGCGGCGGAAGTTCTGGTCAATCCGTTGGCGCGCTTCGCGGCAGAAAAGATCCGCCAACTCCACCGCGTCGTGATTGCCCTGCTGAGCGAGCATTTGCGCGCGTACGCACGCGGCGGTCAGGGCGAACAGGTCGGCGCCGATGTCCACGCCACGGAAGAGCACCATCTGGCGACGTTCGAGCTTGGGGCCGAATCGCACCATCGCGTGGAAGAGCATGCGGCCGAGATGGCGCGCCTTGCGCTCGGCCCACCGCAGATGACCCGCCAAGGCTCCGAACTCGCCGTATGCTCCGGGCACCACGCCTTTCCCGAACCAGCGTGCCAGATACCATCCCGGATAAAATTTCGCGACGCGGCCCAGCGCGGCCATCTTCTCGCCGCCGCTCGATTCCCTGTCCACCAGTGCGAACGCGGTCTTGAAGTGGTGATCCACGGCTTCGCGCGCAATGAACAGGCGCATGATTTCCGAAGACCCTTCGAAGATCAGGTTGATCCGGAAGTCCCGCATCGCACGTTCCACGGGAATGGGCAGCTCGCCGCGCGCTCGGAGCGAGTCCGCCGTCTCGTATCCGCGCCCGCCCCGGATCTGCAGCGTGTCGTCCACGATGCGCCAGCCGGTTTCGGTATTCCACATCTTGGCTATGGCCGCCTCGAGCCGGATGTCGTATTTCCCGCGCTCGGCGAGCGCCACGGCCAGTTCGGCCACGGACTCCATGGCGAAGGTGTTCGCCGCCATGAGCGCGAGCTTTTGCGCGACGGCCTCGTGCTTGCCGATCGGTTGTCCCCACTGCACGCGCTCCCTCGCCCACGTGCGCGCCACTTGCAAGGCTGCCTTGCCACCGCCCGCGCAGCTGGCGGGCAGGGTGAGACGGCCCGTGTTGAGCGTGATCAGCGCGAGCTTGAGGCCCTTCCCCTCGCCCCAGATGATGTTCTCGGACGGTACGCGAACGTCGGTGAAGCGCAGCACGCCATTTTCGATGGCCTTGAGACCCATGAAGTGGCAGCGATGCACGATCTCCACGCCGGGCGCATTCGCCTCGACGACGAAGGCGGTGATCTGCTTCCGCCTCTTGCCGTCCACCACCACCTCCGGTGTGCGCGCCATGACCACGAGCAGCTCGGCACGCGTGCCGTTCGTGCACCACAGCTTCTCGCCGTTCAGCGTCCAGTAGGTGCCGTCGGCGCTGGGCGTGGCGGACGTGCGCATGTTGGCTGGATCGGAGCCGGCATCCACTTCCGTCAGTGCGAAAGCGGAAATCGCGCCCTTCGCGAGGCGAGGCAAATACCGCCGCTTTTGCTCCTCTGTGCCGAACAGCTTGAGCGGCTGCGGCAGGCCGATGGACTGGCTGGCGGAAAGCAGCGCCGTGAGCGAGCCATCCTTGCTCGTCACCATCGCCATCGCTCGTGTGTAGCTCGTGTAGGAGAGACCGAGTCCTCCAAACTCGAGGGGAATCTTGATCCCGAACGCACCCATCTCCCGGAGTTCCTGCACATACGACTCCGGAATGTTCCCGGTGCGATCGATCATGTCGGAATCGCAGCGCACGAGGAAGTCACGCAGCTTCGCGAAGAACACCGTGGCGCGGAGCGCTTCGTCTGGATCGTCCCGCACCGGATGCGGATGGATCAGGTCGAGACGAAAGCGGCCGAGAAAGAGTTCGCGGACGAAACTCGGACCGGACCATTCGCTCTCACGCGCTGCTTCCGCGACGTCGCGGGCTTCCTTTTCAGTGGCGAGACCAGCCGCGTGCTGTGACATGTTGCCACCCTTGGATTGAACTAGTGACTGCGCTCCCGGCGACCCTGGTACGTTGCACTGCGCCACACGGGGACTCAAGGGATAGCGTATGCCCACCCTGTATCCGCTTAGACCTGACGGTATTCCCGATGCACCACGATTCCCGCGCCCACCAGCGCGATGGCCGCAAACGCAAACCACTGAAACGCGTAGCTCCGGTGCGATCCCTCATCGAGTTCCGGCATGTCCAGTCGGGCGGGATGGCGGAGGTCAGTGGTATCGCCGACAGCCACGAGGTAGAACGCTGCCACGGGATACGGAATCTTCGCCGCGACTTCCCGTCGGCTCACGTGCCGGACAAGCCGAGGATATCTGGACGTCAAAACGCTCGTATCGGGGCTGAAGAGCTGGACGTAGCCCGCGACTCGCGCGGTGTCGCCCTCGCGCCATCTTGCGCGGTCGACGTCACTGGCGTTGGGAGAGTAAACCCAGCCTCGGTTGACGAGTACGGCCGTGTCGCTGCCAGAAATTCGGACCGGCGTGAGCAGGTCCACACCCGGCGAGCCACGACGCGTTCGGCCGCTCAGGACCAGTTCATTGTCGTAGTCGTACTTTCCCGTCACGGTCGCTGGGCGGTAGTGCGAATACGCTGTATCTTTCGACAGGCCCAACAGTGCCATCGGCGCGTTGGCCTCCTGGTGAATGATCGCGGTGTTCCTGGCTTGGCGCTCGCGCAATCGTCCCACCTGCCAGAACCCGAGTCGGGAGAATACCGACGCGGCGGCAAGGGCCAAGGCGCAGAAAACGATCGTTCGAAGCGACATGCCAGACAAGCTAAGCAATGGGGGTGCGCCAAACCCTCCACGTCGCCGAACGTCGTCGCGCGATCAGCGTCGCACGCGGGCAGAATCGGGTGCATTCACGTGCACTTCGAAGCCCGACGTGTGGACAATTCCGTCGGTTCGGATCTGAACCCAGACGCGGTATCTCCCCGGTGAGGGAAAGGCGTAGGGAAAGGCGAGGTACTTGACCAGGGTCGGCGTGCGCAGCTGGTTCATCGGATCAGTCGCGAGCCTCAGCCGCCCGTCCGTGGTGGTGTCGCCGCGATCACGCAGGGTGAATGCGAGCTGTGACGCCATCGACGACGTCCCGTTCGGGTGCAGATGCATGAATACTTGGCCGTCGTCGCGCTCGACGACCGCGTGCGCCGACATGCCAAGGTAGGGCTCGACGGTGATCTCTCTGCCTCGGCGATTGGAGACGATGAAGCGGAGCACGTCCTGCTGTCGTGCGGCTACCGACTCCGGACCGTCCCACTTGATGAAAAAGGTGGAGTCATGCCCGCCCGCCTGAGGAAACACCCCAACCTTGTTGACTACGTCGCTCGACCACGCCTCATCCTCAGTGAGCCTCGGTGTCGCGCCCGCACCGATGGCTTCCCTGAGCATGAAGGAATCGACTAGCGTGCGTTCGAACCCGGTTTCGTGAACGAGATCGGTGAACACGCGATATCGGCCGGCGGGAAGTGGAGGCAGCGGCGTCACCAACGTCGATGGGTCGGGCATGGTGGGATGCAGGTGTGCGAAGACGACGGGTGAGTCAGCGCGGATGACGAACATGTGCGCGAGCTTGCCATGGTCCGGCATGATCGCCGCGACGTTGCCCACACGCCACCCCGAGTCGAGCACCGTCTGGGTGAGCATCGGCACCATCGAGTCCACTGTCACGCCGGTGCGCGTGGAGACGGGCCGGTAGAGCGTGCGCACATAGCGTCGCGCTTCTGCGTCCCACCACTTGGCGCCGCCGAACAGGAGCACCGCCAGCGCCGGCGCGGCGACCATGGCGGCCATCCGCGCGCGACGCCGCCGGTCCGGCGCGACCTGCTCGCCCGGCGGCACCTGGCTCTCGCCGACGGCGCCATGAATCGCGGTGATCGCACCGGCTACGAGGAGCACACCGAGCGTCCCGAGCAGCCACTTGAGAAAGGGGCTGAGCGCCAGTTCACCGGTCGCCACGGATGCGACTGGAACCATCACTGCACCCGAACCGGCGGCGCCGGCGACAGTGATGTGGACCCCATAGGCTCCGGACGCCATCAGCCAGAGCTGACCGGTGAACTCTCCTCGCCGTCCCGCAACGGGGCGGGCGTCATCGCCCGGGGGCGCTCCTTTCAGCCCCGCACGCCAGAACACGGGTCGGATCACCACCCGCGACACCGTTGAATCGCCCACCTTCACGTACACGTCCGCGATGCCTGGCACTACCAGCGGCGGACGTATGGCCACGTCCACGGAATACGGTCCGGCCATGCCGGTAAAGTAGACATTCGGACTTCCGACGTGTCCGGCAAGCAGCACCGCCAGCGAAACGGCCGACGCGACGCTTACCGCTCTGCGTGCGGAGCGCGTCACCGCCGGACGCGTGTCATCCACCGCCCCCAACCGAGTCCGGCCGCGCCCGAGATCGTCGCGAACAGCAACGCTGTCGAGAGATGGACGATCAGCGTGGCATCGCCCGCGCGCGAACGCTGCCAGGTGAACATCCACCGCTCGGACGCGTGCGATTGCCAGTAGACGAAGTTGTCCGCGTGAAAGAACCAGTTGCGCCCAAAACGCATCAAGATCGCCGCAAACGGCCATTGCGCCGCGATGAATGTCGCGAGAAACACGACGCCGAGCAGGGGCGCGGCGCGCCACGTAGACCAGTGACGGATACGACGCAGGGTGAGGTCGATGGCCAGTGCCGGTGCGACGAGCAGTAGCGGGAAGTTCAGCGGCACGTAGTGCGTGATGTCCTGGTAGATAGGCCCCAGCTTGGGCGTCGCGGGAAAGAGCATCAGAATCCAGCTCGTGCCGGCCAGCGCGATCATGTACACGAGCGCGGCAGTGGTTGCCGCCCACCGGCCGCGTCCCGCCAGGGCGATCGTTACCAGCAGGAACGGCATGGGAATGGACAGCGTCCGGTAGAACAAGCCGCCGTGCATCGCGTTCACGTTCGACCACTCGAAGCAGAAGATCGAGACGATGGTGACGACCAGCCCGGAGGCGATGGCGAACAGCGTCGAGGCACTCGCTCGTAGCGCGTCCTCCACTTCATTCTGGAGCGCGAGCGCACGCAGCAACGCGCCCAGCAGGATGCCAAGCATCCCGAAGCCCAGCACCAGATGGGGAGGCGACACGATGCGGACGTCCAGCCCGTAGGCGTTGTGCCACCAGTCGTCGAAGGGCGCCGACGTGAGCATCGCGCCACAGCCCCAGATGCACACCCACGCGCCAAACGGCGCCCGGAATCCCCAGAACGACACGGTGCTCGCCTTCTGCCACGCGGTGCCTCGGAACGTGACCTGGAGCGCGAGGAGGCCCGATCCAAGACCCGCGGTCAGCCCACCGGCCTGGATCAACAGATGCGCCGGCGTCCAGAACGTGTCGCGGCCAATCGACATGTGCCACGAGATGTCCCAGATCAGACCGACCAGCACCATGGTCGCCGCGGCGACGACGCTGTAGGCATGCCACGCGAAGTCCCGCGTCTGGGCGCGGCTCTCCGTGTGGGGACCGACAAATGGATGATCGAGCGAGATGGACATTGGACAGAGCCCGAGAGTGCGGTTACGGCTGTGGCCTTTCATGCGCATGGAAGCTAGAACAGGGACATCTGCTCTCCCATCATCTCCGGTTCCACGGCCGTCTGGCCCAGCCGGCGCTGCAGCTCCCGCGCGTTCTGTGGCGAGTGGCCGGCGAAATGATTGTTCACGTACCCGTAGACCCTCACGCGAATCTTCGCCAGCGTCGCGATGACGCCAGCCCATGCCTCAAGTTCGCGACTGCGATCGATCTGGATTCGCGAGTAATCCACGAGATCACGATTGCCACCCATCCATCGGATGTACACGAAATCCGCCGTGGGACGCGCGGCGAGTGCGAGCATCGCCTTGCGCGGAATCCAGCGCGACTCTGTCAGCGTCAGTGCGACGCCGTGTTCCGCGAGCAATGCCAGGACGCCGTCGTTGATCCAGCCGCGATTTCGGAACTCCACCGCAAACTTGATATCGCGTGGAAGCAGCGGCAGCAGATTGGCAAGGGCGGGCAACTCTACCGGACCAAAATCAGGCCCGAGCTGAATCAGGACGGGTCCGAGCTTTTCGCCAAGCTCGCGAGCGCGATCGTAGAACTCGCTCAGGACGTCGCCGCAGTCGCGAAGCCGCCGCTCATGAGTGATTTCCTGCGGCAGCTTGAGCGCGAAGGTGAAGCCCGGCGGCGTGCGGTCATACCAGCCGCGAACGGTCTTCGCCGCCGGGATCGCATAGAAGGTCGAGTCGATCTCGACCGTGTCGAAGGCGCGAGCATACACGCCGAGAAAATCGGCGGGCCGTGTCCCTACGGGATAGAAGGGGCCGACCCATGCATCATAATTCCATCCCTGCGTGCCCAGCCGAACGTACGTGGCCATGCGGAAAATCGGCGGCCGCGGCCCCACGCTGTCAAGCGCGGGCGGCAGGCACGCTCGAATGGAGGGGTGACAAAACGCACGTCACGTCGCCGGAACGGACAACGCGCCGAGCGAATCCGTCAGCGACAGGTATCCGCAACAACGCCTACCGGTACGTCTCGAAGAATCCCGAGCCCTTCCCCGCGAGCGGAATTCCCTGCACGCGGCCAGACATGGTGGCGGTGCCCTTCATCTGCACGAAGTACGGGCGCGCGAGCCTTCGCGCCGCCAGTGCGTCACCCCGCTCCACCATGCCGATCCTCGTGTCGGTCGCGGAGGCATCCTCAAAGTCGAGCGCGAGCCGCAGCGTGTCCGTCCCGCGCACATCGAGCATCGTGGCGCGGGACGGTGTGCGAATCGATCCGCCCGCAACGCGCGTCGTGGCGCCGAGGACGTACTGAATGATGCGGGGACGAAAGAGCGCAACAAAGCCCTTCCCGTCCACGAGGTAGACGAACAGCGGCTGCATTGAGCCGACGCTGTCCGGCGGCTCCACGCGGCCGTACAGGACCGTGTACGCTCCCGCACGCGCCGCGCCCCACTCCCAGGTCACACCTCGCCACACTCCCCAATTATGATCATGGTACGCCTGGACGTCGTCGTATGGCGTGCACCGGCCGCCGACGCACACGGTCCCGGTGGCGCCCGCGCGGAGCGCCGGTACGACGTATCCGCTCACCACGCCAGACGTGACCGCCGCGCCCGGGAAGTACGCGCCGGGCGCAGGCGCCACGACGAGGTCGAGCGCCAGTGGCGCGTGCGTGCCGTCCTCGCGGGCCACGGCGTGTAACGCGTATCGCCCATCCTCCAGCACATCCACGCGCGACTCGCCGATGCGGACGTTCGCGTCGCTCGTGCTGTAGCGCACCTGTGCCGGCAGCGCCGAGGAGGTAAAACGCCGCGTGGGCGCTCCCTGCTCGTGTAGCGTCACGAGCACCTGCCCCCTCCATTTGCCGCTGCCACCGCCGACGTCACCCGCCACGATGAATGACACGAATACCCACTGCTTTCCATCCGGCGAGAGCACGTTGAAGTAGTGCCATTCGCCCCAGCTCGGATCGTGCGCGACCTCGAGCGGTGGAGTGTGGAAGTGATCGATCTCGTGTCGCAGTTCTGCCATGGTCGGAGTGGACCAGCGGCGGTCGAGCGAGTCGTCCACCCACGAACCCTTCGACACGTCGGGCGCCGCATGGACTGCGGCCGTCCGCGAGGGGATGTCCCCGCCGGCTCGCACCGACGCCTCCTGTCCGTCCGGCGTGCGGAGATAGAGCAACTTGCCTTCGATCTGCGGCGCGACAGCACTGACCACATCGCTCAGCCGGTCCGACGCCAGCAATTGCCGGTGAATGAAGCGCGCGTGGTCAATCGAGAAGAAGAGGCCGCCCAGGCCGCCGGTCTTCAGTACCTCCACGTCCACGCCCTCGGGCAGCACCGTGATCTGCCCTCCGCCCACGAGCTTCTCGTCCTTCGCCTGATCCATGAGTGCTTCGCCCACCGACAACAGTACGATCATCACCGCCACTCCCATGCTGAACCCGAACAGCAGGAACAGCGTGCGCCAGGGATTGAGCGTCAGGTTGCGAATGGCCAGCAGACGAATCATCGCGCGCGCTCGTCTCCAACGATGCTGCCGTCGCGCATGTGAATCACGCGCTTCGCGGCGCGCGCGAGATCCTCGTCATGCGTCACGACCACGATGGTGGTACCGTCGGCGTTGAGCCGCTCGAAGAGCGCGATCATCTCCCTGCCGGTGCGCGCATCGAGTTCGCCGGTCGGCTCGTCGGCCAGCAGCAGCGCCGGCGCATTCGCCAGCGCTCGCGCGATCGCGACCCGCTGCTGCTCGCCGCCGGACAACTGTGATGGACGGTGTCTCTCGCGCTTCGCCAGCCCAACGTATTCCAGCAGCGCCATCGCGCGCGCGCGTCGCGCCGCGCCCACCAGCCCTGCCTCCGCCAGGGGCAGCTCCACATTCTCGCGCGCCGACAGCGCCTGCATCAGGTAGAAACGCTGGAAGACGAATCCGATGCGCATGAGCCGAAACTCCGTGGCTCGCGCATCCGACAGCCGTTCCACGCGCTCACCGTTTATGGACACAGTGCCGGACGTCGGCCGGTCGATCACGCCGAGCAGGTTGAGGAGTGTGCTCTTTCCGCACCCCGATGGACCGACGATGGCCACGTAGTCGCCAGCGTCCACCTGGAACGAGACACCGCGAAGCGCCGCGACGCGCTCCTCTCCCATGGGATAGTCCCGCACCAGATCGCGAACATCCACCACGGTGCTCACCCCACCGCCTCTTGGCGTAGCGTGAGGGCAATGGGAAGCGACGCGCTGCGCCATGAGGGATAGACGCCAGCCAGGACGCCCGACAGCGCCAGGAGTCCGAGCGCCGTCCACGCCGCGCTGGGCTGGAACAGAAAGAAGTCGAGCTTCGCCGGCACACCCGGGAATCGCGCGAGGATGGAGTTGAGATATCGCGCCGTGACCAGCCCGAGCAGCAATCCGAGCGGCGCGGCCACAAGCATCATCGCGCCGGACTCCATCACGATCTGGAGCACGATGCGACGGCGATGCACGCCGATGGCCCGCATCACCGCGATCTCGCCGACGCGCTCGTTGACCGATACGGTCACCAGCGTCGTCACGAGCAGGAAGCCGACGACAAGGCTCACCGAGCCGAGAATCACCGCGAGCTGCCGAAAATAGCTGAGGCGTTGGTCCACCTGATTGAGCGCCTCCGCAATGGAAATGACGGTAACGCGTGGCAGAAGTCGTTCGATGGCCACCCGTTCCGAGTCCACGTTCACGCCCGCCGCCAGCCGAATCATGGCGATGGACACCTTGTCGTCGGAGTCCGCCCCCTGCATGCGGCGCAGCGTCTCGATCGGAACCGCGGCACCCTTCTGGTCCGCCGCCATGTAGATGAACCGCGCGATGCCGACGATTCGCAGCGTCCGCTCGCCGGACAAGCTGCGGAGTTGTGCGTCGTACCCGGCGGCGCCGCGCAGCGTGTCGCCCAGCTGCAGTCGCAGCGCGTCGAGCAGCCGCTGGTTGGCGACCATCTCATCAGGCGCGGCGGGCTGGCGCCCAGCCAAGACTTCGTAATCGCCTTCGACGCGCGGAATGATGCCGAGCACCGACGACGTCACCGCTCCCGTCGCCGTCGGGACGTGAAGCTGCCCGCCCAGTACCGGACTCACGGCGATCACGCCCGGTCTCGCGCGCACCAACGCGAGCAGCGAATCGGCGTTGCGGATCGTGGCGTCGGTGTCAAACGGCAGCGTTCCCTTCGGAGCGACCCTGAGTTGGAAGCCCTGCGTCTGCAAGAGCCCGCGAAATGATTCACGCAGGCCGCTCGACAGCATGACCATGTCCAGCAGCATGGCGGCGCTGACGGCAACGCCGAGGATGGCGAGCAGGGTGCGGGTTCGATGACGGATGAGCGACGCCGCCGCGAGGGTGAACAGCATCGCTACCGACCGAAGAGTGAGAGCGGTGGAACCGATACGAGCCGCTTGGCTGCGACCCAACCGGCCACGACGCCGAGCGCGAGCGCGAGCGAAACAGCCAGCAGGACAATGTCGCCGCTGACCACGGAAAAGCGGAGCGGCGTGCGATAGACGCCCTGGTAGTGCGCATTCACGAGCCAGGATGCGAGAGCACCGAGCCCCACGCCCACCAGGCTCCCGAACACGGCGATACCCGCCGCCTCGAGCACCACGCCCTTCACGATCGTTCCGGCCGAGATGCCCATCAGCCGCAGCGCCGCCACGTCGCGACGACGCTCGTCCACCTTCAGCAGCATGATGCACAGCAGGAAGATGGCGCTCGCCACAATGGTGATCACCCCGATGGCGCGGTGAAAGCGGGAGACCACGGCAAAGGTGGCGGAGGTTTGCACCGCAATGTCGCGCGAGCGATGCGCGTGGAACCCGAACGCGGCACCGTTGATGCGCGCTTGCGCGTCGGCAATGGCGGCCTCGGATCGTGTCGCGACGGCGTAGCGGTCCACGCGGTCGCCGTAGCCGATGAGCTCCTCGAGCTGCGTGAGATGCAGCCGAATCTTGTATTCACTCCGCGCGACCTCGGCCGGGTCAGCCCCTCGGCGGACAATGGCGGACACGATCGCGTACTGACCGGTGTCCCCAGGCTGAGCGCCGAGTACTACGCGATCGCCGACACCGATATGCAAGTCAGCCGCGAGCCGCTCGTCGATGGCGATGGTGCGCGCCGAACCGGGGGAGCGGCGGGCGCTGTCCTGCGGAACCGCAAGGAGGAGCGCGAGCAGAAGGGCGAACGTCAATGGGCCTCGATCAGTCCGCAGCCGACTCGACGAACACGTGCGCGGCCAATCCGACGCCAATGGCGCGGGTGGCTCCGCCACCCGGCTGGTCGACCCACAGTGTGATCGGTCCGTCGAACGGCGCCTTGTCGAGGATCCGCACGAGCGAACCGGGCCGAATCCCGAGTTCGGCGAGATACCGCAGACGTTCGGCATCCTCATCCTGCACGCGACGAACACGCATGCGCGCCCCCGCAGACGCGTCCGCCAGCCCGAGCAGGTTCACCTCTTCCACTCGGCCGTCGCGCGTCGGAATCGGCGCGCCATGCGGGTCCTGCTTCGGATCGCCGAGCGAAGATGCCATGCGCTCGATCAGCTCTTCCGATGCCGCGTGTTCGAGCTGCTCGGCCTCCTGGTGAACTCGATCCCACGGATAGCCGAGCACTTCGGTAAGGTAGCACTCGAGAATGCGGTGACGACGCAGCGTCCGCAGCGCGGCGTGCCGTCCCTCGCTCGTGAGCCGCACCCCGCGGTAGGGCTCGTGCGTGACCAGTCCCTGATCCGCCAACCGACGCACCATGCCGCTCACGGATGCCGGAGAAATGGCGAGACGGAGTGCGATGTCGTTGGTCGCGGCGGCTTCACCCACCCGCTCCAGGTCGTAGATGGCCTTGAGGTAATCCTCGACCGGGCCGGTGAGGGGATGTTCGGCAGGGGTCGTCATCACACGGGACGGAGACGGCGCGGCGTGCCGCGCACCATGAGCACGGGGACGGTAGTCTGGTGCCGCACGCCGTTCGCGACGCTGCCGCGGAGCAGATCCTGCACGCCCTTGTGGCCGTGGGTGCTCATCGCGATCAGGTCACACCCCTCACGCTCGGCCGCGGCGGCAATCTCCGCGGCCGGATCGCCGCCCGCCAGCACGCACTCCACCTGCAGCCCAGCCATCTCCAGCTCATCGGCGCGCGTCTCGATGTACTCGCGATCCTTCTTCATCTCGTCGCTCTCGCGAAGCACGAGCTGCGACTGGTTCCGCGCCGCAAACCCGTCCGCGACATGCATCAGCACCACCGACGCCGAACAATGCAGCGCGAGGTCGCGCACGTGCGTCAGGATCGCGTCGTCGTAGTCTGATGCCTCGAGCGGGACGAGGATGCGCTGGTACATGGGGGCCGGAATCGGGAGAGGCTGCCGAAGCGAACGGTCGCTAGAAGAGCCAACTCTGGAACGTTTGGAAGAGCAGCCACACATTGAGCGTCGCAATCGCGACCGCCACAATGTACGAGAGAAGCTTCAGCCACGCAGGGTTCACGAACTCGCCCATCTTCAGTCGGTCGGACGTGAACTGCACCAGGGGAAAGACCGCGAACGATAGCTGCAGGCTCAGGACCACCTGGCTCAGGATCAGCAGCTTGGCCGTGCCGGACGCGCCGCCGATCAGGGCGACGATCACCGCCGGGACGATGGCGATGAGCCTCGTGATGAGGCGGCGCATCCAGGGTCGAATCCGGATGTTCAGGAAGCCCTCCATCACGATTTGTCCCGCCAGGGTGCCCGTGAGCGTCGAGTTCTGCCCCGACGCCAGGAGCGCCAGCGCGAACACGGTGCTGGCGCCCGCGCCCAGCAGCGGCGTGAGCAGCTGGTAGGCGTCCTGAATCTCCGCGACCCCCGTGTGCCCGGACGTATGGAAGCTCGCCGACGCGACGATCAGGATGGCCGCGTTGATGAACAACGCCATCGTGAGCGCGATGGTCGAGTCCACGAACGCGTACCGCACCGCCTCGCGGCGACCTTGCGCATGCTCCTCGTACCGGCGCGTCTGCACGATGGACGAATGCAGATAGAGATTGTGTGGCATCACGGTGGCGCCCAGAATGCTGATCGCGATGTACAGCTTCTCCCGGTCCGACACGATGTCCAGCGACGGGATGAATCCCCTGGCGACGCCGGCCATGTCTGGCCGCGACAGCACCAATTCGAACGCGAAACACACACCGACCGTGGCCACGAGCGTGATGACGAGCGCCTCCAGCACGCGCACCCCTCGGTTCTGCAGGTAGAGCAGCAGCAGGACATCGAGTCCGGTGATGACGACCCCCACCGGGAGCGCGATGCCGAACAGCAGGTTCAGCGCGATGGCGGACCCGATGACTTCAGCCAGGTCGCAGGCCGCGATGGCGATTTCGCACAGAATCCAGTGCGCCACGACCGCGGGCGTGCTGTAGCTGTCGCGGCAGGCCTGGGCGAGGTCGCGCCCCGTCACGATGCCGAGCTTGGACGCGAGTCCCTGAAGCAGCACCGCCATGAGATTCGAGATCAGGATCACGCTGAGTAGCGTGTATCCAAAGCGCGACCCGCCGGCGAGGTCGGTGGCCCAGTTGCCGGGGTCCATATACCCCACCGCCACGAGATACCCCGGACCGGCAAACGCGAGCATCTTCCGCCACTTCCCCGGGGCGGTGACGGGAACGCTCCGGTAGACCTCCGCCAGGCTCGGTGCGACTCGCGCCCGCCGCCAGCCGGTTTCAGGCTGCGGAAGAGGCTCGATCGGCGTCGGGGTATAGCGTCTGACCGTCATCTGGTGGGTAAGTGAGCCGCTCGGCGGTTTAGGATTACCTAAACATATTTCGAGGCGGAGATAAAGCAACAACAGATTTGTGTGTCTCCCGCCTCGCTCTGGCAAATCGTCAAGGCTCGCATTACCTAGCGAAGCGCCACGCGCCACCACCCTTGTAGGGCCGCCGGGCTCAGGAGTATCCCATGTCGCTATCCGCCACCGAGATCACCGCCATCGGCCAGATCGCCATCACGGTCTCCAGCTTGGAGCGGAGCACGGCGTTCTACCGCGATGCGCTGGGATTGCGCTTCCTGTTCGCCGCAGGCCCCAATCTCGCCTTTCTCGACGTCGGCGGCGTGCGCCTCATGCTCACAGCGCCCGAGGGCACCTTCACGCCGGGTTCGAGCTCGATCCTGTATTTCAAGGTCGCCGACATCGCGACGGCCTATCCTCGCCTGAAGGAGCGGGGCATCGCGTTCGTCGACGAGCCCCATCTTGTTGCCCCCATGCCCGATCATGACCTCTGGATGACGGCCTTCAAGGATCCGGACGGCAACACGCTCGTCCTGATGTGCGAACTGCCCAAGGGACGCGCGGTTCCTTGAGCGTCACCGCACCTGGTCCACCGACTCGCCGGCCGGAGGCTCGCCGACGTACGTGAGGAACTGCCGTAACGCCCGCTCCGTCAGCCCCCATACGGTGTGCTCGCCGTGTTGGAAGATGCTCACGTGGCGCGCCGTGCCATGGGCCTGAACGGACCCGAGGCTCCACGCGCGCTGTTCGCGCAACGCCGACAACGGAACCCAGAACGCGCTCGCCACCTCGCGACTGGCCAGGATGCGTACGCCCGCCCGGACGAGGGCGACATACGGCCGGATCACGATCGGTGGCAGGAACGACGACCGCGGACGCAGGTCGTCCAGATGCCCGAGCACGCGCCCCTCGTGCGCCACGTCGATGCCGGTTTCCTCCCTCGTCTCGCGCACGGCGGTCACCTCCAGGTCGCGGTCGCTCGCCTCCATGCGGCCACCGGGACAGGCGATGTGTCCACTCCACGGATCGCCATCCGCGTCCGCGCGCTTGATCAGGAGCAACTCGGGCTCGCCGCCATCTCCCTCCCGTAAGACGAGCAGGATGGCGGCGAGACGCGTCGGGGGCTCGGTGTGGATCTCGCGGCCGGGGCGCTCGACGAGTGCGCGCGCGAACCGCTCGATGAGCGGATGCGATTCCAGTCGATCGAGTTCCTCCTGAGACATCCTAGAAACCAGGCGTCTCGGCCAGGAAGTCGACCGTGCGGTCGGCGGCGGAGGTCAGAGCGGCGGACGGTATCGTCATTCCATGCGCCACGTTGAACACATGGTTCGCGCCCGGGACGCGAAAAAGCTCCGCGCGGCCGCAGCTGGCGTCGTGCAAGCGCTGGCCCTCGGCAATGGAAACCGTCTCGTCGCATTCGCCATGCACGATCAGCCACGGGCATCGAACCCTCGATGCCGCCTTTTCCACGTCCAGACGTCCGTCGGCGTGGCGCTGCACTTCGTCGAGAAGGCCCGTCCCCATGCGAAACACTTGCCCGGTACGAGAGTTCACCACTTCTGAGTAACCGCGCTCACGCCATCCGGCCATCTGCGGATCGGTCCAGCGCGCGACCGTGGAGATGGCAGACCACGTGACCAGTGCGTTGATCCGGTCATCGCGGGAGGCATGCAGGACGGCGATGCCGCCGCCACGTGAATGACCGAACAACCCGCGCCGGTCGCCGAGCCAACCACGCTCCTCTGCCTCGCGGTTGACGATCACCAGATCGTAGAGCTCACGGCCAAAGCTGTTCTCCTCGAACGCCTCGAAGTCCGTGAACGTCTCCAGGTCTTCGCCCACGCCGCTGCCTGAGAAGTTGAAGGACACGACGTTGAGCCCGCGCTCGGAGAGCCGCGCGGCGAGGTAGGGAAAGAAGGCGAAACGCAGGAAACCCTTGAAGCCGTGCACCAGGACGACGCTCCCCGTGGCTCCCGGCAGGATGCGCGCTTCACCGTGAATGAGCCGGCCGCCAGCTCCCACCAACTTGAACCGCTCCAGAGTGGCCGGCCTCACTCGATGTCACCGTCAGACTCAGCCCAGGCACGGAAACCGCCGGCCAGCGAACAGACACTCGTGTAGCCCATCTGCTGCATCACGTCCGCGGCGAAGGCCGAACGATTGCCGCTGGCGCAATAGATCACGACATCGGTGGTGCGCGGAATGATGGCCTCCACCTTCGTTTCAAGATTGCCGCGCGAGATGTGAACCGCGTTCGGGATCTTTCCAAGATTGACCTCCTGGAGATCTCGCACGTCGAGAAACGTGACGCGCCCTTCGGCGTACTTCGCACGCGCATCGGCTATACCAATTTCCCGGATCCGCCCCTTCGATTCGTTGATCAGATCGGTACCACTCTTCATCATGGACTCCATTGAGTTCCGGGTGCGCCGCGTTCGACCGTTTCAGGAGAGCGCCACGTGCAATGCGCCATGGTCGGCATCCAACTCCGCCATGGCGCCCAGTGGAACGGTCCACTGGTCGTCGATGTGCCCAATTGGCGCACTGCAAATTGCGGGAACGCCGGCGATTTCGGCGATCTCCGCGAGAACGGCATCGAGAGTCAACGAAGAACTGTCGCCTGGCGGCGTACCGCCGGTGAAGTGTCCGAACACGATTCCCGCCACACGGGCCAGTGCACCGCTCAGCGCCAACTGTCGCAGCATGCGGTCGATGCGATAGATCTCCTCGCCGACGTCCTCGAGGACCAGGATCGCGCCGGTGTAGTCCGGCGCGTAAGGAGTGCCGGCAAGCGCCGTAAGTATCGAGAGATTTCCGCCGACGAGCCGACCCTGCACTCGACCGCCGCGAAGGAGGCGGGCGTCTGGCGCAGGCCCGCAGGGCTCGCGCTGGTCCACCACGGCGCGGACGAGCGAGTGACGCGAGAAGTCGGTGAGAAGAGACCGCGCGGTGGGACCATGAAAGGTGACCACGTTGGCGTGCAGCCCGAGCGCGCAGTGTAGTGCCGTGATGTCCGAGTATCCGATGATGGCCTTCGGACGACGTCGCAGCGCATCGACATTCAGCCGCCCCAACAGTCGCATGGCACCGTATCCACCCCGCACGCACCAGATACCATCCACCCCATCGTCGGCCAGCGCGCCGTTCAGATCCCAGAGCCGCTCTTCGTCCGAACCCGCCAGGTAGCCGCGCCTGGCCATGACATTCGTTCCGACTACGGGCTCCCAGCCCAGCGCTCGAGCCTGCGACGTGGCGGTGTCGAGTTCTTCGGGAGACCGCAGCGGGCCCGAAGGTGACACGAGCGCCACGCGCGCACCGGACATGAGGGGAGGGGGAAGTCGCATCGCGGGCAACGTAGACAGCGCCTGCTTGGTCTGCAATGGCACGATCGGACGCCAAGTCCGGAGAGAATGCGAGGATATTGCACGCATCTGTTCAGGCTGGTGGGAGCGGTAGGCTGGACCAACGTCGAAGTCCCGTACTCGCGGGTGCGGCGAACAGGGAGAAACCACCATTGGCACTTCATATGCTGTCAATGCGGGGCAGCCGCACCGCACGAAGTGGTCGTGTCCGGTGACGGCTGTCTTCCCATTGCAGCGTTGGAGGGAGAAATCATGCCAGACAAGATGGACAACAGGACTCCAGGCCCCCGCATTGTAGGAAACGACGACTCGTCGTCCGACCACAGGAATGCTTCGCAGGCCGACGGCGACGGTGGTGCGAACCGCGCTGCGTCGGCGGACGACAAGGCCGCGTCACGAACGTCATCGTCGGCAGGCGGCCGAGAGTCGGGCAGGTTTCGTGGATCCATGCGCTCCACCGAATAGACCTCAGCAGCACCCTGGATGAGCGCCACGGGCGTCCCGACGCGGGGGCGCCTTCTGTTTTTCCGCGACGCGTTCCGCTCGCGCTGCGTCTGTCACACGGACATCTTTGACCTGTGCAGCATCTTGTCGCGGTCGCGCTCGCCCTGCCCTGGATCGCCCTGCCGTTGGTCGTCCTCGCGCGAGCACGACGATCGCGCTCGCTCGATGAGTACCCGAACCACCCGCCTGACGACTCCCCACTGGTGTCCGTGATTATTCCGGCTCGGAACGAATCGCGCAACATCGAGCGATGTGTCCGCTCGGTCCTCGCGTCGAGTTATCCCCGCGTAGAGATCATCGTCGTCGACGACCACTCCACCGACGACACGGGAGACACCCTTCGCCGCATCGCCGATGATGGCGCGCGATTGCACGTGGTGGTGCCGGACGCTCTTCCCGCGGGATGGTTCGGAAAGCAATGGGCGTGCACCGCGGGGTTCTCGGCGAGCGTGGGCGACGTGGTCGCATTTCTCGACGCGGATACATGGCAGGCGTCGGACCTCGTGACCCGCGCGGTGAACGCGATGCGCGAGCGCAATGCCGACCTGCTCACAGTGGCTGGTACGCAGGTGTTGGGCTCCTTCTGGGAACGGCTGGTGCAGCCGCAGGTGTTCGGAATCATGCTCGCCCGCTACGGGGGCACCGAACTGGTGAACCAGTCGCGTCGCGTATCGGACAAGATCGCGAACGGCCAGTGCATCTTCTTCCGCCGTGGTGCATACGTGGACATCGGTGGGCACGAGGCCGTGCGCGACAAGGTCGCCGAAGATCTCGCATTGGCGCAGATGTTCTTCGTACGCGGCAAGCGCACGGTGGTCCTGCTGGGATTGCGCCAGCTCTCCACACGCATGTACACCACGCTGCGTGAGCTCAGTGACGGTTGGGGGAAGAACCTCTACGCGGGCGGCAGGGACGCCATGCCCGCTGGGGCGTTCGGTCGCGCACTCTATCCGCTGGCGCTGGTGCTTCCGGCGATGTCGGGAGTGATTCCGCCGCTACTCGTGGCGCTTTCACTGTTCGGCGTCGTCAGCGGTGGCGTCACGCTGTGGGCGTCCATCGTGTCGCTCACGAACTTGCTCTGGTGGCTGATCGTCTACGTGCGACTCGGCCAGTCTATCCTTTATGCGCTGCTGTACCCGATCGGCGCCGCGATGTTGCTGTACATCACGGTGGGCTCGGTCGTCCGTGGCCGTCGAGTAGAATGGAAGGGGAGGACCTACCGGGCGGCGTAGCGCTCTCGCCTGCAATGCCCTGATGGCGATCCCCCGGCATGGCACGGATACCCTGCGTGCGTGCCCTCTCTCCGTGATGCCGCCGAGCGACTGGAAGTACTGCACACGCATTGGGGACGGCTCGCGCTCGCGGACATGCTCGGCTTCGATTCCGTCGCGCTCCCCGTCGACGACGATATGCGCGCGCGGCTCGGACTGCCGTCCCATCTCAGTGACGCGGCCGTCGTGCGCGGCACCGGCGCATTGCGCGCCCTGTTGATCGCTGCGCCGCTCGAGCAATCGCTGCGACAGCTGTTCACGCGGCTAGCGGCCGCACTGAGCGCGAGCGCCACACGTGTTCTCTGGGTTGTGATCGCCACCGCAAGCGCGGACGACGAGGTGGGCCTCGCATGCTGGGCGTCATCCGGTCGCGGGCCGCGTGTGGCGGCGCTTGTGGCGAGACGCGCGCGTGTCGTCGCCAGCGACGCGGAAACCCTCGGCGCCATGGCGGCGACGAACTCTGGCGACGATCTGCTCATCCACTCGCGGTGGTGTGATGTGCTGGGCCGCGAGGCCCTGACGCGTCGCTTCTACCGGACGCTCGAACACCGCGCGCGGACGCTCGCGGACTCGCTCACGAGCATGCCCGCGAACGACCGCGCCGAACTCGCGCTGCTGTACGTATCGCGTCTGCTCTTCCTGTCCTTTCTGGAAACGAAAGGATGGCTGAACGGCGACCGCGCGTTTCTCGCGCGCCGCTTTGATACCTGCATGGCACAGGGCGGCGGCTTTCATCGCCGTGTGCTGCTGCCACTGTTCTTCGGAACGCTGAATACGCCGCTGCGGCGACGGGCCGCTGTGGCGCGAGACTTCGGCTCCATCCCGTTTCTCAACGGAGGCCTGTTCGCCAAGAGCCCGTTCGAACACCGGCATTCCGCGGCGCGGTTCTCCGACGACGCCATCGGCGCGCTGTTCGGGGACTTGCTGGGCGCTTACCGCTTCACGACGCGCGAAGGCGAAGACACCTGGTCGGAGGCGGCCATCGATCCCGAGATGCTCGGACGCGCGTTCGAGTCGTTGATGGCGGCCGGGGAGCGACGCACGAGCGGGGCATTCTATACACCGCAGGCGCTCGTGTCGCACGTGTCGGATCGGGCGCTGGTCATCGCGCTGTGCGACGAGACGGTCGCTGAAGAGCACGTGTCGCAAGGCCTGCGCGGCGAAGCGCTTGATGCATCGTGCGCGGCGTCGCTGCGCCGCCGACTCCGCACGTTCACGGTACTCGATCCCGCGTGCGGGTCGGGCGCGTTCCTCGTGTACGTTCTCGATCGGCTCACCACGCTGCATCGCGCCGCCGGCGACGCTCGGGCGGTGGCGGTGATCCGGCGCGAAGTGCTCGCGCGCTCCATTCACGGCGTGGACGTCAATCCTACTGCGGTCTGGCTGTGCGAGCTCCGTCTCTGGCTGGCCGTCGTGATCGAGAGCGAACACACGAGAATGTCTTCGGTACCGCCGCTCCCCAACCTGGACTGCAACGTCCGCGTGGGCGATGCGCTTTCCGGCGACGCCTTCACGGCCCCAGCCTCGCTGGTGGGCCCCTCGGCGGCGCTCGCGCGCCTGCGAGAACGCTATGTGCGCGCATCGGGGCCGCGAAAGGCGCCGCTGCGTCGCGCCCTGGAGAAGGACGAACGGAAGCGCGCGCTCGCGGCAATCGATCGGGAGTTGAGCACCATCGCCGCATCGCGACACGAGCGACTGCGTGATCGGCGCGCGACCGACTTGTTCGGCCAGCAGTCCAGCCCCAACGTGCAGGAACGGGCGATGATGCGCGCGCAACGCCTCCGGGCGGCGGCGCTGCGGCGCGAGCGGCGACGCATCGCGGACGCCGGCGCCCTTCCCTTTTCGTTTCCGTCCCATTTTGGCGCCGCACAAGAACGTGGGGGTTTCGATCTGGTCATCGGCAATCCGCCGTGGGTGCGGTTGCACAACATTCCGCCTGCCGCGAGAGCGGCGCTCCGGGCGCGGTATACGGTCTACCAAGGCGCCGCATGGGAACATGGCGCACGCGGCGGTCACGTATCCAAAGGTTTCTCGGCGCAGGTAGACCTCGCGTCACTGTTCGTTGAGCAAAGTCTGGGTCTCGCCTCCTCTACCGGCTCCCTGGCAATGCTGTTGCCCGCCAAGCTGTGGCGTTCGCTCGCCGGCGGTGGCGTTCGACGGCTGCTCGCCAGCCGCGCGCAACTTCGGCTGGTAGAGGACTGGTCCGACGCGCCGTCCAGCTTCGACGCCGCGGTGTACCCCTCTGTCGTGATCGCCTCGAAACGGGAGCCCGATCATCGCCAGGTGGACATCGCGGTGCGCCGCGCGTCGCTGGACGTCGAATGGAGCGCGTCCGCGCCGTCCTTGCGGCTGCTTGAGGACGATGGCGCGAGTCCGTGGCTGCTGGTTCCACCTGACGTCCGGACGGCATTCGACCGGGTCACCGAACACGGCATCCCGCTCGACGAAGGTCCCTTCGGACGCGCCCTGCTGGGGGTAAAGTGTGGTTGCAACGACGCATTTACCGTTGACACCGTCGACGAGCGCGAGGGCACCGTTGCCGTGGAATATCGAGGACGGCGCGGCACCATCGAGCGCGAGCTCGTCCGGCCGTTGTTGCGGGGCGACGCCGTCTCCCCGTGGACGATTCCGCGATCGCGCCGCGCCATCCTCTGGACGCATGGATTGCGCGACGTGGCGTTGGTCGCGTTGCCGCCCGGCGCGGCGAAATGGCTTGCTCCATGGAAGCGGCAGCTCGTCAACCGCACAGACCTTCGCCCCGGCGCTCCGTGGTGGTCGCTGTTCCGCACAGAGGCAGCCGCTCATTCGCGCCCGCGCGTCGTGTGGAGCGACTTCGGCCGCGTGCCGCGTGCCGCAGTACTTCCGGCAGGCGACCTCACGGTGCCGCTGAATAGTTGCTACGCGCTGGCATGCGAAAACGCAGAAGACGCACTTGCGCTCACGGCGTTGTTGAACGGTCCAATCGCGGCGGCCTGGTTGAACGCCATTGCGGAACAAGCGCGTGGCGGGTGGCATCGCTACCTGGCGTGGACCGTTTCGCTGCTGCCATTGCCTCTGGATTGGACCCGAGCGCGGGCGGAGCTCGCGCCGCTCGCGGAGCGCGCTCGCGCCGGCACCGTCCCCTCGGCCGAGGAGTTGCTCGCCGCTAGCTGCCGAGCGTATCGGTTGCGCGCGCCGGATGTGGCGCCGCTCATCGCGTGGTGCGCCCCGCTGACGCGCGGCTGATCGCCGCGAAGGCCGCCATCGCCTCCGCCTGCCTGGACGCCCTTCCAGACTCGGCCCTTGGCGAGGTTGTGCTCCGCGACGATCAACGTCGTATCGTCGCGCGCGCGCAGCGCGCGCTCGACGCATACGGTGGCTGTCTGATCGGCGAAGACGTGGGCCGTGGCAAGACGTTCGTCGCACTGTGCCTCGCACGTCAGTGGCGCTCGCCGCTTCTAGTTATCCCGGCCGCGCTCCGCACCACGTGGCGCATGGCGATGCGACAGGCCGGAATGACCGGCGCCATTCTCTCGCACGAGGCGCTGAGTCGCGGTGTCCAGCCCGATACACCGTTCCATGGAATCGTCGTGGACGAATCGCATCACTTCCGGAATCCGAACACCAGGCGCTACGCCTCGCTGTGCGAGTACGCCGCCACCCAGCCGCTGGTGCTGTTGTCTGCCACACCGTTGCAGAACCGGCTGCGCGACCTCGCCGCGCAGATCGCGTTGTTTCTGGGCGAAAGTGCGTTCGCGCTCGGCGCGTCCGAGTTGGCGCGGTTCACAATCCGAGGTGATGCAGCGCCGAATACCGCCCTGCCGCGGGTGGCAGCGCCCGAATGGGTTGAGTTGGCGCCCGACGACGGACGCGTGATGCGGTCCATTCTTGCCCTACCTCCCCCGCCGCGGTCCCTCGACGCCGGAGATGCGGGTGCGCTGCGGATCATCGGACTGGTGCGCGCGTGGGCATCGAGCCGCGCGGCGTTGCAGGCCGCACTGCGCGTGCGTCGCCGGCTGGCGGCCGCGATCGAGCAAGGCATCGAAGCGGGCCGTACGCCAACGCGCCGCGAAGTGCGTGCCTGGCACGGCAACGAGTCGTGTGTGCAGTTGGGCTTCGCGAGTCTGCTGATGGACGCGTCGCCCTCGAGCGATGACCTCGAAGACCTCCGTGTTGCCGTGCACGCCGAACACCAAGCGCTGGCCAGGGTGAGCGCCGCGCTCGCGTCTGCGCCCGATTCGGACATGGCGCGCGTCCTGGCTCTTCGGCGGATTCGAGCGACACATCCAGATTCTTCTATCCTGGTGTTCAGTGAACACGCGACCACGGTGAGGGCTGTGTTCGCGGCCATTCGGACCGACGTGGGCGTCGGGATGCTGACGTCGCGTCAGGCGTGTATTGCCAGTGGGCGCATTACTCGGGAGGAGGTGCTCGGGCGATTCGCGCCGGTGGCGCAGGGTGTTCGCGCGCCTCGTGCGCACGATCGCGTGACCCTCTTGCTCACAACCGACCTTCTTTCGGAGGGCGTGAACCTTCAGGACGCGGGCATCGTGGTGCATCTGGATCTCCCCTGGAACCCCGCACGGCTCGCGCAGCGCGTGGGCCGCGTGCGGCGTCCTGGTGGCGCTCTTGAGGTGATCACCTATCTGTTCTCGCCGCCCGCCGAAGCCGCGGCACTACTCGACGCAGAAGTTCGCTTGCGACGAAAGCTCGCCGACGCCGAGGGTGCGGTCGGCAGCGGATTCATGGTTCTGCCAGTGATTCACCGCGATGCGCTTTCAACACTGGTAGTTCATGGAACGGAGCCGGTCGGGGACAGCGCTGCCGCTCAGGGTGGCTTCGTCGCACAACTCGAGCGTTGGAGACAAGTCTGCGTGCATCGCGCCGATGGCA